>CAZYCD010000142.1:0-12006 GCA_964645345.1 uncultured Micromonosporaceae bacterium
GCGCGGGCGGCAACGGTTCCGGCGGCGGCAACGGCAACGCCGGGGGCGGCGCGGGTGGCAACGGTTCCGGCGGCGGCAACGGCAACGCCGGGGGTACCGGCGCCGGCGACGCCTCGGACAGCCAGCCGCCGCTGCCGGTACCACCGCAGTTCTGGGCGGTCCTCGCGATGCTGGCGGCGGCGGCGGTGGCCCTCGCCCTGGCCCGCGCCCGCCGGCTGGGTCCACCGGTCACCGAGCCGCTGCCCGTCCTCGTGCGCGGCGTCGAGACGGTCACCGGGCGCGGCCGGCTGTACCGGCGGGCCCGCGCCCGATCCGCCGCGCTGACCACCCTGCGCAACGCGGCTCTGCACCGCCTGCTGCCCCTGCTCGACCTGGACGGCGACGACCCGCCCGCGCCGTCCGCTGTGGTCGATGCGCTGGCGGCCCGTACCGGCTGGCCCGCAAACGAGGTGCGCGCGGCGCTCTACGGTGCGCAACCGTTGTCCGACAATGACCTCGTCGCCGCCGCGCGGGCCCTCGACGCCTTGATGCGCGACGCCTTCACCGATGTCCACAAAGGAGACTCCCGATGACCGACCTACCAGAGGAGTCCGGCCCGCTGGTGGCGCCGCCCCGGGCGCCGTTCGACGACGTCGGCGACCACGGCGACGACGCCGCGCAGGCGCGACTCGCGCTGGCCCGGCTGCGCGCCGAGGTGTCGAAGGTGGTCGTCGGGCAGGATCCCGTGGTCACCGGTCTGGTCATCGCCCTGCTGTGCCGCGGCCACGTGCTGCTGGAGGGGGTACCCGGGGTGGCCAAGACCCTGATGATCCGGGCGGTGGCCGCCTCCCTCGACCTGTCCGCCAAGCGGCTGCAGTTCACTCCCGACCTGATGCCCGGCGACGTGACCGGTTCGCTGGTGTTCGACGCGCGCACCGCCGCGTTCCAGTTCCGTGAGGGGCCGGTCTTCACCAACCTGCTGCTCGCCGACGAGATCAACCGCACCCCGCCGAAGACCCAGTCGGCCCTGCTGGAGGTGATGGAGGAGCGGCAGGTGTCGGTGGACGGCGTCGCGCGCCCGCTGCCACAGCCGTTCATCGTCGCGGCCACCCAGAACCCCGTCGAGTACGAGGGCACGTACCCGCTGCCCGAGGCGCAACTGGACCGGTTCCTGCTGAAGCTGTCGGTACCGCTGCCGTCGCGGGACGAGGAACTCGGCGTGCTGCGCGCGCACCACAACGGGTTCGACCCGCGCGACCTGGCGGCCGCAGGGGTACGGGCGGTGGCCGGCCCCGCCGACCTCGCCGCCGGGAGGGCCGCGTGCCAGCGGGTACGGGTGGCCGACGGCGTACTCGCCTACATCGTCGACCTCTGCCGGGCGACCCGGATGTCCCCGTCGCTTGAGCTGGGCGCATCGCCCCGGGGCGCGACCGCGCTGTTGGCCGCCGCGAAGGCGTGGGCCTGGCTGCTGGGCCGCGACTACCTGACCCCGGACGACGTCAAGGCGCTGGCCCGGCCGACGCTGCGCCACCGGGTGCGGCTTCGCCCCGAGGCGCAGCTGGAGGGGGTCACGTCCGACGCGGTGCTGGAGGCGGTCCTGGCCACCGTGCCCACCCCGCGATGATCACGTGGCGGGCCGCTGCCCTGCTCGCCGCCGGGGCGGTGCTCCTGGCGTTCCTGCCCGCGCCGTGGCTTGTCGCGGCCGCCGTACTCGGCACCGTCCTGCTTCTGTCCACTGTGGACATCGTGGTGGCCGGCGCGCTGCGCGACGTCCGGCTGTCCCGGGAGGGCGACCGTCACGTACGGCTGGGCGACCGGGCTACCGTGACGCTGACCGTGGACAACGACGGCCAGCGGCCGGTACGGCTGGAGTTGCGCGACGCGTGGGTACCGTCGGCCGGCGCGCAGGGACCGCGGGCGCACCGGTTCACGCTGCAGCCCGGCCGGGCCGCCCGACTGGCCACCGTACTGCGCCCGACCCGTCGCGGGGACCGGCCGGCCGTCCGGGTCACGCTGCGCTCACACGGCCCGCTCGGCATGGCCTACCGGCAACAGACCGTCCGGCGGTCGGACCAGGCGACTCCACAGTGGACGCTTCGCGTGCTGCCGCCGTTCACCTCCCGCCGGTACCTGCCGGAGAAGTTCGCCCGGCTCCGGGTCATCGACGGGGCGACGGTGGTACGCGGGCGGGGCCAGGGTACCGAGTTCGACACGCTGCGCGAGTACGTGCTCGGCGACGACGTGCGCTCCATCGACTGGCGGGCGAGCGCCCGGCGCTCGGACGTCGTGGTGCGCACCTGGCGGCCGGAGCGCGACCGGCGGGTCCTCTGCGTACTGGACACCGGCCGCACCTCGGCCGCCCGGATCGGCGACGAGCCCCGGCTTGACGCCGCCATCGACGCCGCTCTGCTACTGTCCACATTGGCCAGTCGAGCCGGCGACCGGGTGGACCTGCTGGCCATCGACACGGCCGTGCGGGCGGCGGTCGAGGCGGGTACCGGCCGGGCCCTGCTACCCCGGCTGGCGAGCGCCATGGCGCCGCTGCACCCGGCTCTGGTGGAGACGGACTTCGGGCTCGTGGCCGGGGAGATCCTGCGCCGGGAGCGGAAGCGGGCACTCGTGGTGCTGTTCACCGCCCTTGAGCCGGGTGCCCTGGGTGACGGGCTGCTGCCGGTACTGACCCAGCTGACGGCGCGGCACAAGGTACTCCTCGCCGCGGTACGGGACCCGGCGGTTGTGGCGCTGACCGAGGCTCGGGACGACGCGGCCGGGATCTACACGGCGGCGGCGGCGCACCGCGCGCTGGCCGACCGGGACCGGATCGGGGCGGCACTGCGCCGGGGAGGCGTCGAGGTGGTCGACGCGCCACCCGAGGACTTCGCGTCCCGGGTGGCCGACGCGTACCTCACCCTGAAGGCGACGGGGCGGCTGTGACCACCGGGCCGGCAGTCACCGCGGTCGCGCCCGCGAGGTCCTCGGACAGGTCGGCGCTGCGCCTCGCCCGGTGCGCCCAGCCGCCGAACACCAGCACGTAGGCCAGGAACGCGACCCACGCCAGCACGCCGATCGCGACGCGCACCGCCGTGGGCAGCCCGGACGGGGTCACGAACGCCTCGATCAGGCCGCTGACCGCGAGCACGCCCACCAGCCCCAGGGCCACCAGCATGGCCGGCCGCGCGGTCTCCGCCAGCGCGCGGCCGCGGGTGCGGTCCGGCCCCGGCGCGATCCACGACCAGCCCACCCGCAGACCGGTACCGGCGGCCACGAACACCGCCGTCAGCTCCAGCAGCCCGTGCGGGACGATCAGCCCGAAGAACACGTCGGCCCGGCCGTTACCGACCATGACGCCGCCCTCCAGCCCGATGTTGAACAGGTTGTACCCGAGCGCCAGCACGACCGGTACCACGTACACGCCGGCCGCCAGGCACAGCGCGGCGACCAGGGCGTTGTTCGTCCACACCCGCAGCGCGAAGTTCTGCGCCTGGTACTGCGAGTAGTAGTCGGCGAAGTCGGAGTTGACCAGGTTCTGGATCTGGCTGTCGGACAGGAACGCGCGTTGCAGCTCCGGGTGGCCGGCGACGTACCAGATCATCAGGAACGCCAGCACGCTGAAGCTCGTCGCGACCGCGCACCACCACCGCCAGGCCTGGAACACCGCGAGCGGGAAGGTGGTGGTGAAGAACCGGCCCACCACGGCCCAGGAGAACGCACCGCCGCCGGTGATCGCGCTCCGGGCGGTCAGCACCAGCCGGGACAGCCGGGCGACGAGGGCCGGATCGGCGGCGCGGCTGCGGATCGCGGACAGGTGGGTACCGGCGCGGTGATAGAGCGCGATCAGCTCGTCGACCTCCTCCGGGCCCAGTCGGCGCCCGCTGGCCAACTGCTCCAGGCGGCGCCACTCGCCCGCGTGCTCCGCCACATAGGCGTCCAGGTCCACGATGCGCACCCCGTGTCGGTAGGGATCCCGCCGAGCCTACCGGTCGTGTTGACTGTACGGGTGAGCACCGAGGGACTGCGCCTCGTCAGCGGCGACGCCGTCGAACTCGACGTCCGCGTCGCGCGGCTCGGCTCCCGGGCGCTGGCCCGCCTGATCGACCTCGTCGTGCAGGTACTGCTGGCGGTCCTGCTGGCGTTCCTGACCGCCATGCTGCGGCTGGCGCTCCGCTCCGTCGACGACACGGCCCTGGACGCCGCCCTGCTCGTCGCGGACGCGGTGCTGGTGCTCGTCGGGTACCCGGTGCTGCTCGAATCGCTGACCCGCGGCCGCACGATCGGCAAGCTGGCTCTGGGCCTGCGGGTCATCCGCGACGACGGCGGGCCGGTGCGGTTCCGGCACGCGCTGACCCGGGCGCTGATCGGCATCGCTATCGAGTTCCCCGCGCTGGGCATGGTCGTACTGCCGCCGCTGGGCTGGCTCATCTGCCTGTGGACCATGCTGGTCAACCCGCAGGGCAAGCGGCTGGGCGACCTGGCCGCCGGTACCGTCGTGATCCACGATCGCACCCCGGAGAGCTGGGGCTGGGTACCGGCGATGCCGCCGCACCTGGCCGGCTGGGCCGCCCTGCTCGACCTCACCGGGCTGGAGGACGACCTGGCGCTGTCGGTACGGCACTACCTGGCCCGCAACCGGCAACTGCGGGAGCCGGCCCGGACCCGGCTCGGGTACGCACTGGCCAGTGAGGTGGCGGCGACGACGACCCCGCCGCCCCCTCCGGGTACCCCCGGCTGGGCCTATCTGGCCGCCGTGCTCGCCGAGCGCAACCGCCGGGCGGCGCACCAGCTCGCGGTGGCCCGGGCGGCCGCCGGCCGGGTCTGGCCGCAGTTGCAGGCCGAGACGGACCGCCCGAGCCCGCCGGGCCTTCCGCCCGGCGTCCTGCCCGCGCTCCCGCCCCTTCCGGGCGCGCCCGCGCTGCGACCCGCGACGATGCCCGACACCGGGCGCTGACCCGACCGCGAACGGCGCAGACCCGATCGCGAACGCAACGGCGCCGGCACCGTGGGAACGGTGCCGGCGCCGGATGCTGGATCTCAGACCAGCTTCGCGGCCTCCGCGAAGTGGCACGCGGTCGGGTGGCCGATTCCCCGGTCGCTCAGCGCCGGGATCTCGTCGATGCACTTCTGCCGCTCGCCGTCGGTGAGCTGCCCGGCGAACTTCGGGCAACGGGTCCGGAACCGGCATCCCGAGGGCGGGTTGACCGGGCTGGGCACGTCGCCGGTGAGCAGCACCCGCTGGCGCGCCCGCTCCTTGTGCGGGTCGGGCAGCGGGATCGCCGAGATCAGCGCCTGCGTGTACGGGTGTGCCGCCTTCGTGAACAGCTCCTCGACCGGTGCGGTCTCCACGATCCGGCCGAGGTACATGACCGCGACGCGGTGCGCGATGTGCCGGATGACCGACAGGTCGTGCGAGATGAACAGGTAGGACAGGCCGAGTTCCTTCTGCAGGTCCTCGAGCAGGTTGATCACGCCGGCCTGGATGGACACGTCCAGCGCGGACACCGGCTCGTCGAGCACCAGTACCTTCGGCTTCAGGGCCAGCGCCCGGGCGATGCCGATGCGCTGCCGCTGGCCGCCGGAGAACTCGTGCGCGTACCGGTTGCCGTGCTCCGGGTTGAGCCCGACCTGGCGCAGCAGCTCGCGTACCTGCTTGCTGCCCTGCTCGCCCGAGCCGTACAGCCCGTGGATGCGCAGCGGCTCCGCGACGATCTCGCTGACCGTCATGCGCGGGTCCAGCGAGGCGAACGGGTCCTGGAACACGATCTGCAGGTCCCGGCGCAGCGGCCGCATGGCTCCCGCGCTCAGCTTGGTCAGGTCCCGGTTGGCGTACCTGATCTCACCGGAGGTCGACTCGACGAGCTTCAGCAGCAGGCGACCGGTGGTCGTCTTGCCGCAGCCCGACTCGCCGACCAGCCCGAGCGTCTCGTGCGGCATGAGGTCGAACGAGATGTCGCAGACAGCGTGCACCTCACCGACCCGGCGGCGCACGATTCCCTTGGACCGTACCGGGAAATGCTTGACCAGGTTGCGTACCGACAGCACCGGCTGCGCGGCGACCGGTGTCGCCGGACCGGTGGCCTGGGTGGGAATGTCCACAGTGGTCACTGATCTACCTCCTGGTCCGCCGAGTCGTCGAGCAGCTCGGGGTCGGCGGACGTGGTGCCGAACAGCGCGGCGGCGTTGGCACCGACCAGCTTCTCGTGGAAGTGGCAGGCGGCCAGGTGCGCCGGGCCGTCGGTGGTGACGAGCTCCGGCTCGACCTCGTCGCAGATGTCCTGGGCCAGCGGGCAGCGCGGGGTGAACGGGCAGCCCGGCGGCAGGTTGACCAGCGACGGCGGCGAGCCGGTGATGGGGCTCAGGCGGTGCCGGCGGGACGAGTCCAGCCGGGGCAGGCTGCCCAGCAGGCCGAGCGCGTACGGCATCCGGGGCCGGTAGAAGATGTCGTCGATCGACCCCTTCTCCACCAGCTTGCCGGCGTACATCACGCAGATCCGCTCGGCGTGGCCGGCGATGACCCCGAGGTCGTGGGTGATCAGCACCAGGGCCGCGCCGGTCTCCGCCCGGGCCGCCTCCAGCGCCTCCAGCACCTGCGCCTGCACGGTCACGTCCAGCGCCGTGGTCGGCTCGTCCGCGATGATGACGTCCGGGTTGTTGGCCATCGCGATGGCGATCACCACGCGCTGGCGCATGCCGCCCGACATCTCGTGCGGGTAGTTGTCCACCCGCTGCTCCGGGAACGGGATGCCGACCACCCGCAGCAGCTCGATCGCCCGGTCGCGGGCCTCCTTCTTGGAGACGTCGTTGTGCGCGAGCACCGCCTCCGCGATCTGGAAGCCCACGTCGTACACCGGGTTCAGGGAGGTCAGCGGGTCCTGGAAGATCATCGCGATCTTGTTGCCCCGGATCGTCGCGTACTGGTTGTCGGTCTTGCCCAGCAGCTCCTCACCGCGGAACCGGACGGAGCCGGTGATCCGGGCGGTCTTGGGCAGCAGGCCCATGACCGCCATGGAACTGACCGACTTGCCCGAACCGGACTCGCCGACGATGCCGAGCGCCTCGCCGCGGCGCAGCTGGTAGCTGACCCCACGGACGGCCTGTACCACGCCGTCCTCGGTGGGGAAGGCCACGGTCAGGCTGTCCACGTCCAGCAACAGGTCCGGGTCTTCTTCACGGTCCACCCGGCCGAGCCGGATGTTTGCGGTCGCGGTCACCTGCGTTGCCTTGTCTGTCGGGGGTCGAGGGCGTCGCGCAGACCGTCACCGACGAAGTTGACGGTCAGCGAGAACAGGATGATGAACACACCGGGGATGTAGAACAGCCACGGCCGGGTGAACACCGCCTGCTGGGCGATCGTGATCAGCAGCCCGAGCGACGTGTCGGGCGACTGGACGCCGAACCCGATGAACGATAGCGCGGTCTCGGCCAGGATGCCCTGGGCCACCAGCAGGGTGGCGTTCACGATGACGACCGCGAACGAGTTGGGCACCAGGTGCCGCATCATGATCCGCAGGTTGGACGCGCCCAGCGCCCGTGCCGCCTCGACGTACTCCAGTTCGCGCAAGGACAGCACGACACCTCGGACCACCCGGGCCACATACGGCGCGGACAGCGAGCCGAGGATGATCGCGATGATCCACCAGGTACCGCCGAAGTTGTTGGCCAGCGCGGCGGCCAGTGCCAGGGCGGGGATCGTGAGGACGAGGTCGGCGAGCCGCATCAGCGCGGTGTCGACGAAGCCCCGGTAGTACGCCGAGATGACGCCCCACAGGGTGCCGGCCACCGTGGCGATCAGCGCGATGGACAGCGCCACCTTGATCGACTGCTGGAGGCCCCGCAGTGTCACGGCGAACATGTCGTGACCAAGATTGTCGGTACCGAACGGGTGCGCCAGCGACGGCGCCTGGGAGTTGTCGGGGGTGATGTCCTTGTACCCGTACTTCCAGAACAGCGGCGCGACGAACGCCAGAAGGACCAGCAGTACGAAGACGCTCAGGCTGGCGACCGCGAGGCGGTGCCGGAGGAACCGGGTCAGCGCCTGGCGCAGCTGACCACGGTCGCGGACGGTGAACTCGCGCTCGACCCGCCCGGTGACGGGCTCGGTGACTACCGGCTTGGTGGCGGTGGCCGGTGCTCCGCTGGTCGGCTCAGGCATGGCGGATCCTCGGGTCGAGAACGCCGTACAGAAGGTCGGCGATCAAGTTGAAGATGATCACAATTGCCGCGGTTACCAGCAGCCACCCCATCATCAGATAGGCGTCGATGTCCCGCAACGACTGCACGAACAGGAAGCCCATGCCGTGCCACTGGAAGACTGTCTCGGTCACGATCGCGCCGCCGAGCAGCGCGGCGATGTCCAGTGCGGTGACCGTGGTCAGCGGGATGAGCGCGTTGCGCAGCGCGTGGCGGACCAGTACCCGGCGGGAGCGCAGGCCCTTGGCCCGGGCCAGCCGGACGTAGTCGCTGTTGAGCACCTCGAGCATGGAGGCGCGGGTGAACCGGCTCCAGGCGGCGTACCCCGCCAGCCCCAGCACGATGGTCGGCAGGATCATGTGGCCCGCGACGTCACCGAACTTCGTCCAGAACGAGGCGTCCTTGTAGTCCACGCCATTCACCAGTACCGAGTGGTCGCCGATCGTGGCGAACGTGTCCCCGCTGACGTTCTGGTTGTACCAGATGCCCGCCGACTTGAGCAGGACGGCGAACCAGAAGACCGGCATGGACAGGAACAGGAAGCCGAAGAACGTCGCGGTGTAGTCGACGCCGCTGTACTGCTTGACGGCGCTCACCACGCCGGTGATCACGGCGAGGATGACGGCGATGAGGACCGAGATGAAGACCAGGCGGACGGTGACAAACAGCGCGCCGCCGAGTTCGCTGCCGATGTTGTCGCCCGCGTGCACCGCCGGCCCGAAGTTGCCGTGCAGGATCAGGCCCTTGATCCACATCCAGTACTGCTCGGGCCAGGACCGGTCCAGGCCGAGCCGGTGCTCCTCCAGCTGGATGGTGTGCCGCGGGACCGGTGGGTTGCGCAGCTTGAGCGGTTCCAGGGGATCACCCGAGAACTTGACCATCAAGAAGACCAGGATCGACGATCCGATGAGGACCGGGATCGAGATCAGCACGCGTCGGATGGTGTACGCGAGCATGTCTTACCTCCCACTGCGGGGTCGTCCAGATAGCGGACCCCGGACGCCGCGGCGTCCGGGGTCCGCTTGGCTGACTGGCGATTAGAGCTTTGAGCCCGTCTGACCTGGGGTCAGGAGGCCCGCACACCCCACTCTTGCACGTTGTACGGCGGACCGGTCTGGGTCGCGTCGTCGCGGATGTTCGCCAGGTTCGAGTAGACGGCCAGGAAGGTCGGCTTCTGGAACAGCGGCAGAACGTACGCGTCGTTCGACATGATCTGGTCCGCGTTGTTCAGGTCGTCGATCGCCTTCTGCGGGTCGGTCTGCTGGGCGGCGTCGGAGAGCAGGCTGTCGCTCTGCGAGTTGGTCCAGTGACCGTAGTTGCTGTCGCTCTTGCTGCCCCACAGCTGCTGGGCACCCGCGAAGTTGTACGGGGTACCCACCCAGGCGAAGATGATGATGTCGTAGTTGCCCGACGCCAGGGTCTTGCCCAGCGAGGCGATCGGCGTCACCGTCACCTTGATGCCCAGCCCGGCGAGCTCGTTCTGGATCAGCTCGCAGGTCTGCTGACGCAGCGTGTTGCCCTGGGTGTAGGAGATCCGCAGGGTCACGTCCTGACCGGCCGGGGTCTTCAGCGCGGTACCCACGCCGGTGTACCCGGCGCCGGTCAGGATCGACTTGGCCTTCTCCAGGTCGCCGGTGCCCTGACCGGTCGAGGTCACGACGTCCTTGTAACCGGGCTGGCCAGGCACGAAGTTGTGGCTGTTCAGCGGCGCGGCACCCGGCACGAACTGGCCGATGGTCTTGTCGATGATGTCCTTGCGGTTGACCGCGGTGAAGATCGCCTGCCGCAGCTTGGTGTCCGCCAGGGCGGTGTTCTTCAGGTTCAGGTCGAGGTGCTCCCAGACCAGGCCCTTGCCCAGGTTGTACTGCACGCCGTTGATCTGCTTGACCTGGTTGACCATGTCAGCGTTCGGCTGCGGGTAGATCGCCTGGACCTCGTTGTTCTGCAGGGCCGGGACTTCCTGGCTCTGGTCGGTGATGATCCGGAAGACCAGCTTGTCCAGCTTCGGCTTCACCTTGCCGTACCACTTCGGGTTCGGCGTCTCGGTGACCGAGGTGTCCTTCTGGTAGTCCGTGATGATGTACGGACCGCCGGAGTAGTCCGGCTGGGTCGCGTCGAGCCACTTCCACGACGCGGCCAGGTCGCCGTGCTGCTTGGCGATGTGCGCCGGGTACAGCGGGCCGAACGGGCCCTTCCAGTCGGCGTACGGCGTCTTGTAGACGACGGTCACGGTCTTGCCACCGTCGGAGCCGGTCACCGACTGCATCTGGTCGTACCCGGACGTCGAGGCGGCCTCGCAGTCCTTGCAGTCCGTCCCGTTCTGGGTCTGCCAGGAGTAGATGAAGTCGTCCGCGTTGATCGGCGTGCCGTCGCTCCAGACCGCGTTCGGCTGGATCTTGTAGACGATCGTCTGCGGGCTGGTGCTCGTCTGCTCGACCGACACCATCAGGTCGGTGTTCAGCGTCGGCTTAAGGTCCGGGGTGTTGATGAACGGACCCTGCGGCAGGACGCCGTCCAGCACCTCTTGGAAGTCAAAGGTGTTCGAGTTGGTGTCGTTCAGGTTCCAGCCCGTGATGAGCTTCTCAATGGTGTAAGTAACGGAACCGCCCTGCTTGGTGGTACCACCGTTGCAGTCGAGCGGCTTGGTCGCGCAGTCCGCAAAGCTCGTCGAGACGTTGTTCTCGGTGGAAGAGCTGTTGTTGCTCTTACCACAGGCCGAGAGCACGAGCAGCGACGCTGCGCCGACCGCGACGAGGCCTACGAGCCTCTTCGATGTGCGCATGTCCCCTCCAGTCGGCTACCGCAGCCCACGCCGAGTCGAGGGTCCAGATTTTGGACCGCGACAACTGTGGCTGCGTTGTAGTGCCTAAAGGAAACGTCTTCAGGCGCCGCATGCAAAGGGGCGACGACGATTCGTGACTGTCCCGTTATCCAGACCGAAGGTCGGAGTCACGGTGGTCGTCCGCACGAACTGTATTTGCTGCCTGACCGGACAACAGCGGTTGCCCGAAAGGACTAATCGTGAGAGCGGAATGTCGGAT
Source organism: uncultured Micromonosporaceae bacterium (assembly GCA_964645345.1). GTDB lineage: Bacteria > Actinomycetota > Actinomycetes > Mycobacteriales > Micromonosporaceae > Rugosimonospora. The sequence continues at coordinate 11,205 of CAZYCD010000142.1, forward strand.
ATGGAGCCGCTACTGCCTGGTAAGCGACGAGCATCCGGTACCGGACGCGACGGTATGCGGCGGCGTTTACGGACAGGGTTAAGTCAGGGGTCGCGACAGGGAGTGGTGACCGGATCAGTCAAGCAACCGTTGCGCCCAGTAGTGCCCGACGTCGGGTACCCCGGGCGGGCAGGCGAACAGCCCCGAACCGACGTGCTGGATGTACTCGTTCAGCGCGTCGTGGGCGCCCAGAGCGCGCTGAAGCGGCACGCTCTGGGTGCGCGGGTCCCTCTGGTATGCGATGAAGAACAGCCCGGCGTCCAGTTGGCCGTTTCGAGGCCCTCCTGCGCCCGTTGCGGCAGCTCGCGGGAGAGGGCCACCAGTCCGACGCCGATGAGCAGGCAGAGCGCGACCGCGGCGAGTAGGCCGGTCCACATCTGCCGCAGCGCGTCCCGGCGGCCGTTGCGCCCGAGGAAGGCGGCGATGATTCCGACGATCAGCGAGGCCTCGACGCCCTCGCGGAGACCGATCACGAGGCTCGGGATCACGCCGCACTCCTTCCGTCCGCGGCCTCGTTCGACGGTCCCGTGATATCTGAGGTGAGGCTAACCTAAGCCAGGAAGCCAAGGCAAGGCGACCGTAAGAAGAGACGCGCGCGGGCCCGTCCCCCTTCCGGGGAACGGGCCCGCGCGTCCTGCCGGATCAGTACCGGTAGTGGTCCGGTTTGTACGGGCCCTCCTGCGGTACCCCGAGGTACCCGGCCTGCTCCTTGGTCAGCGTGGTCAGCTTCACGCCCAGGGCGTCCAGGTGCAGCCGGGCGACC
>CAZYCD010000143.1:0-11858 GCA_964645345.1 uncultured Micromonosporaceae bacterium
GCAGAGCTTCAGTCTTCCAAACTGACGGTGAGGGTTCGATTCCCTTCGGCCGCTCGTAATGAAAGTCCTGGTCAGCGGCTCTCCCGGCAATAAACGGCAGGGCCGCTGACTCGTCTCCGGGGGCCGATTTCTCACTTGCGCCTCACATCCACGGTTGTGGATGGCATTTCTCACGGCGTGGCGGGGCGTCCCAGTAAGAGCCGAGTGGAGCGTCTCGCCGGCCTTGGCCAGCGCCGGGTCCTGGGCGTGAACGTAGGTCTTGAGCGTGAACGCCGCGTTGGCGTGGCCGAGCCACGCGGAGACGACCGCCGTGGTACCCCGCGCAGGCCGCTCGCGCCCCCTCACGGGGGCCGGGCCTGCGGCCCGCCGCTCGGCGCCTCCCGCTGACGCTCCGGGCGCCGGCGGTTGCAGCCCCCGGGCGACGTTCCAGGTTGGAGAGCGGCCCACGGGCCGCGGTCGTCCAGGTCAAAGAGCCTCCGGCGGGAGATCTCGGGGCTCCGGGATGGCACCCGCCCGCCCCACGACCCGGGCAAGCCGAGCAGACCGTCACCGGGGCCGCCAGCGTCGGTGGCCACGTTCACGGCCGCGAGTCGTGGCGGCCCCGCGGCGCCGGCCCGCTCCCCCCGGCGGGCGGGTCGACGGGCAGACGGGATGGGCGGGCCGATCTCCGGTCAAGGGATCATTGACATCCGCGAGCGGCTCGGTGCAGGCAACCTCAACGGAATCGCAGCGGAACGTCAGAGCCATTTCACCAGAGCTGAACCGGCGGAGGATCGCACGGGCAGGTGCCCGACCAGCCCTGGATGATCCAGAGGATCGTCGTCGAAGCGGCGACCGTGAGTGCGAGCCCGGTGGCCACGCCGACCAGGACGCCAAGGCCACGGCGACGACGGCCGCGGCGAAGCCACCGTATCCCCACCACGGGCAACAGCAATGTCGGTATGACGTCGAGGAGCCACGCGATACCGAGTGCGCCGGCAACGCGGTCCCCCGGGGGTGTATGCGGCCACGTCAGGGCGAGGAACCCGAACACGAGGCCGCCCAGCACAAAGCCCGCTATCCCCGGTACCAAACCCCACACGAAACCCGTAGTGGTCTGGTCGGCACTTGCCGAGCGGGTGTCACCGGCGGCGGACGTTCCTTGCATACCGGGAAGCATGGTCCATGTGCGACTGCTGCGGCAGCCCGCCATCCGGGCTTATGGCGATCTGGTGTCTAGTGAGTAGCCGCGTGGTGCTGACGCGGCCGGACCCCCGCTCCGCGCCAGGGCCTGCTGGCGGCCCCGGCGGCCGGCATTGGTCCCGGGGTAGCGGGCAACAGCTCGGGCCATTGACGGGCCATTCGGCCAGGACATCGCCGATCACTCCAGGCTATTCAGGACCGGCCGGTTGCGAGGTCGGCGTGGTCACAGCCCCCGAGTTGGAAGCTTCCCAAGCTGACCGTCGTTGGTCAGTGAGAACACGGGACGGTTGAATGCGGGCGTCAGGGCGTGGGTACCGTCACGGTCTTCATGCGCAGCACTTCGCTGAGGTTGTAGATCCGATCGACCCGGTCCGGTAGGTGGGTCCATGCCCACTTGCCCATCGCCCCGCACCAACCGTTCGCCCCAGGTTCATTCTGCCAGCCCGAGCTCACGCATCTCGGACAGCTGCGCATGGATCTCGCTGAACGCGTCCGAGCGTGTCGGCGCGACGACGACCAAGGAGTCGAACGGGCTCGTCGAGAACCTCCTTCGGTAGGACTCGCCGATGAACGGCAGCTCCTCCAGCGGATGGGCCTCCAACACCTCGCGCTTGACGAGGAATTGCGTCTCCGGATTCCTCCGTACCAGGTTCCCGGGAACCATGGGCAAGGTGGCGTCCACGAATTCGCCGCGAGAGATATCGATCGCCCAGTCGACCTCGCGATAATAATCGACCATCAATCGCGAAATCTCGTCGCGGCGCTCACCCCCCAACGAGGGATGCGCCCGTGTCGTGATGAAGGGGCCGATGGCTCCCTCAAGGACGACATTCCGGAAGACACATGCCGCGAAGTCGACGAGTTCGTCGGCGGCGAAATCGTGAACCGTGACGTTCTCGAACCTCACGCCGTGGACGAAGCAGTTTCCGGTCGCCTTGCAGTGGACGAGCGACGCGTCGCGCACCAAGATTTCCAGCGGGTGGTCGAACTGCGCCAAAGTGCAGTGTTCGAACACGGCGCCATCCAACACGATACCACTATAGGTGCCGACCTGGTTCAAGACCTTCGTTCGCGAAAACGCGCGCTCGTCTGCCATGACCGCCCCCCTCCTAACTATTGCGACCAAAGAACGCGGCGAATTTCCGGCGCGTTCCGCGGCAGTGCCCTGATCAACGGAACGAGCGCCATCAACCGGCCGCTGCGCGTACCCGTAGAGGAGCAGCCCGAGGCGACGATAACCTGCCAGTAGGGGGTGGTCACCATGGCAGCGGAGCAGAGGTACAGGGACTGGTTTGCGTACGCGCCCGTGAAGAGGTTGCGACGGGGATTCGGTCGACGCCGCACGGCGCCGGAGTCCCCGAGGCACTGGGCGTCCGACGTGCCGGCCACCGGGGGGTGGGTGTCGTACGAGTTCCATGGCTCGCTGGCCGACCTGGAGCAGTGGGCAGCCCAGCGCGGCGTCCCGGCTGAGCAGGCTAAAGACGAGTGGGTCAAGACCATCGACCGGATCGCACGTCGCTGCACCGACATCATCTTGGAGGAGGGCATGCTGCCAAGCGTGGGCATCATGTCCTCGGCAGGCTGGTAGTACCCCAGAAACGCAGAAGTCCTCTCGGGATCTGCTTCGCTCGGCCGGGTTCGAGGCCAGTTACGCAGAAGCCGTGACCTCGCGCGACACCGTTAGCGACCGCCTTGCCGCTAGTCGGAAGGTTGGTGGTCTAGCCGGAAAGGCTGCGTCCGGCCGCTGTTCCAGAATGCCTCGAACTCGTCGGCTGTGACCGGCTCGAGCGGGTAGTCCGTCGGGTCCACGGGGAAGGGACCCTCGGGGACTACTCCATAGGTAGCCTCGTACCGCTGTACCGCTTCGATGCCGCCGTCGTCGCGCGCCGCGAGGACCTCGGCGAGTGCGGCCGCCGTGGCGATCACGCCGTCCTGGCCGCGGACTTCGACGTGCCCGGCTGCCCGACGGTCGGCGTCCAGCTCCTCGTAGTTCCAGACGTCATCGTCAGGCCAGTACCAACGGACGTAGGTGAGCACACCGCGATTGTCTGCCGGGACCTCGTCCCGGCCGAGCAGCCAACCGAGCAGCCAAGCCGCCGGAACTTGACGGACCACCACGGACACCGGCGGACACGCCGACTGGGCGCCAGCCGACCGATGTCGAGCCCGGCACCGACTCGTAATGCGTAGATCAGTTGCCAGGCATGCGATCGCGACCGCGAAGCATTGCCGATTCTGTCTCTCTTGTATCAAGGCGGCCCTGACGGGCCGCACGCGCCGCCTCACCAGGGGCCGGGCCTGCGGCCCGCCGCCGGCGCCTCCCGCTGACGCTCCCGGCGCCGACGGTTGCAGCCCCACGGCGGCGCTCTAGATGGGAGCGACCCTCGGGCCGCCGTGGATCAGGTCAAAGAGCCTCCGGCGGGAGCGCTCGGGGCTCCGGGATGGCATCCCGCCCGCCCGACGACCCGGGCGAGCCGTTGGAGGGCCATGCGGCCAGGACACCGCCGGCCATCCCGGGCCACTCCAGACCGGCGGTCAACGAGGCTAGCGCGGTCCACGAGCCCGGGGTTGCATGCTTCCCAAGCTGACAGTCAGTACAGGCTGCAGCCTGGTAGCCGTGGATCTGGTGACCGCATCCGTGCATGGGCCGGAGCAACATTGTTCGGCTTAGACGCCTGCAATCCGCTCGCGAAAGGCTGTCGCGAAGGCGCGGAAATGCTTTGCCGCAGGGTCTTGGCGATCCCCTAGGCCGTCGCAATATGACGCCACGGCTTGCTCGGCTCGGTCGAGCTGGCCGAGCATGAGCAGGCCAACCGGTAGGCGCGTCGCCGTCTGATGCGGATAGCCGAACAGGCCAGTCTCCATAGACCTGACAATCGCCGGCAATGTCGCGTGTTCGTTCATGAAGGCGACGCCGCATGTGCCGATCGTCTCCGCCATCTCGGTTGCCAGGTCGCGGACCGACTCTCGTTCGCCGAACAACCAGGGGAGGTAGCGCTGCTGCGGCATTAGGTAGCCCAGGTGGATGCTCATGCTCGGCGGCACGTACTGGTGGAAGGGCCGCCCGAGCAGCTCGGCGACCATACGCTCGATCGGCTGATGCCGAACGCCAACGACGGGGTTAACCTCCAGGAGTCCGTCTGGGCGGTGGGTGGCTCGATTGAGCCCAACCCATCCGAGCACCTCGTCCGACACCGGACGGGTATAGATGTCCTGCTTTCGCTTGGTGAGTCCGCTCGACACCAGGGCCTCTCGCCATGCGAGGCTGGCTTCTCCGAGCAAGCCTTTCGGTAGCATCTATTCACCATCCTCCCAGTCGAGTCCGAGGTGCCGCCGGTTGCTCGGTGCCTGGCGGCCCCGAGATCGCTCTCGATCTCGGTGGTCGGGTTACCGTGCCGACCGTGGGCGAGAACTTCGAGATCATCGCTGACGTGGACGCTACCGAGTCGGAGGCCCCGGCGTTGGCCTCTGAGGTGCTCCGATGGCTCGTTGGCGAGGGCATCGTCTCCGGACAACTCAGCGACTGCGAGTAATCGGGCGGGTTGCGGGTTCAAGTGCCGGCGTCGAATCCGCGGCTCCAGCCTCTTGTCTGGCGATCTGAACGTTCCACGCCCGGCACAAGCGATGAAATCAGAATGCCTCGCCACACCCGGCTTCCCTACGATCCGGGCATGGATCTGCGCATCGTGACTATCGCCGAGCGACCCACCTTGAAGTCCTCGTTCATGAATGCCGAGACCGATCCGTGGCCCGCGTTCATGAGCGAAGACCCCATCGGCCTGCTGTACTACAGCGACGTCCGGATCGCGCACCCCGAATACGGATTAATCGCCTACGACGCGGACGCCCCGGACCAGGCGGTCGCTCGGGCGTTCTGCGTGCCTTTCGCATGGGACGGCGACCCGGCTGTCGGAGAACTCCCGGTCGACGGTTGGGACGGTGTGATCTGGCGCTCTGCCCGCGATCGCCAGGTCGGGCGCAAGCCGAACCTGGTCTCGGCATTGGAGATCACCGTTTCCAAGGACCGGCAGGGCACCGGACTGTCCCGGAAGATGCTGATGGCGATGCGGGACAACGCGGCACGCCTCGGGTTCGAGCATCTGGTCGCCCCGGTGCGGCCGACCGGCAAGCACCTGGTTCCGGACGTGCCAATCGAGGAGTACACGACACTTGTCCGCGAGGACGGGCTGCCCCAGGACCCGTGGCTGCGGGTTCACGTTCGGGCCGGTGGCCGGATCGTGGGCACCTGCAAGCGCGCGATGGTCATTCCCGGCTCATTGGACGAGTGGCGTTCCTGGACTGGCCTGCCGTTCGACGTGTCGGGACCGGTCGTGGTGCCCGGTGCACTCGTGCCGGTCCTGTGCAGCGTCGAACACGACTACGCGGTCTATGTCGAGCCGGGGGTATGGGTGCACCACCGGTTGTGAACCGATGGAACCTGACGGTCCTCGTTCTACAGCGCCGGTCTGCGCCGCACGGGCTTGGGCGAGGTTGGCCCTGGCGGGGGCCTGGCCCCGGTGCGCGGCAACGTAAAGCAACGCGGTCAGTGCGGCCGGGTGAGGTGGCAGCCGCGCGGCGGCGTAAGCGGCCACCCCGTCGTCGGGGTTGGACAGCCGGCGATCCTGGGCATGTGCGCGACGGTGGGTTGCTGTCGGTCTCCCAGCGCACCTGCTCGGCCTCCACCAGGCCCAGCTCGTCATCGGTCTGGACGAACCGGCCCAGCAGGCCGTGCCGTTGCTGTTCCCGATCGCCTCCGCATTCAGCGACCTCAAGACGCTTACCGCCGCGTCGGAGCACCGGTCCGAGGCGCGCGGCTTGGGCGAGCAGGTCGTGGATGCCGCCGCCTCGCGGGATGGGAATGTTGATCGAGGTCCGTGCGTCCAGCGCGATGGATCGACGAGCCATAGCACCGACTGCTATAGTACTCGTATGCTCGGCCGTGAAGAGGTTCTGCGCGAGGTGATGCTGGAGACCGGCACCACTCAGTCCGAGCTGTCCCGCATCAGCGGCGTGCGCCAGCCCAGCATCAGCCAGTTCCTCTCCGGGCGCACCCCGATGAGCGACGAGATGCTCGACCGGCTCCTTTCGTGCATGGGCTACCGGCTCGAGATCGTCCGACGGCCGGTCAAGCAGAACCTGGGACGCTCCCCCGAACGTTCCTGGCGACTGCACCGTCAACTGTCGATGCACCTGACACCAGAGACTCTCGATGAGTGGCGCCCGACCATACTGCGCAATCTCGACCGGCTGCGCGGAAGCGTGCGCGGACAGCCCCACCTGCGCAACCTCGACCGCTGGCAGCGCCTCATTGAAGATGGCGACGTGCCGCGTCTGCGCCGCGTGATGACCGGGCTGGACACCGACTCGGTGCAGATGCGTGAGGTCTCCCCCATGAGCGGCCTGCTGCCCCAAGAAGAGCGTGACGAAGTTCTACTGAGGGCGAGCTGATGCGGCGCGACCAACTCGAGCACGCCATCCGCACCGCCTGCCAGATCATCGAGGAGCTGGCCGTGGTCGTGGTCGGCTCCCAGGCGATCCTGGGCACCTTCGCCGAAGACCAACTCCCGCCCGAAGCCACCATGTCCATCGAGATCGACATACTCCCCATCGCCGACGACAACGACGAGACCACCCGCCTCGCCGACCTCATCGAGGGCGTGGCCGGCGAATGGTCGCCCTTCGAGGAACAGCACGGCTTCAGCATCGACGGCGTCGACCAGATCCAGGTGCCATGCGCGTGCCATGACCCATGCCGCCAACGGTCACGAGCAGGCACCAACAGCCGTCGGCGCGCCGGTCGCGACCAGGCGAAACCGTCGTACGACCCGATGGTCGTCGGTCTACCAAAATGACGTTGCGGGTTCGATTCCCGTCGGCCGCTCTTCATTCGTGCAGGCCAAGCCGCTGATGATCTTCTCTTTTTGTTCAATGTGGACGATCAAATGCTAGGGATCTTGTTAGGGAAAATCCTGTTCCTCGCCCTGGCCGGGCTTCCCGATCTGAGCCGCCGTCCCCGGCCAGTTGCTTGCGAAAGCAACCGCCGCCGCGATCCCCTTCGCCGTCGTCCTCGCCACCCGTGCGGTACACCGCGACAAGGTGGCCATGTCGATCTGGCTCGACCGCCGGCTATGACCCCGACTCAAGGGACGCAGGCAGCTGTACCACGCTCGCACCCAACCGAGGCGACGCCGTGGCGGCCGCGCCACGGCGTTCGTCGGCGGTCCTGTGCCATTGGTCGCGACGGGCGGCGCGACAACAGATCCGACGGCATGAGGAGACCTCAGAAGCCGCCGCCCACCTCGACCCGGGTACCGTCGGCCACGGCCACCGCATCGTATGTGTCCCGGCTCGGATCCCGGCCACCCACGGCATGGTTGTACTGCACGCCGAACACGTACGATCCCGGCCCGAGGCTAGATCCTGGCTTCAGCGCGAACCGGTACACCAGCGCGTCCGGCTGTTGCTCAACACTCGTGTCCAGATCCTTGGCCAGCACGGTGCTCCACGCTCCGGTGCTCGAAAGGTTCGGGCTGGCGACGATCCGGACGCTGACTTGCAACGCTGTGACGGTTTGGGTGATCGCCACCGTCACGCTGCTCTGCGTCCAGTTGTCGATGCTGTTGTGGGCGTCGATGGCGCCGCTCGAGCGGAGAACGCCCTGCTGAGCACCGTTGGTGCTCGGCGAGGCCGCCGGCGACCGGGGCGCATGGGTCTCCGACGGTGCACGGCTGGCCGGGACGGGCCGCTGCACCGGCGCAGGACTGTCGCTGGCCCGGGCGGAGGCCATCATTGGCCCGTGCGAGGCTGTGCGCAGCACGTCCGCGCCTACGGCGGCCCACGTCACGGCCACGCTGAACCCGAGCAACGCCGCCACCATCACTCCGATGCCGGCCATCCGGACGGCCGCGCGCCGGCGACCGGGGCGGGACGTCAAGGCCGGGTCGAGGGCGGCCTGCCCCCGTTGGATCTGGGCCAGGATGGCCGCGCGGTCCGGCTGGTGAGCGGCTGCCTCGGCGCGAAGCGCGGCGCGTACCCGATCCGACGACATCACTCCCCCCTTCCTGACCGACCGGGCGGGGCCGCGACCCGCACGGCGGGCACCCACGAGTCCCCGGGTTCGCTCGCCGGGGACGGCGCGCCGGGCGGCCGGGTTCGGCGGGTCACGCCCAGCAACTCCGTCAACTGTGTCACCCCGCGCGAAGTCTGGCTCTTCACCGCTCCCACCGAGATGCCGAGGGCGCGGGCCGTCTCCTGCTCGGAGAGGTCGAAGGCGTACCGAAGGACCACGCACGCTCGACGCCGGTACGGCAAGCGGCGCAGCGCCACGCGCACGTCGATGACCGCCGGCACGTCGACGTCCCCGGCGTACATCCGCGCCGACGACAACGGGACCAAGCCGAGCAGACCGCGACGCTCCCGCCGTTCCCGCCGCAGCCGGTTGCGGGCCAGGTTGAGCAGTACCCCCCGCGCATACCCGACCGGGCTGTCCGCCGCGACGACCCGGTCCCAGGACCGCCACACCTCCAGCAGGGCTTCCGCAGCCAAGTCGTCAGCCACCTCCGCCCTACCGGTCACCAGGTACGCGAGGCGGGACAGCTTCGCATAGTGCGCCTCGAAGAACGAGTGGAAAGCGTGCTCGCGCCCAGCCGCCATGGCCGCCTCCGTCATTCGTTGGCCTCCATGACCGAGCCAGCTGTGGAACCCGTCTGCGCGGCCACCGTCCAGTCCTCACCGCGCGTCGAGACCCCGGTGACCAGATCGCCGGTCAGCAGGCCTCGAACAGCCGTCCGGGACCATGCCGATGCCGGAACGTAACAGCGTGTGCAATAGGCGTCAAGGCGCCGCGTGGCCAGCTCACCGTGGGCCTTTCGCGGCATACGCGAAAGGCAAACCAGCGACCCCGTCCGGTACCGACCGCGCCCCTGCTGGTGCCGACTACGCCCGGATGCTGGCCGGCCGCGCCGTGCACCGGGACTATGCAACGGGCCCCGGGCGCCCGATCGCCGACTGGAGACCCGCCACCCCGGCAACCCGACGACGCCGTCTCGCTGCGCACCCACGCCTACCCGAGTGCCGTACCACCCGAATTGTGATAGGCGATCGTCTTGCTGATCAGGTTTCCGCCGTCGGTCTCGGGCGTTGTCTGTTCCTGCCACCCTGCACCGAACAGCAGAGCGGCGACATGCGCGTGCGCCACCTGATCCATGTGCCCGAAGAACCAATCCACCTTGTCGTCCTGGTAATGGTTGGGGGTGTTGTTCTGCGCCATGTTGCCGACGGGAATCTGCCACAGGACCACCGGCTTGCCCACGGACTCGGCCATCGTCTTGTAGAACCGCAGCGCGGTGGCGGCCTTCTGGTCGGTCCAGAAGTGGTTACTACCGCCGTGGGCCGGCTGTGCGTACCAGCCTGCATCGCGGTCCGACACATCGGTGACAAGGAAGTCGCCGTAGTTCGCCCCGAGGTCCGCGTAATCCTTGACGCACTTCTGGATGTTGCTCTCCCAGTCAAAGCAGGAAAGGTGCAACCCCACGGCCGTGTTCGGCGCATATTTGCGCGCCATCGCAATCAGGCATCGGGCGAGTCCGGCGGCGCTGTTCTCCTGCGAACCACAATCCGTGGGATTCGCGGCCGAGACCTGCGCTGCGACCTGGTGCAGGTTGCCGAGCGACCGGGCAAAGCCCCAAAAATCAGGCTCAAGGTCGATCCCGTCGTGCGAGTTACCGATCTTCTGCAGAAAGAAGCGGTAGTCATTCAAGTACCGCGTGAGCAGGTCAAGCCTGTTGATGGCCACCACCTCGCCCGGACCATCGCCCTGGCCTGCCGCATCCCCAAGGTCGCGCAATGAGTACCAGGTCCAGAAAAACTTCTGCGGGCGCGCGCGGCCCTGGTACGTCGCCTGGGCCGCCTGGGCATCCCGGTAGGTCACGTAGGTGCCAGGCGCCGTGCTGCTACCGGTCCAGCAGCCCCACCAACCCGACCACGCATCCTGGCAACGCGACGCCGAATAGTAAGCCGACGAAGGCGCGGGCTGGCTGTGCAGATAGGCGTAGCGCAGGTCGAACGGCGCGGCCTTCGCCGAGGAGTCCTCCATCGAGCCGCCGATGAGCACCGTGCCGCTACCCATGAAACGCACCGTCGAGCTGCCACCGGAGGTGGTGCCGCGGCCTGGCCCGACGCGCGGGGTGCTCGCACTCGCCGCTGGGGTGGGCGTAGCAGCCCCGGCCGGGGACCCTGCTCCGTCCGCGACGCTCACCTGGGTGCTGGCGGCCGGTGTGGCTGCGGCATCCCCGGCATGGGACGACCCGCCGCAACCGGCCACCACCGCAACCATCGCCGCCGACACGGCACTCGCCAACGCGAAGCGCCACCGGCGGTGCGGGTGTGGAGCAGGCATATCGGTGCTCTCCTTCAACCATGTCAGTCGACCAGACAACCTTCAGTGGTCCGGCAGACCGAAAAGGTTGCTCGACCACGGTGAGAAAGTCCCGCGCGCGCCGTGCAGCATCGGGCTGGCTCAGGCACGAGGACGGGCGCGCAGATCGCGGCGTCGAGTTGGTATCATCATCGGCTCAACCGCCGATGCCGCAGCCGGGCAGCATCGCCACCCCCCATCTGGGACCGGGGCGCGGCGGCCGGAACCGAGGTAGCGAACGCGCTGCCGCCTGAGGCCGACCGGCCCCGTCCCGCTGCGGCACCGACTGGCAGGCTTTCGCGGGATCAAGCACGACGGGTATAGGCGCACGCTAGGTCGGCAGTGGGGGTTTGAAAATCGTGGACGGCGTGACGGTGTTGGCGGTCGTTGGCAGCCGCATTGAGGCCGAACTGATCGTCGGCATGCTGCAAAGTCACGGCTTGAGAGCAGCCTTGGTGGCAGACGATGCCGGAGGGATGCGTCCGCACCTGCAGATGCAGGGTGTTCGTGTCCTCGTTCACCCGTCCGATGAAGCGTTCGGCCCGTCAGCTCTTGGCCGCCAACGATGACTCGGCCTGATCGATCGACCGGAACATTGCAGTACAGCGAAGTACAGCAACCGACCCCATCGAACGCGGCCTGAACGACCCGCAGCAGGACCTCTGACCTCATGCCCGACTGCAAGCGACCGCGTTGCCAGTGATCCCTCGGCCTGGGGGTAACGGCGTCACTTCAGCGCGAACCGTTCATCCCAGCCGTATTTCTCGTCCTGGGCCTGCACGGCGTACCGGAGGTCGCGGATCTCCTCGAACCTCTCCGCGCCAAGGTTCCGCTCGCTCACTTGCCAGTGCGTCCAAACGACGCTGACCGGACGGGGAACGTCCGTGGTCAGCCGGTCCCACACCGCGGCCAAGTTCCAGCCGTAGTAGGCGCCGAAGTCGAGTGCCTGGTCCAGGAGGCGGTGAAGGTCCCGCTCCGTCCGAACTTCGCGGCCGTCGATCTCGACCAGCACATCCTGGCCTCCTGAGGACACAGGTACAACAGGTTCGTAAAGACCCGCCATGCTAACGGCCTTGCTAACGAGAGCCGACGGAAACCGCCGGACGACCGCGGACGCTGACTGACGCTGGACGAGCGGAACGGCCGCCTGACGTCGACCGGGGACCGGCTCGTAATGAGCAGGTAGGTCGTCGTGGCGACCTTATGAGGGCAGGCCATTGTTAGAGTCGCCGCCGTGAACGTCGACATCGAGGTGGTCCAG
>CAZYCD010000144.1:0-11799 GCA_964645345.1 uncultured Micromonosporaceae bacterium
TGGCGCCCCGGAACGCGTAGATCGACTGGTCCGCGTCGCCCACCACGCACAGCTCACCGGTGTCCCCGACCAGCTCGCGGACCAGCACGTACTGCGCGTGGTTGGTATCCTGGTACTCGTCCACGAGGACGTGCTTGAACCGCGCACGGTACCGCTGCGCCACCTCGGGGAACGCCTGCAGCAGGTGGACCGTGGTCATGATGAGGTCGTCGAAGTCCAGCGCGTGTGCCTCGGCGAGGCGGCGCTGGTACAGCGTGTACGCCTCGGCGACGGCCCGTTCGTTGGGGCCGCTCGCCTTGGCCGCGAACGTCTCCGGGTCGACCAGCTCGTTCTTCAGGTTGGACACCTGCGCGGCCAGCGAGTTCGGCGAGTACCGCTTGGGGTCCAGCTCGAGCTCGCGTGCGACGAGCTGCATCAGCCGCCGGCTGTCGTCCGCGTCGTAGATGGAGAACGACGACTTCAGCCCCGCGAACCCGTGCTCGGCACGCAGGATCCGCACGCAGGCGGAGTGGAAGGTGGACACCCACATGAAGCGCGCGCGGTTGCCGACCAGGGCGGCGACCCGCTCCTTCATCTCGCCGGCGGCCTTGTTGGTGAAGGTGATCGCGATGATCTCGGCGGGGTGCACCTCACGCGCAGCCAGCAGGTACGCGATGCGGTGGGTCAGCACCCGGGTCTTGCCGGAGCCCGCTCCGGCCACGATGAGCAGCGGCGAGCCCTGGTGCACGACCGCAGCCCGCTGCGGCCCGTTGAGGCCCGCCAGGAGCGCGTCGGGGTCGAGCCTGCGGGGCCGTGGCGGGCGCTCCGGCTTGGCGGCGTCGGACGGCCTCGACGCCGCTGCCGCATCTGAAGGTCCGGGGAGTGATTGCATCGCGGGATCGAGTCTATGCCGGGGCACCGACAAGGCCGGATGAGCGCGCCGGTTATCGTGGCGGCCATGACACCGCACGGCCTGGGTACGGCCGTCATCATCGCCGGGCTGCTCGCAGCGGCCTGGTGCCTGGTGACCACGCTGCGCAGGCGCGCGGTCGGGCGCGGCGAACTCGCCGCCATGGCCGCCGTCGAGGCGCTGGTGGTCGCCCAGGTCGCGGTCGCCGTCTGGCACCTGGCCACCGGCGAGCGCCCGCGGGAGCTGGCCACCTTCATCGGGTACCTGGTAGCGATCCTCATCGTGCTGCCGCTGTCCGGGGCGCTGGCGAAGCTGGAGCCGACCCGGTGGGGCGCGTTGATCGCGACCGTCGGCTGCCTCGTGGTGCCGGTGCTCATCGTTCGACTGGACCAGGTCTGGAGCGGCGTTGGCTGAGCCTGTCGTCACCGAGCCCGCACAGGGCCCACGGCCGCGGCCGACCGGTACCGGCCCGGGTCGGGTACTGGTCGCCGTGTACGGACTGTTCGCGCTGTCCGCCAGCGCCCGGGCGTCGGTACAGATCGCGACGAAGTTCTCCGAGGCGCCGCTCGCGTTCCTGCTGTCCGCCCTCGCGGCGGTGATCTACATCGTGGCCACGGTGGCCCTGGCCCGCAACGACCGGCGGCTGGCCACCGCGTGCTGCTCGGTCGAGCTGCTCGGCGTGCTGACCATCGGTACCGCGAGCCTGGTGGACCGCGCGGCCTTCCCCGACGCCACAGTCTGGTCCGGTTACGGCATGGGATACGGCTTCGTCCCGCTTGTCCTGCCGGTACTCGGGCTCTGGTGGCTGCGACGCACCCGGCGGGCTTGACGGCGTCCCTGCAGTGGGTGGCATACTCTTTCCGTGCGTCACGAAGCGCGATTTTTTTACTACGGCACCGGGAGTCCGGCAGCCGTAGGTCGCGCCTGATCACAATGACCTGCGAAACGCCCCGGGCTCTCGAGCCCGGGGCGTTTCGGCGCTCCCGGCCCGAGCGGCCCGGCCAGTACCTACCGAGGAGCGAACGATGAACACCACGATCCTGGACGGTCCGAAGTCTGAGAAGACCGGGCCGGACGCCGGCAAGGTCGCGGCCGACGCACACATCGCGGAGCTGCGACGACGGATCGACGAGATCGACGCCGCCCTGATCAGTCTGTGGCAGGAGCGGGCGGCGATCTCGCAGGAGGTCGGCGCGACCCGGGTCGCCTCGGGCGGTACCCGACTCGTGCTGTCGCGCGAGCGGGAGATCCTGGACCGCTTCCGGGAGGCGCTGGGGGCCGACGGTACGCAGCTCGCCCTGCTGATCCTGCGCGCCGGCCGCGGACCCCTGTAGGGGGCCCCGGTAACCTTCGAGATCGTGAGCTTTCCGCCCTCGGTCAAACCCATCACGGACGCCAAGCGGGTACTGTGCGTCGCCGCCCACCCAGACGACCTCGACTTCGGTGCCGCCGGTACCGTCGCCCGCTGGGTCGAGTCGGGCCTGGAGGTGACCTACCTGCTGGTCACCAGGGGCGACGCGGGCGGGTTCGACGACACCCCGCGGGAGCAGATGCCGCTGCTGCGGGAGGCGGAGCAACTGGCGGCCGCCCAGGCCGTCGGGGTCGAGCAGATCGAGTTCCTGGAGGGGTACGCGGACGGCATGCTTACCCCGTCGATCGAGCTGCGCCGCGACATCACCCGGGCCATCCGCCGGTACCGGCCGGACCGGGTGCTGACCAACTCGCCGCTGCGGCGCTGGGAGCGCATAGCCGGCCCGAGCCACCCGGACCACCTGGCGGTCGGTGAGGCGACCACGGCCGCGATCTACCCGGCCTCCCGCAACCCGTTCGCCTTCCCCGAACTACTGCACGAGGAGGGCCTGCAGCCCTGGACTGTCCGCGAGGTCTGGTACCAGGGCGGGCCGAGCCCGGACCTGTACGTGGATATCACCGGCACATACCAGCAGAAGGTCGCGGCGCTTTTGGCCCATGTGACGCAGACGTCCCACGAGGACTTCGAGGCCCGGCTGCGCCCGATGCTGGAGGGCAACGCGGCGGCGGCCGGACTGCCCTCGGGCAGCCTCGCTGAGGCTTTCACGGTCCTGTCGACGGGCTGAATTTCCCGACCGGGTGAGCCACCTCGCTCCCCGGAACCCCAGCAGTCGACGTCAGCAGGGCGCGCAGCCGGCCGGGCGGCAGGCCGGTGGTGTTCCGTACCACCCTGGTCAGGTGGGCCTGGTCGGCGAAGCCGAGCTCCGCGGCGACCGCGGCCAGGCTGTCCGCGCCGCCGGCTGACGAACGCTGCCGGAGGCCGGCTCCGCAGGCGTCGCCGGCCAGCCGGTCGATCGCCGCGTTGACCCGCAGCCGCGTCCGGTACCGGTGGAGCGGGACGCCGGCGAGCCTGTGGAACAGCCGGCTGAGCCGCCACGGCGAGGTGTCGAGCCGCCGGGCCAGTTCGGGCAGGGCCAGGTCGGGCTCGCAGGACAACAGCTCCCGGGCGTCCTCGACCAGCCGGCGCTGGGCGGCGAGCGCCCGGCCCGGGCCGGTGTCGCCAGCCGTCGCGCCGAACCCCGCGAAGACCTCGCCCACCAGGGCGGCGGCCCGGTCGGTCAGTTCGAGCGGCGCCGCCCCGGCCCGGGCCCGGCCGAGCAGCAGCCGGTGCGCCACCATCACCGACGGCGCCACCGGCACCGGCCGGTTGGCCAGCGCCTCCAGGTCGGGTCGGGCGGCGTCGCCGACGTCGATGCTGGTGCACAGGTCGCCGCCGGCCGGGTGCGCGAACTGCAGCTCCCGCCCGGGGACCTGCAGGTAGGTCAGGGCCGGGTCGATCACGGCCTCCCGGCCGTCGACCCGCAGCCGGAACACCCCTCGCACCGGCAGCACGATGGATGCCCTGGTGACCGGCTCGGGTGCGCCGAACCGGCGCTCGTGCCCGGGGCAATGGACCTGCGACACGCGTAGCCCCGGGGCCTCCAGCAGCACCTGTGAGTGGAGCACGTCGGCAGGTTAGCCCGCCGGTACGACAAGAACCGTCACGGCCCTCGCCGGGCGGCACCTGTGGCGGGTGGTGTGGTACCCGCCGTCCGTCGGGGACAGCTGCCGGCTCGTCGTCCGGCTAGACCAGGCGGCGGTCGGCGGCCCACCGGGACAGCTCGTACCGGTTGGACATCTGCAGCTTGCGCAGCACGTTGGAGACGTGCGTCTCCACCGTCTTGATGGAGATATACAGCTCCTTCGCGATCTCCTTGTACGCGTACCCGCGGGCCAGCAGCCGCAGCACCTCGCGCTCGCGGTTGGTCAGCTGGTCGAGTTCCGGATCGGCGACGGGGGCGTCCGGACGGGCCGCGAACGCGTCGAGCACGAAGCCGGCGAGCCGGGGGCTGAACACCGCGTCGCCGTCGGCCACCCGGCGGATCGCCGCGGCCAGGTCCTCGGGCGAGATCGTCTTCGTGACGTACCCGCGGGCGCCGGCCCGGATCAGTCCGATCACGTCCTCGGCGGCGTCGGACACCGACAGGGCCAGGAACTTGACCTGCGGGTGGCTGCGGCGGATCGCGTCGAGTACCGCGCGGCCGCCGCCGTCGGGCATGTGCACATCGAGCAGCACCACGTCCGGCTCCAGCGCGCCTATCGCGGAGATCGCCTGGGCGACCGTGCTCGCCTCGCCGATCACCTCCACGAAGGCGCCCAGCTCGGCGCGCACGCCGGCGCGGAACATGGCGTGGTCGTCGACCAGGAACACCCTCAGCCGCTGCTCATCCATTCCGGTTTCCATCTTTGTCTCGGTCTCTCCGTTCGGGTACCGGCATGGTCAACCTGACCTCCGTGCCGTCCCCCGGTTCGCTGCGAATCTCCGCCTTGCCGCCATGCCGCTCCATCCGCCCGATGATCGACCCGCGGACCCCGTGCCGGTCATTCTCCACTGTGGACAGATCGAAACCCACCCCGCGGTCGCGGACGAACACGCTGACCTTCTCGGGCTCCACCTCGGCGTACAGCGAAATGGTCTGTACCTTCGCGTGCTTGGCCGCGTTCACCATGGCCTCGCGTGCCGCGGCGACCAGCGCGCCCAACTGCTCGTCCACGTCGAGGTCGCCGACCATCACGGACTCGACCGCGATGGCGTACGTGTCCTCCACCTCGGCGGCCGCCTCCTCCAGCGCCGCGGACAGCACCTCGCAGGAGACCGCGGTCGGCTTGTAGAGCCAGTTACGCAGGCTGCGCTCCTGACCGCGGGCCAACCGGAGGACCCCCTTTGCGTCCCCGGGGTTGCGCTGGATCAGGGCGAGGGTGTGCAGCACCTGGTCGTGCACCATCGCGGCCAGTTCGGCCCGCTCCTGCTCCCGGATGCGGGCCTCGCGCTCGGCGCGGAGCTGGCCGAACATCCGCCACAGCAGGGGCGCCACCACAACCGCGAGGCCGGCGAGCGCGACGGCCGCGAAGATCAGGCCGTTGAGCATCGAGCCGACACCGGACGAGGAGAACACCGGGAACACGAACAGGATGCCGATGATGCCGGTGACGATCAGCAGGCCACCGCCGATCAGCCGGATCAGGTAGCTGCGCCGGTCGGACTCGTCGAGTACCACGCCGAGCCAGGGGGCCTGCGGCACGGCCTGGCGCCACTGCCGGCGGCGACTCGGGTCGGCGAGGTGCCAGATGACGCCGGCACCGACCGCGATCATCGCGACCAGCCAGCCGATGGTGCCGCTGGCGCCGCCGCCGACGCCGGAGAGCTGGGAGACCAGCACGATGCCGATGCCGAGCGCGAGGAAGGGCAGCACCTGCTTGCGGTCGCGCCGGGCGGGCGGGGCGCCGAGGGGGTCTGGCGCCACCGGGAGCACCGCCCAGAAGGCGGCGTAGAGCAGGGCTCCCATGCCGTCCACGGGCAGCAGGACGATGAACGCGATGCGTACCGCGATGGTCGGCAGGCTCAGGTGCGCCGCGAGGCCAGAGGCCACCCCCGCGACGACCCGGTGACCGGGATCGCGGTACAGGCGGCGCACGGTGGACACGGCTTCCCCTCGGTAGGCTGCTCCGATCGTCACACAGATGCCGGTACCACGACCATGGGGACGTCCCCGACCTGTAGATCAGGGTCCGATCAGGGTCCGCTCCTGAGGTCGCCGGGCCGGCCAGGCGCGAGGATCGTTGGCATGACGAACGAGCCCGTCGATCCCGACCGGTCGCCAGGGCGCCCGGCTCCCGGCAACTCCGTACCCGCGGAGCCCACCGACCCGCGCGAGCCCGGCGACACCGTCGCGGCCGACGACGCGACCGAGCCGGTCACCGCGACCGCGCAGCCGGGCGAGCCCGACGACCGGAGCGAGCCGGTGGCCGCCGCTGCCGAGCCCGGAGACAGCGCCGGGCCGGCCGATGCCGACTTCCCCCCGCACCCCGGCCCGTTCGCTCCGCCACCCGGCGCTTTGCCGCCACCCGGCGGCTTCCCGCCGCCCGCCGACCTCCCGCCCACCGCCGGCTTCCCGCCGCCCGGTGGCTTCCCGCCGCCCCCGCCCGGTACGGGTGGCTGGGCGACCCGGTACGGGCTGGTCCGGCCGGCCCAGGGCCGGATGCTCGCCGGCGTCTGCGCCGCCGTCGGGCGGGCCACCAACACCGACCCCGTGCTCTGGCGGGTGCTCTTCGCCGTGCTCACCCTGGCCGGCGGCGTTGGCCTGCTCGCCTACGTGCTCGGCTGGCTGCTCATCCCGGCCGAGGGCGACACCGGCTCGCCCGTCGAGGCGCTGCTCGGTCGCGGCCGGTCCAGCACCTCGCCGGTACTCGTGATCATCGTCGGGATCATCGCCGCCATCGCGCTCGGCTCCGTGCTGTACCACGGGCTGCGCTCAGCCGCCATCCTGCTCGCCATCATCCTCGGCGCGATCATCCTGATCAGCCGGGGCGGCAACGGGAGCAGACCCGTGCCACCGGTCGACCCCACCATGCCCGTCGGCGGACTGCCCGACGACCTGACCGCCGTGGTACCACCGCCCCCGCCCACCTGGGCCGCCGCGCCCCCGGTCGGCGTACCGGTACCGACCGGTCAGCCCGCCGGGTACCGGCCACCGTTCGCCCCGCACGGTCCCTACGCGGCCACCAGCCGGTACCCGTACCCCGGGCTGGCGCAGACCCCGCCCCCGGTCGCCCCGCCGCCCCCACCGGTCCAGCCCGTACCCGTACGCACCCGCTCCCGGCTCGGCCGGTTCACCCTCAGCCTCGGCGTGCTGGTCCTCGGCGTGCTGGCCATCGTCGACGTCGCCGGGGCGCGCGTGCCGTTCGTCGTGTACGGCGGATCCGTGCTCGCTGTCGTCGGCCTGGGGCTGCTGATCGGCGCCTGGTTCGGCCGGGCCCGTTGGCTGATCCCGCTGGGCGTGGTGCTGGCCCTGGTGCTCGCGGTCGGCCTCGCGCCGCACAACCCGAAGCTGGGCCGGGGCGGCGGTGACGTGGTGCTGGTACCGACGTCGGTCGACCAGCTGGGCAGTTCGTACCACCAGAATTTCGGCGATTTCACGATGGACCTGCGCAAGGTCGACTTCACGGGGGCCAACAAGGAGATCCAGATCACCATGAACGCGGGCGACCTGACCATCCTGCTCCCGCCCCGGGTGGACACGACCGTGCACGCCAAGGTGAACCTCGGTGACGCCACGGTGTTCGGGGACAAGTGGGGCGGGATCGGCTCGCCGGAGCACGCCGTGGTCGACAACGACACGGACGGGGTCGGCGGCGGCACGCTGGTCCTCGACATCCAGCTCAAAGCCGGGAATCTGGGGGTACACCGATGAAGAAGCACCGTACCGACGGCGTTTCGCTGGTCTTCGGCGTCGTCTTCATTCTGGTCGCCGCCTGGTTGCTGCTCGGCCGTACCGTCCACATCGGACTCGGTACCCTCGCCTGGGCGACCGCGGTCGCCCTGATCGCGATCGGCGGCGTCGGCCTGCTCGGCGCCCTGCGCGGCCGGGACACGGAGCAGAACCGGGACCGCGGGTAACCGGGTGACACACGTCTGATCCGGCCGGTCGCCTTATGCTGGGCCCATGTCCCAGCCGCCGCGCCGCCCGGTCCCGCTGCTCGGCGAGATCCTTGTCTCGACGCCCGCGGCCCGGGCGCTGACCAGCGAACTGACCCGGCACACCGGACCGAAGAGCTGCCTGCTGCTGGCCATCACCGCGGACTCACCGGTGCTGGCCGCCGCCCTCGCCGCGCTGCTGCCCGGCGACACGCTGACGCTGGTGCCGCTGGCCGGCTCCGGTGAGCAGCTCCGGGAGCACATCGCGGGGGCCGGGCCGTGGGTGGGCCAGCGGGTACGGATCACGGACTCGCTGGCCGACGTCGAGCCCGTCGACATCGTGGTGCTGGCCGAGGTGCTCAGCGGCGGCGCGGAGGCGGCCCGGGGGTACCTGGACGAGGTCGGCAAGCACCTGGCCAAGGGCGGGGTGCTGTGCGTCGCGGTACTGGCCGCGTTCGACGCAGCCGCCGAGGAGCTGGCGCGGCAGGCGGACTTCTGCGGGGTCGGATCCGATCTGGTACTGCGCAACGCGCCGCCCCTGCGGGTACACCGGCTGCGGTACACGCCCGCGGCGACCACGACGGCGCAGCGGCTGTTGCCGGCCGAGCGGCCGTCGAGCGTACCGCTGGTGGGGCGCATGCACATCGACTCCAACGGGGTGGCCGCCGCCGGCATCGCGCTCGGGCTGGCCGCGGCCCTGCGGCTGACCCGCCGCCGGTCCAGGCTCTGGCTGGTACCGGCGCTCGCCGCGGTACCGGTCGCCGCGTTCTTCCGCGACCCGGAGCGCGACCAGCCGGAGGACGAGTCGGCCGTGGTCGCGGCCAGCGACGGCCGGGTGCTGTCGGTGGAGCGGGTGACCGAGCCCCGGTTCGGCGAGCCCGCCGAGTACCTCCGGATCGCGGTCTTCCTGTCCGTCCTGGACGTGCACGTCAACCGTTGCCCGGTGGCCGGCCGGGTCGTCGAGTACTTCGTCGAGGACGGCGGCTACGCGCCGGCGATGCGGCCTGAGGCGGAGCACAACGTCGCCGCCTACACCGTGCTGGACACCGACAACGGCCGGGTCGTGGTGGCCCAGCGCACCGGCCTGCTGGCCCGGCGGATCGTGCACCGGGCGCCGGTGGGCGCGCTGCTGGCCCGGGGCGAGCGCTTCGGGCTGATCCGGTTCGGCTCGCGCACGGACGTGTACCTGCCCGTCGACGCGGCCGACCCCGTCGTCGCCCCAGGCGAGAAGGTCCTCGGCGGCGCCACCGTGATCGCCCGCTGGCGCTGACCGGCCGGCGGAGCGCCGCCTCGATACCGGCGGTTACCGGGTCCGGTACCGCAGCCAGAGCACGGGGCCGCTGACCAGGTACAGCGCGACCAGGGCGGCGAACGTGATCCGGTAGTCCAGCAGGGCGCCGACCGCCGGGAGCAGCCACAGCCAGGGCGGCAGCTTGGCCAGCCGGCCCAGCTTCGCGTACGGGAAGCCGGAGACCATGGCCAGGGCGAGGACCGCGAGCGCGGCGACCGTCACCGGCCCGGACGGGCGCAGGCCGATCAGCATCGCCAGCCCGAGCACTGCAGCCACGGTCGTCGTGGGTACCCCGCAGAAGAACCGGCCGTCCTTCGGCGAGCAGTTGAACCTGGCCAGCCGGATCGCCGCGCACGCGGCGACCAGCGCGCAGGCCGCGCCGACCAGCGCCGCGGGTGCCGAGCCGTGCAGCCCGGCGTAGACCACCACCGGGGCGGCAATGCCGAAGGAGCACATGTCGGCCATCGAGTCGAGCTGAGCGCCGAACGGGCTGGCCACCCCGAGCCGGCGGGCCAGGGCGCCGTCGAGCCCGTCCAGGCTGACGCACCCGACCAGGCAGAGCGCGGCCCAGCGGACGCCGCCGTGCATGCTCAGGAAGATCGCGGCCAGGCCCAGGCCGAGGCTGGTCATGGTGCAGGCGTTGACCAGGGCGAAGCGGAGCTTGCGGGCCAGCGTCTGCTCGCCCGGCAGCAACGGGATCGGTCGTGGCGCCGGGGAGTCAGCAGCCGGCCGGGCCGGAGCGAGGCCGGCGTCCTCGTCGAGGATGCCGGCCGCCCCGACCGGGGCGCCCGAGACCGGGGCCGCCGGGAACGGCGCGGCCGGATACGGGGCCGGCGGGAACGGGGCCGAGGGGCCCAGCGGGCCCGGCCGGCGGGGGCGCACCGCGATGCGGGTCAGCAGCTTCCCCCCGGAGCGGGCGGCGTCGGTAGGCAGCTCAGGGCCTGGCCACTGTCCCACATCGGGCAGGGCGTAGGTGGCGGTACCGGCCGGGTGGCCACGGCGCCGACCGACCCGGACGAAGAGCACCTGGCGGGCAAGAGAGCCGCTGCGGCGCAGTCGACCGGCCCAGCGGCCGGCCGGGCGGGGGCTGTCTACGGTGCGGCGCCGACCCCACAGGGTTCTCGGCACGATCTCCTCCAGTGACGAAAGTCCCCCCGGTACGCGGCCTACACCATTGCACACAACAGCGTCTTTGGCGATGTACCGGGCGCGGACCTTTACCGGCTTCCGAGTTGGATACCCGGCAAAATGCCATGGTACCGGCTCAGCCCAGGTACCCGCCGATCGCCGAACGAGCGAACTGGTTCAGCCGGATCCCGGCCAGTTCCGGCGGGCGGTACCAGGCGACCTGGTCGGTCGAGCCGCCGGTCGCCTCGACCACGCGGGGCTCGGTCGGCTCGTCCACCTCGACCCGGTACAGGACGCGGACGGTGTGCCAGTCCATCGGCCGGCCCTCGGGGCCCATGGCGGCCGGATTGTGGTAGTCCGTCACGGACAGCAGCCCGGTCACCCGGCCGCGCTGACCGGTCTCCTCCGCCAGCTCGCGCAGCAGGCCGGCCTCGGCGACCTCGCCGAAGTCGGTACCCCCGCCCGGCAGGTGCCAGCTCCCGGCGCCCGGGTACCCGGGCGAGATCCGGGTCAGCAGCAGCCGCCCCTCGGGGTCGGTGACCAGGCCGTACGCCGCGAACCGCTGAACCCGGGTGCGACCCGGGTCGATCTCCGCCAGCGCCTCGCCCGCCGGCCGCTCCCCGGCGAACGGCACCCTGAGTACCCGGGCGACGTAGCCCAGCAGCGGCAGCCCTGGCAGCAGCTGCGGCTCGATCCAGGCGGCGAGGTCGGAGGTCCCGTTCACCTCGTGCCGCAGCTGTCCCCCGACGATCCGGGTGTCGAACACGACCCGGTCGGAGTGCATCACGATCCCGCGCGCCGGCAGCGGTACCACGTCGGTGAGCACCTGGCGCAGCCCGACCAGCTGGACGGACAGGCCGGTCTCCTCCTGGTACTCCCGGACGGCCGCGTCGCGCGGCGCCTCACCGTGCTCGACCCCGCCGCCGGGCAGCCCCCAGTACCCCGGTGCGTCATCCTGTGCCGACGCGCGTACCAGCAGCACCCGCCCGTCGGCGTCGTGGCTCACCCCGTACGCGGCGATCCGTCGCCGCTGCTTCATGCCCTGGAGGTTATCCGGGTGAGAGCCTCGGACGTGATCTCGGTCAGCTCCAGCGCGCCGACCTCGTCCGCGGTGAACCACCGCGCCTCGGCGGTCGAGCCGCCGACGTCGTGCACGGTCGGAACGGTGGCCGGGTCGACGGCGACCCGGTAGAAGGCGCGTACCCCGTGCCAGTCGATCGGGTACCCCTCGGGGCCCAGCGACGCCGCGTCCCGGTGGCTGGCGACGCCGAGCAGCTCGACGACCCGTCCCCGCTGACCGGTCTCCTCGACCAGTTCACGCAGCAGCGCCGTACCCGGCTGCTCGCCGTAGTCGGTACCCCCGCCGGGCAGGTGCCAGCGCCCCTCCCCGGGGTACCCGGCGGCGATCCGGGTCAGCAGGAGCCGCCCGTCCGGGTCGCTGGCCACCGCGTAGGCCGCGAACCGCTGCGCCCGGTGCAGCCCGTCCGGCCCGGGGTAGGCGTAGAA
>CAZYCD010000145.1:0-11760 GCA_964645345.1 uncultured Micromonosporaceae bacterium
TCGCCTCCGCCAAAACCCGGCTCCGGCTGCGCTCCCCCGGGCAGCGACACCTCGACCATGGTACCCCGGCCGGGGGCCGACTCGACGGCCAGCGCGCCACCCACCTCGGCCGCCCGCTCGCGCATCAGGCGCAGCCCCAGGCCGTGTCGGGTGTCCGGGTCGGCCGGCGTGAAGCCCACCCCGTCGTCCCGCACCGTCACCGTCACCCGATCGCCCTCCCGGGCCAGGGTAAGCACGATCTCGTCCGGCCGGGCGTGCTTGACCGCGTTGGCCAGTGCCTCCTGGACGATCCGCAGCACCGCGTGTTCGGCGTCCGGCCGTAGCTGGACCGGTTCGAGCCGGGTGCGTACCGGCATGCCGAGCCGCTCGCGGTACGCGCCGGACAGCTCCTCCAGTGCCGGTACCAGCCCGCCGTCGCCCAACGCCACGGGCCGCAGGTGCAGCAGCAGCGCCTGCATCTCCTCCATCGTCCCGGTGGCGGTCTGCTCCATCGTCTCCACCTGAGCGTGCAGCGGCGACCCGGGCGGCAGCGCCTTGCGCATCCCGCCGGCGAGCATCCGCAGCGAGAACAGGTCCTGGGAGATGGAGTCGTGCAGTTCCCGGGCGATCCGCGCGCGCTCCTCGGCGCCGGCCAGCCGGCGCTCGGCCGAGACGGTCGCGGCCAGCCGCTCGGCCATCAGGTTGAAGCCGCGCTCCAACGCGGCCACCTCGTCCCGGCCGGACACCGTGACCCGGTGCCGGTAGTCGCCGTCGGCGACCGCGGCCGTGCTCGCCGCCAGCCGCCGCAGGCGGCCGATCAACCGGCGGGTGGACAGCAGACCGAACAGGATGCCGACCGGTACCGCGCCGATCAGCACGAGCAGGCCCACGCCGAGCTGACCGGCGACGGCCGACCAGGCCACGCCGCCCTTGCCGGATTGAGGCGGCAGCTTGACCCGCGCGCTCGCCGGGATCTGCACGTACACCAGGCCAAGGACGGCCGCCCCGTCCGGTGGCAGGCCCTTCCCGCCCTGGTCCGGCTCGGCGAGCACGGGCGCCATGCCCCAGACCACCTGCCCCTCGGGCGCGTCGCCCTTGGCGCCGTAGATGCCCTTGCCCTTCGGCTGCACCAGGGCCGTCTGGTACGCGTCGCGCGCCTCGGCGGGGAGCGCGGCGGACCCGGACGAGCCGACCGGGTACCGGGCCGGAAAGGAGCTGGACACGATCCGGTCGTCGCGTCCGATCAGCAGCGCCATCGTCATCGGGCCGGTACCGGCCGGCACCGTCGTCGCGTACGGCACCCGCAGCCCGCTGCCGTCGCTGTACGTCGCGACCTCGCCGGGTCCCGAGTGGACGGACGGGTCGCCCATCGGGAACTCCGCGGCCGTCGGCAGCCGGTTGAGGCTGGCGCCGTGCAGGTTCGCCCGGGCCGCGAGGTCCACGGCCGTAGCCTGGACGACCGAGAGGCTGTCGGTACTCGCGACGATCCCCGGTACCACCAGGCCCAGCCCCACCGCCTCGACCACGGCGACGGCGACCGCCGTGGTCAGCACGTACGAGGCGGCCATCTTGGCCCGCAGGCCCCACCGTCGGCGCATCCACCACCACCTCGGCGCTCATTCTCCGGTGTCCGCCGGTCCAGCGTCACACACTCCGCAGCGCCTCGGTGGGCGCCAGCCGCGCCGCGCGCAGCGCCGGGTACAGGCCGGCCACCGCGCCGATCACCAGGGCGGCCAGCAGACCGCCCCAGGCCGCCACCGCAGGTACCTGCAGGGCCCAGCCCTGCCGTTGGGCGACCGCGGCGGTGACGGCGCAGCCGGCCGCCACACCGACCAGCCCGCCGAGGGCGGCCAGCAGCAGCGCCTCGGTCAGGAACTGCACGCCGATGTGGCGGCGGGCGGCGCCGAGGGCGCGGCGCAGGCCGATCTCCACCCGCCGTTCAAGGACCGCGATGATCATGACGTTGGCGATGCCGATACCGCCGACGCACAGGGCCACCGCGCCCAGGCCCAGGAACAGGGCGGTACCGGCGCCCGCCACGGCCAGCCGCGCGGCCAGCGCGTCCGACGGCCGGCTGACGTTCACCTGTTCGGGATGCTCCGGGTCGGCCGCCCGGGCCAGCAGTCCGGCGACCTCGGCCGTTCGCTGAGTCTGCGCCCGTACGTAGATCCGGCTCGGGTGCCCGTCGTACCCGAAGTCGCTGGCGGCCACCGGGAATCCCACGAGTACCGACCAGTCGATCTCGGAGGCGAGTTCGACCGGCTCCAGGATGCCCGCGACGGTGTACCAGTGCCCGCCCACCCAGATCCGTTCACCGTCCACATCGGACACGCCGAGGGCGGTCGCCGCGTTGTACCCGAGGACCGCCACCGGGTACCGGGCGGTCGCGTCGTTGAGGAAGGTACCCCGGGCGAGCTGACCGTCCAGTGTGGACAGCAGGCTCGGGTCGGTCGCCCGTACGGTCATGGACCCGCCGCGGTACGCGGGTACCCGGTCGGTGCGGTACGCCCCGACGCCGGTCATCACGGCGGTCGGCGCGGTGGCCAGCACCCCGTCGGTACGGCCGATGGAGGCCGCGGCCGTGGCCGGCAGCGGCACCTCGTCGCCGCTGAGGGCCCGCCCGTTGACCACCGTCAGCAGGTTCGTGCCGAGCCGGTCGACGCGGGCGAGCAGATCGGCCTCGCTGGACCGGGTGATGCCGAGGACGGCCGTCAGCGCGGCTACGCCGACCGCGATGCCCACCACGGACAGCACGGTCCGCAGCCGCCGGGTGCGCAGCCCGAGGGTGCCAACCGGCATCAGGTCCCCGGCGCGCAGCCGGGAGTACGCGAATGTCTGTGTCATGCCCGGCTCCCCGAATCGCGCACCACGCGGCCGTCCCGCATGTCGACCCGCCGCCCGGCGGCGGCGGCCACGTCCCCGTCGTGGGTGACGACGACGATCGTCGCGCCGTCCCGGTTGAGTTCCCGCAGCAGCGCGAGGATCCCGGCGCCGCTCTCGCTGTCGAGGTTGCCGGTCGGCTCGTCGGCCAGCACCACGACGGGCCGGCCCACCACCGCCCGGGCGATGGCCACCCGCTGGCGCTCGCCGCCCGACAACCGCCCGGCGCGGTGGTGTGCCCGGTGCGCCAACCCGACCCGCTCCAGTACCGCCGCCGCGGCACGCCGACGGTGCGCGGCCGCGACCCCCCGATAGAGCAGCCCGTTGGCCACGTTTTCCAGCGCGGTCTGCTGCTCCAGCAGGAAGAACTGCTGGAACACGACGCCGAGGTGGTGGGCGCGCAGCCCGGACAGCCGCCGGTCGGGTAGCCCCTCGATCGGCTGGCCGGCCACCCGTACGCTGCCCGAGGTCGGCCGCTCCAGCCCGGCCGCGAGGCTCAACAGGGTCGACTTCCCCGACCCGGACGGCCCCACCACAGCCACCAGCTCTCCACTGTGGACGGTCAGGCTGACGCCGGCCACCGACTCCACCGGCGGCTCACCCGGGTACACCTTCCGCACCCGGTCCAGCTCCAGTACCGGCGTCATGAGGCCGGTACCTGAACCTGCTCGCCGACGCTGAGGTCCCCGCTCACCTCGACGGTCGACGCGGTGGAGTCGAACAGCCCCGGCTGCACCTGGACGGCCCGACCATCGGCCAGCCGCACCTGGTACCCGCCGCCGGGCCGGGCCATCAGCGCCACCACCGGAACCAGCAGCACGTCGCGGTGGCTCTCGGTGGCGATGGCGACCAGGACCGGCGCCTGGTCGAGGCCGGCGGCCGCGGCCGGCGGAGTGACGGCGATGGTGACCGTCAGGGTCGCCGGTCCGGACTGGCCCCCGCCGCCCTGCCCCGGCGTGGGCGCGACGGCGACCCGGCCGACCCGCGTCACGACCCCGGACATCGAGGGCAGCCCGGTCAGCGACACCTGGACCTGATCGCCCACCTGGACCAGCCGCTGCTGGTCGACCGTGAGCTGCGCCGAGACGACCCGGGTGGGCGAGGTCGCAGACAGCACCTCGGTACCGCGATCGACCACCCCGCCGACCGGTACCCGCACCTCGGCCACCCGTACCGGCGCGGCACTGAAGACCACCGAGCCGAGCGGCAGCGCCCCGGTGCGCTGCCCGGACGGCAGGCCCCAGCTCGCCTGCCAGCGCCGCACGGCATCCGCCGTGGAGGCCGAGAAGTGCTGGTCCACGGTGCCTGGCCGCATCCCCAACGCGGCCAGGTTCTGCTCCAGCTCGGCGACGTCCGGGCCGTCGGTCATGCCGGGCGCGAAGTCGCGGTATGCGGGGACCGTACCCAGCAGCAGCCGGGTGGCCTGGTTCGCCACCGCGTAGAGCTGTCCACCACGGTCCACTGTGGACCCGGGCGCGGCTGCCGAGGTGAGTACCCCGGCAGCCCCCTGGTACCCGACCGTGAACGCCCCGTCATAGTCCAGCTGCCCGGGTACCTGGACGCGTTCGGTCACGGTACCCCGGATGACCGCCGCGGTACCGGTCGAGACCTGGGCCCGGGTCTCGGTGGCGGGTGGGCGGACCAGCACGGCCCGCCCGACGCCCAGCGCGGCGGCGGCCACCACCGCGGTGGCCGCCGCGACGCCCGCGCCCCGGCCGATCCGGCGGTACCGCAGCCGCCCGGCGTCGGCGGTCATCCGTCCGACCTCAGCTGGATGCCCGGCACGTCGTACTGCTGGCACGCCTCGAAGGCGACCCGCATCCGCTCCGACTTGCCCTCGTGCGCCATCGAGGTACCGGTCAGGTCGAACACCCCGTCGGCCCGCGGGTCGGGAAAGTCGGTCAGTCCGTGCCCGCGCAGGCACTGGGCCAACTGGCGCGCCTTCGCCAGGTCTGCCGGGCTCAGCGGCGCCCGGCTCGGGTCGCCCTTGTCGCCCAGTGCCGTGGGGGGCAGCCGGTCCGCGATCGACCGGCACGCGGCCATCGCCGCGTCGCTCTGCTCCTGCGGGATGTTGTCGGTCGCGCCGGACGGCAGGATCAACCGCCCACTTTCGACAGTCGGGTCGGGCAGCCCCGGTACCCCGTGGTCACGGAAGCACTGGGCCAGTTCCCGCCCGATCGCCAGGATCTGGGCGTCGCTCATCGCGCTCGGCGAGGCGCTCGCCCGACCGCCGGTACCGTGCGCGGCACAGGCGGTGACGACGGGCGTGGCGAGGAGTACCCCCGCCAGGAGTACGCGGGCCATCAGCCGCCCGCCAGCGAAGACGTCCACTCGGCCTCCCTCGACCGGTTCCGGCGACGCCCGCGGATCGCGGGCATCGGGTCACCGCCGAGGCTGTCAGGAGCCGGCCGCCGGCACATCGCACCGGGATGGCAGCGGGCATACCCCTTTGGGGGCATCGCGGGTACCCCGGCGGTCCCAACGACAGCTACCGATTCAGCCGCCCGAGCCGAGCTCTGGGCGTAGCGTGGCAGTCGCGACCGCCGTGGACATCGGACCCTTCTACCTTTGCGTCAACCGGAGGGTATGGATTGCGCAGCGCTGTCGAACACGAAGTGAGTGTGAGCCCGCGGCCGCGCCTCCCGCGGCCCGCCGCGTTCTGGGTGGTGGGGGCCACCCTGGTCACCTTCCTCGCGGCGGCCGGAGCGCCCACCCCGCTGTACGTCATGTACCAGCGGGCGCTGAGGTTCTCGGCGCTCACCCTGACCACCATCTTCGCCGTCTACGCCCTCGCGCTCCTGTTGACACTGCTCACTGTCGGCGCGCTGTCGGACCATGTCGGGCGCCGGCCCGTCCTCGGCGCCAGTCTGGTACTCGACGCGGCGAGCATGATCCTGTTCGTACGCGCGCACTCGGTTGCCGGGCTGCTGGCGGCGCGGGTACTGCAGGGACTGGCCACGGGCGCCGCCACGGGCGCGATCAGCGCGTACCTGATCGACCTCGCGCCCGCCGCCCGACCCCGGTTGGGCCCGCTGGTCAACACGGTCGGCCCGGCCGTCGGACTGACCGCCGGCGCGCTGCTGTCGGCCTTTCTGGTGCGGTATGTCGCCGCACCGGAGACCGTGGTGTTCGTTACCCTCGCCATCGCGTTCGGCGTCCTGGTGGTGGTCTACGCGTTCATGCCGGAGACGATGGGCCGCCGGCCCGGTGCGATCTCCTCGCTGCGGCCCCGGGCCGGCGTACCGGCACAGGTGCGCGGCGCGTTCCTCGCCGTCGTACCGTGCCTGTTCGCGACCTGGGCCAGTGCCGGGCTGTACCTCGCCTTGGGCCCCTCGTTGGTGACCGTCGTACTGGGCATGCGCGACTACCTCCTCGCCGGCATCGCCGTGGCGACGGTGACCGCGGCCGGCGCGGTGACCTCGGTGGCCGTCAACAACTGGCGCCCCCAGCGGGCCATGCTCGCCGGCTGCGCGGCGCTGGCGGCCGGTACCGGACTGACCATCCTCGCGCTCTGGCTGCGCTCGACCCCCGTCTTCTTCGTCGGCGCCGCGATCTCCGGCATCGGCTTCGGCGCCGCCTTCCTCGGCGCCTTCCGGTCCGTGGCGCTGCTGGCCAACCCGCAGGACCGCGCCGAATTGTTCGCCACCGTCTACATCGTCAGCTACCTCGCGTTCAGCGTGCCGGCGGTACTCGCCGGACTGCTGGCCATGCCGCTCGGGCTGCGTACCACCGCGACCCTGTACGGCGCCGTCGTCGCGGCGCTGGCCCTCGCCGTGCTTCCGGTGACCCGGCGGGTGAACCGTCCCGCCTGAGTCCGGACCGAGGTGTCAGCCGGGTCTGCGGAAGCCGGCGATCGGCAGGTACGGATTGTCCAATGTGGTCATCCGCACAACGTCGCCGGACGTGGGGGCATGTACCACCCAGTTGCCGCCGACGTACATGCTCATGTGGTGCAGGTCCTTGAAGTAGAAGACCAGGTCCCCCGGCTGCAATTGGTCACGGGTGACCGGCTTGCCCTCGTTCCACTGCCACTGGGTGTAGTGGCCCAGTGTCACTCCCGCCGCCGCCCATGCGTAGAGGGTCAGTCCTGAGCAGTCGAAGGTCCTCGGACCCGCGGCCGCCCACACGTACGGCTTTCCGATCTGGTCGCACGCCACCTTGGCGGCGATCGCGCCCTTGCCGGTACCGAGCACGAACGGGCAGGCGACCGGCCGGATCGACCCCCCGGCCATGCCCGAAGCGCCGTAGGCCTGCTGGCGCAGTTGCTGCAGGCTGGCCATCTGCTGCTCGATCGTGGTCTTCTTCGCCGCCAGGTCCGCGTCCTGCTGCGCCTCCACGGCGATCAACGTGTCCAGCGGCTTCTTCTCTGTGTCGTACTTGGCCATCAGGTCGGCCGCGCCCTGCACGATATCGGTCTGCCGGCGGGCCAGTACGTCCAAAGTGGACAGCTGGTCCATCAGGTTCGCCGGGGAGCCGCTCTCCAGCATGGCGCTGACGGTACCCAACGGCCCGCTCTCGTACAGCGACGCCGACATCGCCCCGACCCGGGTCAGCACGAGGTCGACCTGCAGCTTCAACGGCCGGATCTGGGTCTCCAGCGTGGCGGCCTTGGCCTGGTTCTGCTGGAGCTGCGAGTGGACCATGTTGTACTGCTCGACCAGCGGCTCGAGGGTGTTCCACGCCTGGTTGATCTGGGCTTCGAGGTCGGCGACCGACGGCGCGGCGTGTGCCGGGGTGTTGGTCATCGCGACCAGGGCCAGTACGGCCGCCAGGACGGCGGCGACGCGCCGGGGCCGGCTGAGTACGCGGGCATACGCCACGGGTACCGCTCCTTCGACATCGGCCGCCTACCGGGTTAGCTGACGGGTTCGGGCGGGAAGGTGCGCCCTACCGCGGGCTCGCGGATTCACCCCGGTGCTTCGGGTGGGTCCCCGGCTCGTTTGCACGACTCGGCGGTGTCCGACCGCGGCCGACGGCAGACGACCTGGGGGAACGGCTGGACGATCAAGACGATATCCAGCACTGCGGCGGTTCACAAGCCAGCGGACCAGCCGCCGCGGGCCGGCCTCCGGATCTCGGAGACCGGCCCTGACCCGCGCGGGGCGGCTACTGCTGGTTCGCCTCCCGGTACTGCTCGTCGGCGACGGGTTCGAGCCAGGTGGTGGGGTCCGTGCCGTCGGCCGGCGCCTCCAGCATGGCGAGGTGGTTCATGAAGGTGTCCGCCCCGGCGCCGTGCCAGTGCTCCTCGCCGGGTGGGCAGAGGACGGTGTCACCGGCCCGGATCCGTAGGACCGTTCCGTCGCGGGTGCCGACCAGTCCGACGCCCTCAGTGACGTGCAGGGTCTGGCCGACCGCGTGCGAGTGCCAGTTGGTATGGGCACCAGGGGTGAAGCGGACGAGCGCGACGGTCATCCGGGACGGTGGTGTGCCGTTGTAGATGGGAGTCAGGTAGACGTCACCGGTGAAGTTCGGGGCGGGCGTCTTGACGGTGGGCCGGACGGGTCGAAGTTCCACGGTTGCTCCTCAGCCCGAGGTCACGGGCGTAGCAGGGTCTTGATGGCGCGGCGTTCGTCCATGGCCCGGTAGCCCTCGGCCGCCCGGTCAAGGGGCAGGGTCAGGTCGAACACCCGGCCAGGGTCGATGGTGCGGTCGCAGATCAGCTCGATCAACTGCGGTAGGAAGCGGCGTACCGGGGCGGGGCCTCCGTGCAAATGGACGTGGGAGAAGAACATCTCCCTACCGGGCAGTTCGACGCCGTGAGTGACGCCGACGTACCCGACGTGGCCGCCGGGGCGGGTGGCACGGATCGCCTGCATGATCGACTCCTGGGTACCGACGGCCTCGATCACCGAGTGCGCACCGAGACCATTCGTCAGGTCCTTGATCCGAGAGACGCCCTCGTCGCCGCGCTCGGTCACGATATCCGTGGCCCCGTACTCCAGCGCCAGCCTCTGCCGGGGTTCGTGCCGGCTCATCGCGATGATCCGCTCCGCGCCCAGGCGCCTTGCGGCCAGCACGCCGAGCAGCCCGACGGCGCCGTCACCGACCACCGCGACCGTCTTGCCCGGGCCGACCTCCGCGGCCACGGCGCCGAACCAGCCGGTGCCCAGCACATCGGAGGCGGCCAGCAGGCCAGGCACCAGATCGTCGGCGGGCACCTCCGGGGTGGCCACAAGGGTGCCGTCCGCGAGCGGTACGCGCAGCCGCTCCGCCTGCGCGCCGAGCGCGCCGATGAGTTCCCGGTGCACACAGGAGGACTGGTAGCCGGCTCGGCAGATCTCGCAGGTGTTGTCGGAGGCGAAGAACGAGCCGACGACGAACTGGCCGGGCCTGATCAGGCGCACTTCACTGCCGACCTGCTCGACGATGCCGGCGTACTCGTGGCCCATCGGCGCCGGACCGCGGGTCCTCTCGATGCCCCGGTACGGCCACAGATCGGAGCCGCACACGCAGGTGGCGGCAAGCCGGATCACCGCATCGGTCGGCTGCTCGATCGCCGGCTCCGGGCGCTCCTCGACACGAACATCGCCGGGCGCATACAGCATGGCTCCACGCATGGTCACGCTTCCTTTCGGTGATGGGTTGTCGAGTACCCCGCAACGCGTGCGTTAGTGCCCCGGTGAACCTCGCCCGGTTCTGCTTCCTCGACCCGCGAGTCGAGCAGTTCTACCCGGTCGGTCGCCACCCTGAGAATCTCCTGGTAGGTGGTCTCCGGGACCGACCAGGGTTCGGCCCGGATGTCTTTCCGCGCGGGCAGCCCGATCCTGGAGTCACCGGGTTCACCGGTACCGACGAGGGAAGGAAGATCATGGAGACGGTACAGGGGTCGATGCGCCGTGAGGGGCTGGTCCGGCCGCGCGACGGGCGGGTACTCGGTGGTGTCTGCGCCGGGTTGGGGCGGCGCTTCGGCCTCGACCCGTGGCCCGCACGGCTGCTGTTCGTGCTGATCCTGTTCCTGATTCCCGGCAGCCAGATCCTGATCTACCCGATCCTGTGGATCCTGATGCCGTCCGAGGACGTCGTGCCGGTGCCCGTCGACAGCACCGGTGCCGGGGCACCGTCGGCCTACCGGGCGGTCGACGTCTGACGGGGCGGCTCACCGCCGCCCCGTGGGCGTCACTGGGTGAAGTAGCCGGCGAGGTCGGCGACCAGGTGCACGGTACCCGGCGAATTGTTGAAGAACTTCACGGTCCCGTTCACCACCGGCACGACCACCAGGTTGGGCACGGTCTGCCCGGGAACCCAGTTCAGATTCGAGGACAGCGGGCGGGGATCGGCGGGGTACACCGTCAACACACCCGCCGCCGACGGCCCGGTGACCGTCACGTTCATCACCACGGCGGTCACTCCCGACGCCGGCAGCCCGGCAATCTGCAACGTCACCGTTTGACCCGACACCAACGCGGTCGTTGTCGGTACTCCGATCGCCGCCCGGGTATCCAACACCCGCAACGGGGCAACCGGCGTATAGGTACCGGCCGACGCGTTGTGACTGAAGTACCCATACACGTCGGCAACGATGTGCACCGTGCCGGGCGAGTTGTTGAAAAAGTCCACCGACCCGTCCGTCACGGGGACGATGACCAGGTTCGGTACGGTCTGCCCGGGGACGTAGTTCAAGTTCGACGCGACCGGCCGAGCCTGACCGTCGGGGTACACCGTCAACACACCGGCCGACGACGGTTCGGTCACCGTCACGTTGAGCACCACCGCGGTGACCCCCGTGGACGGCAGCCCACCGGCCCCGGCCACCGGCAGCGGCACCGTGGCACCCGACGGCACCGCGGTCGTGGTCGACACCCCGATCGCCGCCCGGGTATCCAGCAGCCTGGCCGGGGTGACCGGTGAGTACCTACTCGCCGTCGCGTCCGCACTGAAATAGCCGGCC
This sequence comes from uncultured Micromonosporaceae bacterium, assembly GCA_964645345.1. Classification (GTDB taxonomy): domain Bacteria; phylum Actinomycetota; class Actinomycetes; order Mycobacteriales; family Micromonosporaceae; genus Rugosimonospora. The sequence continues at coordinate 10,748 of CAZYCD010000145.1, forward strand.
AGGTCGGCGACGATGTGCACGGTGCCGGGTGAGTTGTTGAAGAAGTCCACCAACCCGTCAGTCGCCTGCACGATCACCATGTTGGGCACCGTCTGCCCGGCAACGTAATTCAGGTTCGACGCCACCGGCGGAGCCTGACCGTCCGGGTACACGGTCAACACACCGGACGTCGAGGGGCCGGTCACCGTCACGTTCAGCGCCACCGCCGTCACCCCGGACCCCGGTACCCCGTCAACCCCCGCCACCCGCAGCGGCACCGTCCCATACGACGGCACCGCGGTCGTCGTCGACACCCCGATCGCCGCCCGCGTGTCCAACACTCGCACCGGACCGATCGGCGTGTAGGCGCTGACGGGCACGACCGTCCAGGAGAAGACGGCGCTGCCCGACTGGGTACCAGTGGTCACGGTCACCGTGACGGTGGACGTACCGGCGGTGGTCGGGGTACCGCCGATGACGCCGGTGGAGGCGTTGATGGACAGGCCGGCCGGCAGGCCGCTGGCCTGCCAGGAGTAGCTGCCCGTGCCGCCGGACGCGGTCAGGGCCAGGCTCACCGGGGTACCGACCGCGCCGGTCTGGTTGCCCGGGTTGTTGAATGTGACGCCGCCGGCCGCGAACGCCGCGGTGCCGTTCGGGGTACCCAGGCCGGTCGGCCCGTCCCAGCCGGTACCCGCAGAGCACTGCGGCGACCCGCAGGAGCCGTTGTTGCCGCCGGTGACGTCGAACAGGTTGGCGCCGTGCGAGTACGGGTAGGAGGCCGGGTAGTCGCCGCCACCCGGGGTACCGGCCAGCGCGTAGACCGACGCGATGATCGGCGCGGCGACGCTGGTACCGCCGTAGACCATCCAGCCGGACCCGCCGTAGGTCTGGTACACCGCGACACCGGTGTACGGGTCGGCGACCGCGGACACGTCGGCCTCGGCGCGCCGGGTGCAGTTGGTGGTGACCGTCTGCCAGGTCGGCTTCGCGTCCAACGCGGAGCAGCCGGAGCCGGCGCCGCTCCACGCGGTCTC
>CAZYCD010000146.1:0-11725 GCA_964645345.1 uncultured Micromonosporaceae bacterium
CCTCGTAGTCCTGGCAGGCGTAGATGCAGTCGAATCCGCCGATCCAGGTACCCACGGCCAGGCCGAGCACGAACGCCGGCCACGACCAGTGACCGGTCACCGCGATCCACGCGCCCAGCGGCGCCACGGCCTGGGCCAGCGCCAGGAACGCCTGCGGATAGTTCGTGAACCGCTTGGCGTAGGAGTAGATGACCAGCGCCACGACCGCCAGCGGGGACAGCGCCAGGCACAGCAGGTTCAGGGCGGCGGCCGAGGCGAGGAACACCGCCAGCGAGGCGACCAGCCCGATCCAGGCCGTGGACAGGGTGACGGCGCCGGTGATCAGCTCGCGTTTGGCGGTACGCGGGTTCTGGGCGTCGATCCGCCGGTCGATGATGCGGTTGGCGGCCATGGCGACGGTACGCCCGGAGACCATCGCGACCGTGATGAGCACCAGTTTGCCCCACTGGACGTCGGGCTTCATGGCGGTGAGCGCGGCCAGGTAGGCGAAGGGCAGCGCGAAGACCGAGTGCTCGATCATCACCAGGCGCAGGAACGCCCGTACCGGGTTCGGTCGCTCGGCAGCGGCGATCGCGCTCACAGGCCGTACTCCTTCCAGCGCTTGTCTACCGTGGACACGACGTCCGGGGACATCGTCGCCGCCTCCGGCCACCCCCGCGGGTACCCCTCCGTGGGCAGTTTCCGGGTGGCGTCGATGCCCGCCTTCCCGCCCCAGAACTGCTGGTAGGACGCGTGGTCCAAGTGGTCCACCGGCCCCTGGGTGAGCAGCAGGTCGTGCGAGTAGTCCACGTTGCCGAAGGCGCGGAAGGCGACCTCGTGGTAGTCGTGCGGGTCGCAGTCGTCGTCCACCACGACGATGAGCTTGGTCAGCGACAGCAGGTGCGCGCCCCAGATGGCGTTCATCACCTTCTGCGCGTGCTTCGGGTACCGCTTGGCGATGCTCACGACCAGGCAGTTGTGGAAGACGCCCGGCTCGGGCATGGCCATGTCGACGATGTCCGGGATCAGCATCTTGATCAGCGGCAGGAAGATGCGCTCGGTCGCGTACCCGATCCCGCCGTCCTCCTGAGGCGGCTTGGAGGTGACGATCGAGTGGTACACGGGGTCGCGCTGCATCGTCATGCACTCGATGTGCAGCACCGGGAACGGCTCTACCGGCGTGTAGAAGCCGGTGTGGTCGCCGAACGGCCCCTCCGGCATCCGCTCCCCGGGCTCGACGTAACCCTCCAGCACCACCTGGGCGTGCGCCGGTACCTGCAGCGGGACGGTCAGGCAGTCGACCATCTCGACGCGCTCGCCGCGGAGGAAACCGGCGAACAGGTACTCGTCGATGTCGGCGGGCAGCGGCGCGGTGGCCGCGTAGGACACGACCGGGTCGCAGCCGATCGCGATGGCCACCGGCAGCCGCTCGCCGCGCCGCTCGGCGACCGCGTGGTGCGCCGTGGAGTCCTTGTGGATCTGCCAGTGCATGCCCAACGTCCGGTGGTCGTGCTGCTGCAGCCGGTACAGACCGAGGTTGCGCTTGCCGGTCTCGGGGTGCCGGGTGTGCGTCAGGCCGAAGTTGTGGAAGACCCCGCCGTCGCCGGGCCACGTACGCAGGCCGGGCAGCCGGTTCAGGTCGACGTCGTCGCCCTTGAGGACGACCTCCTGGCAGGGCGCCGATTTCACGTGCTTCGGGGGTACCGTGCGCAGCTGCATCAGCTTGCCGAGCCCCTCCCGGACGCCGGACCAGCCGACCGGCAGCTCGGGCTTGATGAGTGCGCCGATCCGCTCGCCGATCTCGTTGACGTCCCCCACGCCCAGCGCCATGGCGGTGCGCCTGTGGCTGCCGAACAGGTTGATGGCGATCGGCATGTCGCCCCGGGTCGGCCGCTCGAACAGCAGGGCTGGGCCGCCGCGCCGGACGGTGCGCGTGACGATCTCGCTGACCTCCAGCGACGGGTCGACCGGTACCCGCACCCGGTGCAGCTCCCCGGCCCGTTCCAGGGCGGCCAGGAAGTCCTTGAGGTCTTCGTACGGGTACCCACGCGGCGCCATACCGCCAGTCTGACAGGCGGAGCGGGGCTACTTGACTCCGGCGTAGGAGTGCAGGCCGGAGATCACCAGGTTGACGCCGAACAGGTTCACCATCATGGCGGCCCAGCCCAGTACCGCGATCCAGGTCGCGATCGTGCGCTTCACGCTCGGCGTCGCCCGCGCGTGCAGGTACCCGGCGTAGATGACCCAGGCGATGAACGCCCACGTCTCCTTCGGGTCCCAGCCCCAGTACCGGCCCCACGCCGCCTCGGCCCAGATCGCGCCGCAGATGATGGCGAAGGTCCAGATCGGGAACGCGAAGGCGTGCAGCCGGAAGGTGAGCCGCTCCAGCCCCTCGGTCGGGGGCAGCCGGTCGCCGAGCGAGTACGGGAAGCGCGTCTTCCCCGCGTCGTACCCGGTGCGGACCAGAGTGAGCACCGCGGCGACGAAGCCGACCAGCAGGATGCCCGACGCGGTGATCGCGGCCGTCACGTGGATCTTCAGCCAGTACGAGTTGAGCGCCGGCATCAGCGGCCCGGCGGTGGTGTAGAGCCGCATGCCATCCACGCCGAGCAGGATGACCAGGGCCAGCGTGACGAACAGCCCGAGCGGGCGCACCGACGGGCGCCGGAACAGCACCACCAGCCAGGCGCTCGCGCCGACCAGGGTGGCGGCGAGCACGAACTCGTACATGTTGCCCCACGGCACCCGGTGCGCGGCGAGGCCGCGGGTCACCAGGCAGGACAGGTGGGCCGCCCAGCCGACCAGGTTGAGCCCGACGCCGGTCCAGCCGGTCCAGAGCGCGACCCGCCCGTCCAGCCCACCGACCGCCGAGCCCGCGTCCCGGTCGCCGGCGCGGCCGGCCGCGGGCGGCGCGAGGTCCTCGACCGGCGCCGAGGGGCCGCCGACCGAGGCGCCGACCAGCGCCCGCTGGCGGACCGCGACCCGGGCGACCGCGCCCCGGTTGCCGAAGGCGTACTCCGCGGCGTAGGCCAGCATTGCCAGCGCGTACCCGAGGATCGCCACCACCAGCAGGTGGTCAGACAGAGCGGCCATCTTTTCGAGCCTCTTCCACTATCGAGTCGAACTCCGTTGTGAAGCCGGGATAGGCGCTGCGGGCCAGGGCGCCGGCGCTGGACGTCCCGGCCGGCGGGATCCGGAACCAGACCCGCAGCCGGCGGCCGAGCAGCATCACGACCAGGCTCACCAGCAGCAGTACCGCGCCGACCAGTACCAGCGTCTCGCCCGGGTCGTACCGCACGACCGTGGTGATCCAGGGTCGGGTACCGAGGAACTCCACCTTGGTACCGTCGTCGAGCGTCGCCGATCCGCCCGGTACCAGCCGGATCAGGCTGCCGACCTGCTTGAGCCGGCCCGTGTCGAGCTGCCGCTGGTCCAGCGCGTACACCGAGGTCGGGATACCCGCGTCGAGGCCGAGGTCGCCGCGGTACGGGGTGAGGAACAGCATCGGGTTGCGCTCGGCCGGGTACGCGGACACGGCGCTGGTGTCCGACGACACCGTCGGGATGTACAGGCCGCTGAACGCGACCTGCTGCTTGTCGTTCGGGTCGAAGCCCTTCTTCGGGTCGATGTTCGCGTCCGGGAACTCGACGACGCCCGAGCTGGTCAGCATCGAGTCCTGCGACGGGAACGCGGCCACCACCGTCTGCGAGCGCCCATACCGGTCGGTGTAGCGCAGCACCGGCGCGTACCCGTGCCCGAGCAGGTAGATCCGCGCCCTGGCCAGCCGCAGCGGGTCGTTGACCTTGATGGTCGCCGGGTGCGCCGGCCCGTCGCCCACCGTGTAGCTGACCGAGGCGGTGAAGTCCTTGGCCTCACCGCTGGGTTGGTACGTCGCCTGGAAGCCGTTGAGCTGCAGGCAGAACGGCTCCAGGTCGGACGGGCTGACCCGGGCGCCGAGCCCGTAGTCGTCGTACTGCTGGAGCGTGTTGCAGAAGCCCTGGTCGGAGCCCTGGATCAGGAGCCGGTCGGCGTGGTACCCGTACCACGACCCGAGCGCGACCGCGATCAGCACGGCGAGCAGGGAGAAGTGGAACAGGATGTTGCCGGTCTCCTTGAGGTGTCCCTTCTCCCCGCTGACCGTGAACCCGCCGTCGACCTGCTCCCGCACACGGACCCGGAATCGCTTGCGCCGCAGCAGCGCACGCACCCGCTCGGCCACCTCCGCGGGATCGCCGCCCAACTCCAGGCCGTCGGCGTGCGCGGGCAGGCGGTCGAGCCGGCTCGGGGCTTCCGGGGGTACCCGCAGGACCGCGGTGAGGTGCGCGCGCAGCCGGGGTACCAGGCAGCCGATGAGCGAGACGAACAGCAGCAGGTAGATCGCGGAGAACCAGGGCGAGGCGAACACGTTGAACGCCGACAGCCGGTCGAGCCACGGCGCGAGGCTCGGATGCTGGCGGAAGTACTGGTTGACCTTCTCGATGTTCAGGTTCCGCTGGGGCAGCAGGGAGCCCGGGATGGCCGCGAGGGCGAGGAGGAACAGCAGGATCAGCGCCGTACGCATGCTGGTCAGCCAGCGCCACAGCCGCCGGCCGGTCGCCACCAGCGCCTGCCCGGGCCCCGGCCCGCGCGGCGTGTCCGCCCCGGCCTCCACCACCCGTTCGTCCACTGTGTTTCCGGTAGAAGCCGGAGGGCTCTTGGTCGACACTACAGACTCACCGTCCAGCCGCCGATCGCCGGCCGCAGCCAGTTGACGAAGTCCGTCCAGCCGCCGGTCAGCAGCGCCAGCCCGACGAGCACCAGCAGCGCCCCGCCGAACCGGGTCACCCAGCGGCTGTGCCGCCGTACCGCGGCGAACAGCCCGAGCAGCCGGCGCAGGCCCAGCCCGAAGGCGAGGAACGGGACGCCCAGGCCGAGGCAGTACGCGATGGCCAGGGTCACCGCGCGCCCGGTGTCCCCGCCGCGCTCGGCGAGCCCGAGCACGGCGATCAGGGTGGGCCCCAGGCAAGGGCTCCAGGACAGCCCGAAGACCGCGCCGAGCACCGGCGCGCCGACCAGGCCGGCCGCGGGGAGCCGGCGCAGCCGCAGCTCGCGCTGCAGGCCGGGGATAAACCCGAGGAACGCGAAGCCGAGCACGACGATCAGCGCGCCGACCACAATCTCCTCGATCCGCTGGTGTACCAGCAGCGCCCGCCCGGCCTGCGCGACGACCACGCTCGCGAGCGTGAACACCACCGTGAAGCCGGCCACGAACAGCAGGGTCCCGAGGGCGATGCGGCCACGGGTACCGGGGCCGCTGCCCGACCGCGGTACCGGCCGGCCTCGCGGGTCAGTACCCAGGGCCGCGTCGAGGTCGGCACCGGCCATCCCGGTCACGTAGGACACATAGCCCGGTACCAGCGGAAGCACGCACGGGGACAGGAAGCTGACCAGCCCGGCCAGCGCCGCGACGCCGACCGCCAGCAGCAGCGGTCCGCTGCTGGCGATGCTGGCGAACGACGAGCCCATCTACTTCTCGGCGGCGATCTGCTGTACCAGCGGGGTGAGCGTCTCGGTCCGGACGGTGTTGCGGATGACCACCGCGATCTTCCCGGCCCGGTCGATGATGAGCGTGCAGGGCAGGGCGGTCGGGGGTACGTCGGCGAAGCTGAGTGCGATCCGGCCGGCCGGGTCGAACAGGCTCGGGTACGTCAGGCGGGAGTCCGCGAAGGACTTGGCCGAGTCCTGCTCGTCGCGGCTGTTCACGCCGATGAAGGTGACCCCACTGTCCTTTGTGGACTTGTAGACCGTCTCCAGGTCGGCGGACTCCAGCCGGCACGGCGGGCACCAGGACGCCCAGAAGTTGAGGACAACGACCTGACCCTTGAGGTTCGCCAGGTCCTCGGTACCGCCGTCCACAGTGGACCCGCGTACCGCCGGAGCGTCCTTGCGCTCGGCCACCGGGTACACGATGGTCTTGCCGTCGCCCGCCACGTACCGGCTGTCCGCCGAGTTGGTCTGACTGACGGCGTTCGCGCCGGTGCTGCACCCGGCCAGCGCCAACGGGACGGCGAGCAGGATCGTACGGCGGCGCATCATGCCCCCTTCGCCGTTCGGGCGGTCGGCGACGTGGCGATCAGGTGTGCCGCCGGCTCCGTGTACCCGATGCCGACCAACTGGTCGTCGTCATAGTGGAAGCTGGTCAGGCTGGCCAGCGCGCAGCGGCGCTTGCGCGGGTCATGCCACAGCCGCTTGTGCTCCGCGTACCGGCGCAGCGTCCAGATCGGCAACTGGTGCGACACGCACAGCGCCTCGTGCCCGAGCGCCGCGTCCCTGGCGGCGTGCAGCGCGGCCAGCATGCGCTTGGCGATGAGCTGGTACGGCTCGCCCCAGGAGGGCAGGAACGGGTCGCGCAGCAACCACCAGTTGCGCGGGTCGCGCAGCGCACCGTCGCCGACCGACACCCGCTTGCCCTCGAAGGCGTTGCCGCTCTCGATCAGCCGCCCGTCGATCTCCAGCGGCAGCCCGAACCGCGCGATGAACGGCTCGGCCGTCTGCCGGGCGCGCTCCAACGGGCTGGACACCAGGTGCTTGAGGTCGTGCCCGGCCAGTGAGTCGGCCGCCGCCTGGGCCATCTGGACACCCAGCTCGGACAGGCCGAAACCGGGCAGCCGGCCGTAGAGGATCTTGGTGGGGTTGTACACCTCGCCGTGCCGCAGCACGTGGACGATCGTCTTCATGCGGTGACTCCCGGGCCGGCCGACGCGGCAGCCGCGGCGGCCACGGTCAGGGCAGCCTCGATCCGGTCCAGCGCCTGGTCGTCGATCGCGGTGGACACGAACCACGCCTCGTAGGCGCTGGGCGGCAGGTACACGCCGGCCGACAGCATGGCGTGGAAGAACGCCCGGAACGCGGCCACGTCCTGGGTCTGCGCGTCCAGGTAGTTGCTGACGTCCAGCTCCGTGAAGAAGACGGAGAACATGTTGCCGGCGGTGGACAGCCGGTGCGGTACCCCGTGCCGGGTCAGCGCGTCGGTGGCCAGCCGGGCGACGGTGGCCGCGGTCGCGTCCAGCCGGGCGTACACGTCGTCGGTGGCCAGCCGCAGCGTGGCCAGGCCGGCCGCGCAGGCCAGCGGGTTCCCGGAGAGGGTACCGGCCTGGTAGACCGGCCCAGCCGGGGCGAGACGGCTCATGATCTTCCGGCGTCCGCCGAACGCGGCCGCCGGCAACCCGCCGCCCATCACCTTGCCGAACGTCCACAGGTCGGCGTCCACCGGCTCCAGGCCCCACCAGCCGCCACGGCTCACCCGGAAGCCGGTCATCACCTCGTCGACGATGAGCAGCGCGCCGTGCTCATGGGCCAACCGCGCCAACTCGGCGTTGAAGCCGGGCCGGGGGGCGATGACGCCCATGTTGCCGGCGGCGGCCTCGGTGATCACCGCCGCTATCACGCCGCCGTGCTCGGCGAACGCGGCCCGTACCGCCGCCACGTCGTTGTACCGCAGCACGATCGTCTCGCCGGCCGCCGCACCGGTGACGCCCGGAGTGTCGGGCAGCCCGAGGGTGGCCACGCCCGAGCCGGCCGAGGCCAGCAGTGCGTCGACGTGCCCGTGGTAGCAGCCGGCGAACTTCACGACCTTCGACCGCCCGGTGTAACCGCGGGCCAGCCGGATCGCCGACATGGTGGCCTCGGTACCGGAGTTGACCAGCCGGATCTCCTCGGCCGCGGTACGCGCGACGAGCTCCTCGGCCAGGTCGACCTCACCCGGAGTCGGAGTACCGAAGCTGGTGCCCCGCGCGGCGGCCGCCTGTACCGCGTCGATGACGGCGGGATGGGCGTGGCCCAGGATCAGCGGCCCCCAGGAGCAGACCAGGTCGACGTACCGCCGCCCGTCCGCATCGGTCAGCCAGCAGCCCTCGCCGCCGACCATGAACCTCGGGGTACCCCCGACCGCCCGGAACGCCCGTACCGGCGAGTTGACCCCGCCGGGGATCACCGCCTGGGCGCGGTCGAACAGGCGCTGGGATGCTGGGGCGTCGGCCGGGTACGGCGCCGCGACGGGTCCAGCGGCGCCGTGGAGCGGGGCACGGTCTGTCTCGGTCACGGCCCGGTCAGTATGTCAGCAGGCTACATATCGGCCGTCGCCGGGGCGCTGCGTGCGCGGACCGGTCGCTGAGGGCCTCGGCGAGCCCCGCCGGGGCCTCCACGCGGCGCCGCGGCCCGGCTGCCGAGCGTTGTACCTGACGGTAGGCTGGCCGCGTGGAGCGTCCGGAGTTGTCCATCTCGGTGCGGCACGAGCCGTCCGAGGCGGTGGTGAGCCTGGTCGGCGAGATCGACCTGTCCACCGTGGGCCGGCTGTCCGGCGCGGTCGGCGCCGTGCTCGCCGAACCGCCACCGCGGGTGGTACTCGACATGGGTGGCGTCACGTTCTGCGACTCCCAGGGGCTCGGCACCCTGGTCGTGCTGTCGCGCAAGGCGACCATGGCACAGAGCTGCCTGGTGCTGACCAACGTCGGCGACTTCCTGCTGCGGGTACTCGACATCACCGGGCTGCGCCCGGCGTTGATGATCCGCTAGGCGGCGCCGCCAGCCGCCGGAGCCGGTGGCTGATCAGGCGGCGGATCCGAAGATCGAGCTCCGGAAGGCGCGCACCCGCTGGCCGCAGCCGCACGATCGTGCGGCTCAGTCCTGGACGGCTTCGAGGATCTCCAGGGCGCGGTCCGCGTCGCCACCGCGCAGCATCGCAACCGCCTCGTCCACGGCCGACACCATGGAACGCAGTTGCCGGGCTGCCTCCGCCTGCGCCTCCAGCAGCCGGGTCTTCGTCCACAGCTCCACGAAGACCGAGACCTTCGCCCGCAGTACCCATGGGTCGAACGGCTTGGTCAGGTAGTCCACGGCGCCCGCCGCGTACCCGCGCAGCGCCAGTTGGGCGTCGCGGTCGGCCGCCGTCAGGAAGATGATCGGCACGTGCCGGGTACGCTCCCGCTGCTTGATGTGGCTGGCCGTCTCGAAGCCGTCCATCTCCGGCATCTGCGCGTCCAGCAGTATCACCGCGAAGTCGTCGATGAGCAGCTGCTTGAGGGCCGCCGCGCCGCTCTCCACCGCGACCGGCTCGACCGGCAACCCCTGCAGGATCGCCTCCAGCGCGATCAGGTTGTCCCGCCGGTCGTCGACCAGCAGCGCCTTGGCCGGGGCACCGTCCTGGCCGCCCGCACCGGTACCCGCGGCAAACGACCCGGTGGGCCGGGCCGCCGCCGGCAGGCGCGCCGACCCGTCCAGGCTCGTCATCGCGTGCCGTCCTCCCGCTCGGGTGCCGAGCCGACCGCCCAGGCACTCCTACCGGATACCCATGAGGCCATGAGCTCAAGCAGCTCATCGAGATCGACCGGCTTCGTAATGTAGTCGCTGGCACCCGCGGCAAGCGCAGACTCCCGATCCGTGGGCATCGCCTTTGCGGTGAGGAAGATCACCGGAAGCCGGGCGAAGTTGCGGTTGCGCCGGATCGCCCGGGTCGTCTCGTACCCGTCCTGGTCCGGCATCATCGCGTCCATCAGCACGATGTGCACCTGCGGGTGCTCGGCGAGCAGCCGGATCCCGTCCGCGCCGTTGTCCGCGTACAGCACGGTCATGCCGTGCAGCTCCAGGGCGCTGGTCAGCGCGAACACGTTGCGGACGTCGTCGTCGACGATGAGCACGGTGGCACCGTCCAACTGGTGCGCGGCCGGGGTCGCCCGCCGGGCCGGCGCCGCGGGGCGCAGGATCGCCGGGTTGGACCGGGGCGGCGAGGGCACCAGCGGCGCGCTCACCCCCACCGACTCCGGCAGCAGCACGTCCGGCAGGTAGAGGGTGAAGCTCGACCCCGCACCCGGGGACGAGGAAACCGCGATGGCGCCGCCGAGCAGGCGGGCCAGCTCCCGGCTGATGGACAGGCCCAGACCGGTACCGCCGTACTTGCGGCTGGTCGTGCCGTCGGCCTGCTGGAACGCCTCGAAGATCAGGGCCAGCTTGTCGTCCGGGATACCGATGCCGGTGTCCGTGACCGTGAAGCCGACCACGGTACGGGCGCCGCGCAGGGTCGACTGATCGAAGCTGGAGCCCGGATCGGCCGGCGCGATCCGCAGCGTGACCGAGCCATGGTCGGTGAACTTCACGGCGTTGGACAGCAGGTTACGCAGTACCTGCTGGAGCTTCTGCGGGTCGGTGACGATCGCCGGCGGCAGGTCCCCGGCCATTTCGACGCTCAGCGCCAGCCCCTTCTCCTCGGCCTGCGGCGCGAACGCCTGCTCGACGAAGGCGCCCACGTCGGCCAGGCGCACCTCGGCGGCCTCGACGTCCATCCGGCCGGCCTCGATCTTGGACAGGTCGAGGATGTCGTCGATGAGCGCGAGCAGGTCCGATCCGGCGCTGTGGATGGTGCGGGCGAACTCGATCTGCTTCTGCGTGAGGTTGTGGTCGCTGTTGTCGGCCAGCAGCCGGGCCAGCAGAAGCAGGGAGTTGAGCGGGGTACGCAGCTCGTGGCTCATGTTCGCCAGGAACTCCGACTTGTACTGCGACGCCTGCGACAGCTGCTGGGCCTTCTCCTCCAGGCCCAGCCGGGCGAGTTCGATCTCGCGGTTCTTGGTCTCGATGTTGACGTTCTGCTCGGACAGCACCGAAGTCTTCTCCTCCAGCTCCGCGTTGGTGCGCTGGAGTTCGGCCGACTGCTCCTGCATCTCGTGCGCGAGCCGCTGCGACTGGGCCAGCAGTTCCTCGGTACGCCGGTTGGCCTGAATGGTGTTGACCGCCACGCCGATCGCCGCCACGAGCCGCTCCAGGAAGGACAGGTGCAGCTCGGAGAAGGCGTTGACCGAGGCGAACTCGATGACGCCGAGCAGGTCGCCCTCGAACAGGACGGGCAGCACGACCAGGTCCGCCGGGGCGGTCTCGGCCAGGCCCGAGCGGATGCTCAACCGGGTGCCCGAGGCCGCCGCGACCCGGATCGTCCGGCGCGACACGGCGGCCTGACCCACCAGCCCCTCACCGGGCGCGAAGACCACCTCGGCGTCCGAGGCCACGTACCCGTAGGAGGCGGTCAGCGCAAGCCGCGTCGCTGCGTCGTCGGAGCGGGCCAGGAAGAACGCGCCGAGCTGGCCGTCGACGAGCGGGGTCACCTCGTTCATGATCATCCGACCGACCTCGCCCAGGTCCCGCTGGCCCTGCAGCAGGCCGCCGATACGGGCCAGGTTGGAGTCCAGCCAGCCCTGCTCGGCGTTCGCCCGAGTGGTCTCCCGCAGGGTCACGATCATCTGGTTGATGTTGTCCTTGAGCTCGGCGACCTCGCCCTGCGCCTCGACCGTGATCCGTTGGGTCAGGTCGCCGCGGGTCACCGCGGTGGACACCCCGGCGATGGCGCGCAGCTGGGTGGTCAGCGTCAGGGCGAGCTGGTTCACGTTCTCCGTGAGGTCCCGCCAGGTACCGGCGACGCCCTTGACCTGCGCCTGACCGCCGAGCTTGCCCTCGATGCCGACCTCCCGGCCCACCCGGGTCAGCTCGTCAGCGAACGAGGACAGCTGGTCGACCATCGTGTTGACCGTCGACTTGAGCTCCAGGATCTCGCCCTGCGCGTCGACCGTGATCTTCTGCGACAGGTCACCCCGGGCCACGGCGGTGGTGACCTGCGCAATATTGCGTACCTGCGAGGTCAGGTTGGAGGCCATCGAATTGACGTTGTCGGTGAGGTCCCGCCAGGTACCGGCGACGCCCTTGACCTGCGCCTGACCGCCGAGCT
>CAZYCD010000147.1:0-11714 GCA_964645345.1 uncultured Micromonosporaceae bacterium
GCCGCCGGGGCCGCCGCCGCCATCGCAGTCATCCTGGGACTCGGCGTCGCCGTCGCACCGGCGCTGGCCGGCCGGGTCACCGGTACCCCGAGCGATCCGCGGCGGTACGTCACTCCGCCGGACCTGTCGGCCGAGGACGAGAACCCGCTGATCCGGCTCTCCGGATGGGCGCTGAACCCGACGGAGAAGCTGTTCGACGCGCAGATCGCGGGCGCCGGCGCGGCGGCGGCACCCGCCACCCCGAGCCCCACCGCCAGCACGACCACGAACGCGGCCCCGAGCCCGGACCCCAACGCCAGCCCGACCACAAGCCCGGCACCGGGCCCGAGCGGCACGGGTTCCCGCCCGGCGCGCGCCGTGCGCGTCCGGCTCGCCGTGCTGTCCGACTTCGACGGCGTCAACTGGCGGGTCGACGGGGACTACCGGGAGGCGGGCCGGGTGCTGCCGCCGGTCACCGGCCCGGGCGCGCCCGACGCCGGCACCGTGCGCGCAGGCGCCACCCTCGACGAGCGCATCACCATCCGCGACCTGTCCGGCCGCCTGCTCCCCGCGGTACCCGACGCCCGCGAGGTCGACGGCGTACGGGTCGGGTACGACCAGGCGACCGGTACCCTCATCCGCACCGGCGGCCTCTCCGACGGCCTGACCTACACCGTCCACTCGCAACAGTCCACAGTGGACGTCAATCTCCTGCCCGGTGCCGACGTGCCCTCCGGCCCGCGGGTGGCCCGGTTCCTCGCCCTGGGCATCGGCGCGCCCGACACGATGACCCGGCTCGCCAACCAGCTCGGTGCCGAGGTCGCCGCCGCGTACCAGCGGGCACAGGCGGTCGCGCAGTTCCTGTCCGACCACTACACGCTCGTCACCGACGCGCCCAGCGGCCACGCGTACCCCAACCTGAGCTTCTTCCTCTTCGCGCCGCGCGACCTCGGCGGCCAGCGCGGCACCACCGAGCAGTTCGCCGCCGCCTTCGCCGTGCTGGGCCGGATGCTCGGCCTGCCCACCCGGGTGGTGGTCGGCTTCACCGCCCGGGCCGGCGTGGGCGCCGTGTACGGGCGCGACGCGCTGGCCTGGCCCGAGGTGCTGTTCACCGGCCTGGGCTGGGTACCGTTCGACCCCCTGCCGCAGCCCGACATCGCCGCCCGGCCGGTGGAGGAGGACTTCGCCACCACACCGCCGCCGTCCGTGGCGCCGCCCTCGCTCGCGCCGACCCTCGCGGTGTCCGCCTCGGTCCAGGCACCCAGCCACTCGCCGGACGCCCCGGCGGCCGGGCCGGCCGGCGACCTCCGCGCGTCGCTGGTCGCCGAGGTGGCCGGCGGCGGCCTGCTGGCCGTGCTGCTGGCCGGGCTGGCCGCAGTCCTGGTCGCCAGGCGGGCGCAGCGCAGGCGCCGGCTCGACCGGGGACCGCCGAGAGGCCGGGTGGTGGGCGCCTGGCTGGAGGTACTGGACGCGCTGCGGCTGGCCGGCCGGCCGGTACCCGCGCACCTCGCGGTGACCGAGGTGGCCGCGTACGGCGACGCGGTGCTGGCGGAGCGGGAGCCTCGTACCCGGCTGCGCGTGGCGGCACCGTCCCTGACCGGGCTGGCCACCCTGGCCAACGAGATCACCTTCGCCGGGGTCGAGCCGGACGAGGAGGACGCCCGGCGTGCCCGGGCACAGGCATCGACCTACGTCGCGGAGCTGTCCGCCCGGCTGCCGTGGTACCGGCGGCTGCTCGCCGCCCTCGATCCGCGCCCGCTGCGCTGGCACCGGTAGCCGGGCGCGGCTACGGGCGGGTCAGCACCACGTCGGCGAAGCGCCGGGTACCGGCGATCAGCGCCGCGTTCACCTCGTCGCTGCGCTCCACCCAGTCCACCGCCGCCACCTGGTGCAGCCCGCGCGACAGCTGGCGGCGGACCAGCGCGTCCACCCGCGCCCGGTCGGGAGCCTCCAGGTACAGCACCAGGTCCAGCGCCGAGCGGACCGCGTCCCAGGGCGGCCGGGGCAGCAGCAGGTAGTTGCCCTCGACGACGATGACGCGCACCGTCGCCGGTACCGGGATGGCCCCGCCGATCGACTCGTGCAGCACCCGGCTGTACTCCGGCGCGTACACCACCTCGCCGTGGACCGGGGTGCGCAGGCGCCGCAGCAGCGCGGCGAACCCGGCCGCGTCGAAGGTCTCCGGCGCGCCCTTGCGGTCTTCGAGGCCTAGCCGGGCCAGCTCGGAGTTGGCGAGGTGGAAGCCGTCCATCGGTATCGCGACCGACGCGTCGGGCCCGAACTCCTCGCGCAGCGAGGCGGCCAGGGTACCGGCGAGGGTGGACTTGCCGGCCGCCGGCGGACCGGCGATGCCGACCAGGATCCTGTCCCGGTCCGAGTCCAGCAGCGACGCGATGGCGGCCCGCGCACCGGCGAGGACGACGGGATGCGAGGAGGCCATGCACGATCCTCGCACGACCGGCGGGGGCCACCGCAACGGAAGCCGCCACGAGCCGGACCGAGTGATCGACGGTGCGCTGTCGGCCCTCCTCGTGCGGTACTTCGTGACGATCGGCGTCCCGGACTGACGGCCCGTACCTTCTGCGCCGGCGCCCCGGCGGCGTACCCTCGCCGCGTCCCCGCGCGAGGCGCGGACCCCTCGACGGAGAAAGAGGCACCATGCAGGGCATCGAGAGCAAGTTGGACAAGGCGTACCACGGCAAGTCCGTGCAGGAGCTGGCCGACGCTCCGGTCGACGCGCTCAACGGCGTGTCGGCGGGCGACGCCGAGCTGCTGGCGAAGGCGTTCAACATCAAGACGGTTCGCGACCTCGGCACCAACAAGTTCTTCCTGGCCGCGCAGGCCATCGCGAACCTGGCCGGCTGACCCGTTCTGTGGCGACGTCTGTGCTCGCCTCCGCCAAGACCCGGCTCCGGCTGCGCGCAGCCGGATGCCTGACCGCCGGCGCTCGGTCGCCAGCGGTCAGGCCGCCAGGCCGAAGGTGAACGTGGTGCTGCTGCGGAACTCCTGCCCCGGCCGCAGCACGGTCGACGGGAAGCCGGGCTGGTTGGGCGAGTCCGGGAAGTGCTGCGTCTCCAGGGCGAACCCGTCGCCCTGACGGTAGGCGCGGCCGGCCGGGCCGACCAGGCTGCCGTCGAGGAAGTTGCCGGTGTAGAACTGGAGGCCGGGCTCCGTGGTCGCCACCGTCAACGTGCGGCCGGAGCCGGGCTCGACCACGATCGCCGCCGGTGCGTCGCCGTCCAGCACGTAGTTGTGGTCGTAGCCGTGGCCGATGACCAGCTGCGGGTGGCTGTCGCGGATCCGGGCGCCGATCGCGGTGGGCACCCGGAAGTCCAGGGGGGTACCGGCGACGGGCTCGATCGCGCCGGTGGGGATCAGCTCCGGCCCGACCGGCGTGTACCGGTCCGCCGCGATCCGCACCACGTGCCCGTAGACGTCCCCGCTCCCCTCGCCGGCCAGGTTGAAGTAGCTGTGGTTGGTCAGGTTGACCACGGTCGGCGCGTCGGTCGTTGCCGCGTAGTCAATGCGCAGCGAGCCGTCACTGTCCAATGTGTACAGGACGGTCAGCGCGAGGGTACCCGGAAATCCCTGGTCCCCCTCGTGGCTGGTGTAGTGCAGCCGGACCGCGGCGTCGCCGGCCTCCTCGACCTTCCACACCCGCTTGTCCAGGCCGATCCCGCCGCCGTGCAGCGCGTTGGGGCCGTCGTTGAGGGGGATGTGGTACGTCCGGCCGTCCAGCGTGAAGCGGCCACCGGCCAGCCGGTTGGCGTACCGGCCGGTGATGCAGCCGAAGTACGGGCTGCGCTGCACGTAGTCGGCCAGGTCGGTGAAGCCCAGCAGCACGTTGGCCACCGCACCGTGCCGGTCGGGTGCCTCGATCGCGGACAGCACTCCGCCGTAGCTGAGCACCTGGACGCGCACCGCCCCGGCCGACAGGGTGAACCGGTCGACCTCCTCGCCGTCCGGCGTGGTCCCGAAGCGCTCGGTACTGACCGGCATGGGAGGGCCCCTTCTCGCGATGATTGCGTGCGCAGCCTATCGGTACCCGGGCTGCCGCGGGCGCCGGTCTGTGCGATGGTGCCGTCCGGCGACACCGTCGGGTAGCACCCGGGTGGAATTGGCGCCTGTCGCCACCTTCGCGGTTACCTGTAACGGAAGATGGCCTCATGCGGCTGATCTCCGGGCT
Source organism: uncultured Micromonosporaceae bacterium (assembly GCA_964645345.1). GTDB lineage: Bacteria > Actinomycetota > Actinomycetes > Mycobacteriales > Micromonosporaceae > Rugosimonospora. The sequence goes on from CAZYCD010000147.1 coordinate 4,166, forward strand.
GCTGGGCGGCGCCCTGCTGCTGATGACGCTGAGCAGCATCCTCCGCAACGTCGTGGTGCCGCGCGGTATCAGCTCGGTGCTGACCAAGGTTGTCTGGCGCAGTACGCGTCAGGTGCTGGCCCACCTGGCCATCCCGGCCGGCCGGTACGAGCGGCGGGACCGGCTGCTGGCCTGGCTGGCGCCGCTGGTCCTGGTCTTCGAGCTGATCGCCTGGCTGCTGTCGCTGTTCGTCGCCTACGGCCTGCTCGACTACGCGGTGTCCGCCCTTCCGTTAGGCAGGGCGGTCCGGGAGGCCGGTTCGAGCATCTTCGCGGCCGCGAAGTCCAGCCCGGCCCCGTCGGACCTGACCTGGTTGGACTTCGCGGCCGCGGTCACCGGCCCGCTGATCATCGCCCTGCAGATCGCCTACCTGCCGACCCTCTACGACGCCTACAACCGGAGGGAGACTCAGGTGACGCTGCTGGAGTCCCGGACGTCCGACCCGGCCTGGGGGCCGGAGCTGATCGCCCGGCAGGCCCTGATCGGTACCGTCGACCAGCTCAAGGAGCTGTACCAGATCTGGGAGCGGCTGGCCGCGGACATCGGGGAGAGCCACGCCAACTACCCGGTCCTGCTCGCCTTCCGCTCGCCGCGCCCGTACCGCAGCTGGATCGTCGCGTTGCTCGCGGTGATGGACGCCGCCGCCATGCAGCTCGCGCTGTCCCCGACCAGCGCACCCGCCCCGGAGGCCCGGCTGATGCTGCGCTCCGCGTTCACCGCGCTGCGCGACATCGCCCGCACGCTGCACTTCCCGTTCGACCCGGACCCGCTGCCGGATGCCCCGCTCACGCTGACGTTCGACGAGTTCGCGGACGCGGTCAAGCACGTGCAGGAGGCGGGCTTCCTGGTCGAGCGTTCGGCGGAGGAGGCGTGGCCGCACTTCCGCGGCTGGCGGGTCAACTACGAGTCGATCGCCTACTGGCTGGCCAAGAAGCTCGACGCGGTACCGGCGCCGTGGACCGGTGACCGCGCCTGGCCGAGCGTGGCGATGAAGCCGATCCGGCCGGAGGACCGGCGACCGGGCAGCAAGCAGTCCTAAGTGGACGCTTGGGGTACCGGCGCCCAGCGGACGGCTCAGCGGGCGAAGGTACCCACGATGACGCCGCTGGCCAGCTCCGTGCGGGCCGCGTTGTGCACGTCCCCGCTCGTCGGGCGCACCGGAAGTTTCATCGGTTCGGCCAGCGCGTAGAGCCGGAAGAAGTACCGGTGCGGATCGTCGCCGACCGGCGGCTGCGGTCCGGAGTAGCCCGTCGACCCGAAGCCGTTGGGCCACTCCTGGCCGCCCGCGGGCACCTCGCCCTCGGCCACCGCGTTGGCGGTGGGATCGATGCCGGTCACCAGCCAGTGCAGGAAGGGGCCCTTCGGGGCATCCGCGTCCTCGCAGAGCAGGACGAGTTCGGCGGTGCCCTCCGGTATCCCGGACCAACTCAGCTGCGGCGAGGAGTCCTCGCCGGACTGGGTCAGCCGGTCCGGCATCGCGTCGTTGTCGCGGAACGCGCTGCTGCGCATCTCGATACCACCCATGCCCGACCGGTACCCACGCCCGAGCGGATGACCCGCGACGGCCCCGGTGGATTCGCGCGCCACCGGGTTACGCTGCCGGCACGACAAGGCACGGGAAGGGTTAGGCGTGACCGCGCAGCTGGATGTGTTGACCGTCGGGTACGTGGGTGGCCGGGTGGCCGGCACAGTGGTCCTCGTCCGGGACAGGGACCACGTGATGGTCGTCGACCCGGGCATGGTGGCCTCCCGCAGCCTGATCCTGGAGCCGCTGGCCGGCCTGGGCATCGCGCCCGAGGCGGTGACCGACGTGGTCTTCAGCCACCACCACCCGGACCACACCCTCAACGCCGCGCTGTTCACCAACGCCCGGTACCACGACATCCTCGCCACCTACCAGGACGACGTGTGGACCGACCGCGCGTTCGACGACCACGGCTACAGCCAGCTGACCCCGTCGGTGCGGATGCTGCTGACCCCGGGCCACTCGGACGAGGACGTGTCCACGCTTGTCGAGACCGCCGGCGGTACCGCCGTCTGCACCCACCTGTGGTGGCACGAGAACGGGCCGGCGGACGACCCCTTCGCGCCCGACCGGGAGGTGCTGCGCGCATCCCGGGAGAAGGTCCTCGGGCTGGCGCCCGCGCTGGTCGTACCGGGGCACGGAGCGCCGTTCACGCCCGGCGCCGGTACCCCGCGGTAGCCGTCGATGGACAGCCTGACCAAGGTACCGGTGACCGACGCCGATCTCGCCGCGATGGTACGGCGCGGGTTCGGCGCGGGCGCCCGGGTCGCCGAGTGCACGGAACTGACCGACGGCACCTACAACCTCGCGTACCTGATGCGGCTGGCCGACGGTCCGGCGGTCGTGCTGAAGGTGGCTCCCCCGCCGGGCATGGACCTGCTGACCCACGAGGTCGACCTGATGCGCACCGAGGTCGACTTCTACCGGCGGGCGGCAGCGGTCGGCGCGCCGGTTCCCGAGGTGCTCTACGCCGACCTCGACCGCGACCTGCTCGGCCGGGACTACGTCTTCCTCGAGGTGCTCGCCGGCAAGCCCCTCTACGCGGCCGCCAAGGAAATGTCCACAGTGCAGCTCGGGGCGGTGCGCCGGCAGCTGGGCGCCGGGATCGCCCGGCTGCACACCGCGACCGGCGACGGCTACGGGTACCCCCTGCGCCAGTCGGGTACCTGGCGGGGCACGTGGCGGGAGTCCTTCCTCGCGATGGTCGACGACATCCTCGCCGACGGGTCCCGGCTCGGTACCGAGCTGCCCGAGCCGGCCGCGAAGGTCGCCGCCCGGTTCGCCCGCAACGCCGACCTGCTGGACGCCGTCGACCGGCCGGCCCTGGTGCACTACGACCTCTGGGACGGAAACGTCTTCGTCCATCCCACCCGGAACGGCTGGCGGCTGTCCGGGATGATCGACGGGGAGCGCGCCTTCTTCGGCGACCCCTACGCGGAGTTCGTGTCGATCGCCCTGTTCCGCGACATCCGGCAACTGCCGGAGATCCTCGGCGGGTACGCCGAGGCCGCGGGTGAGCCGGTCGATCTCGGCGACAAGGCGCTACGGCGGATCACCATGTACACCTGCTACCTCTACCTGATCATGGTGACCGAGGGACCAACCCGCGGCTTCGACCCGGTGGCCCACGGGCCGAGCCTGCGGCGGTCGTTCGAGCTGCTCACCGAGCGTCTGGCCACGCTGTGACCGATCCCGACTCGGCGCGCGATCGTGACAAACGTCGCACGCCGCTCCGGCCCGGTTTGGGTAGGGTCGTCGGGGCCGACGTGGCACGGGGCACAGCGGGGCCGCAGGGTTGGCGACGAAGACGGGACGGGTCCTTTCCGGTACCGCACGTCGCTGCGTAGAGTCGGCGGGCGACGCGCGTCGCTGTGGGAGGAGTTTGTGTCCGTGCAGCAGGACTGGGCCGAAGACGAGCCGAGGACCGGCTCCGCGCCGGTACCGGCGCCGGACCCGCTCACCGATCCGCCGGACACCGACCTGCCGCGCGATCCCGGCCGGGTGACCGCCCGGGCCACCGTCCCGCCGGTCTTCGACCACCCGGTACGGGTGGTGCCCGCGCGCGGCGCCGCCCGCCCGCCGGTGCCGGCGCAGGCCCGCCCCGCGCCGATCTCCGCGCCGCCGGCCCAGGATGGGACGCCGGCCGACGCCGAAGCCCCGCTGAACGGCAGCGCTGCGGTCAACGGCGTCGAGGCCGCCGCCGAGTCCCAGCGGGTCGGGCGGCACGCGCTGCGCGCCGACGAGGCGACCCGGCAGGCCCTGGACCCGAAGACCGTCGTGCTGCCCGCGTTCGTCACGGGAAAGAAGGCGGAGCCGGCGCAGACCTCGGCGGCCCGCCCGCCGGCCGGTGAGAAGCTGCCGGCCACCGAGCGCGGCATGCTCGTGTTTGTCGCCGCGCTGCTCGCCCTCGGTACCGTCGGCGTGGTCGCCATGCTGGGCCTCGGCGGCCTCACCACGCACCACGCGCCGGCCCCACCGCGCCCGGCCAGCCCCACCCCGGCCGCCGCCGCGATCGTCGACCCCTCGCCCAGCCCGAGTCTGTCCCCCAGCCCGAGCCCGTCCCCGAGCCCGTCGCCGTCGAAGAAGCCGACGACAGCGCGCCCGTCGCCCACGCTCGGAACCCTGCTCGGCGGCATCAGCGGATGGATGGACCTGTACTCCTACTGCAATTCCAAGCAACGCGGCAAGCCGATCGCGCCGAGCCAGGACAATTCGACGTGGATCTGTTCTGCCACCAATCGCCACGATGCGCTGCCTTTCACGCCGGACGACATCTGCGCCTACCGCTACCGCCAACTCGCGCATGCCGTGGTCGGGACGCTTGCCGACCCGAGCACGTGGCGGTGCTACCAGTAGCTCAGCCGAGCCAGCCCGGCCGGACCAGGCCCGCCTCATAGGCGAACACCACCAGCTGCGCCCGGTCGCGCGCCGACAGCTTGACCATCGCGCGGCTCACGTGCGTCTTGGCCGTGGCCGGGCTGACCACCAGCCGCTCGGCGATCTCGTCGTTGGACAACCCCTCGGCGACCAGCGCCATCACCTCGCGCTCGCGGTCGGTCAGCGCGTCGAGCTGCCGGGCCGGGCGCGGCGCGCGGGCCCGGGAGGCGAACTCCGCGATCAGTGTGCGGGTCACCCCCGGCGACAGCAGCGCGTCCCCGCCCGCCACCGCGCGTACCCCGCGCAGCAGGTCGACCGGCTCGGTGTCCTTGACCAGGAAGCCGCTGGCGCCCACCCGCAGCGCTTCGAACACGTACTCGTCCAGGTCGAACGTGGTCAGGATGATGATGTGCACCCCGGTCAGCGCCGGGTCGGCGGCGATGCGCCGGGTCGCCTCCAGCCCGTCCAGCCCCGGCATCCGGATGTCCATCAGCAGCACGTCCGGGTGGTACCTGCCGGCGAGCCGCACCGCCTCGGCGCCGTCGGCGGCCTCGCCGACCACCTCGATGTCGTCCTGCGCGTCCAGCAGCGCGTGGAACCCGGCCCGTACCAGCGCCTGGTCGTCGGCGAGCAGTACCTTGATCATCGATCCTCCCTGGGAAGTATCGCCTCGACCCGGAACCCGCCCGCCGGCCCGGGCCCGGCGGTCAACTCGCCGCCCAACGCCGTGGCTCGCGCCCGCATCCCGGCGATCCCGTTGCCCTCCGCGCCCTCGCCGTCGGGCTCGGGCGCCGCGCCGCGGCCGTTGTCCTCGATCACCAGACTCAACCCGTCCGGCGAGTATCCGAGGGTGACCGTCGCGGTCGCGTCCGGCCCGGCGTGCCGGCGCACGTTGGTCAGCGCCTCCTGGGCGATGCGGTACGCCGCCCGGTCCAGCTCCGCGGGCAGCTCGCTGCGCTGCCCGTGTACCACCAACCGGGCACCCGCCGTGGCCACCAGCTCGTCGAGGTTCGCCAGGCTGGGCGCGGGCGCCCTCGGCGCCTTCTCGTCCTCCGGCCGCAGTACCCCGAGCACGGAGCGGACCTCCCGCAGCGCCTCCGCGCTCGCCTGTTTGATCGCGGCCAGCGCCGCCCGGGCCTGCTCCGGCCGCTCGTCCATCAGGTGCAGCCCGACGCCGGCCTGCACGTTGATCAGCGACAGGTGGTGGCCCAGCACGTCGTGCAGTTCCCGGGCGATGCGCAGCCGCTCCTCGCTGGCCTGCCGGCGCTGCTGCTCGGCGCGCGCCCGGGCCTGCTCCGCGCGGGTGCGTGCGATCTCGGCGAACCGGATCGAGCGCGTGCGGATGCCCTCGCCGACGATCACCGTGAGCGCGATCCAGGCCACCGTCGCCAGCGCACCAGCAAGTCCGGGCGAGCGCACCGGCACCCCGCCGATGGTGTGCACGAACTGGCCGGTGAGGGTGAACGCCAGCCAGCCGGCCACCGACAGCACGATGGCGCCGAGCCGGTGCCCGGTGCGTACGGCACCGAGCAGCGTCACCAGCACGGCCAGGAAGTACGGGCCTGGCGGGTAGTTCAGCAGGTAGTACACGACCGTGATCGCGGCGACCACGCCCAGCACCGGTACCCGCAGCGCCCGCCGGGCCAGCATCGCGGCCGGCCCGGCCAGCAGCAGCAGGTACCCGAGCCCATCCAGCGGCCGCCCGGCGCCCGCGTGGTACCGGCCGGCCACCGTGCAGCCGAGGACCTGTACCAGCGCCACCAGCACGGGGAGCATGGCGGGCAGCCCGTGGCGCGGTCGACGGGTCCCCCACGGCGGGCCGTACCCCCACGGCGGCCCGCCGTCCCCGGGCGTCCACCCCTCCGGCGGCCGCCATTCCGCACCGGTCGGGCTGCCCACACCGGCAACGGTAGGCCACCGCCCCGGGTCGCCGCGTCGGCACGAGGGCGATCCCCGCGTACGCCCGGTGGAGTACCCGCACCGCCCGGGTACGCCGGCCGGGGCAGCAACGAATCCATCGCCGGCCCGACGACGGCGCCCGTGGCCCGGCGCACGCTGGAACGGTCGCCGGGGCCGGCACGGTTCCGGGACGCGACAAGGAGGACACGATGTCAACGCAGGAATCCGACGCCGGACGGGTCCGGACCTCGGACGCCGAGCGCGAGCAGGTCGCCGCGATCCTGCGCGCGGCCGTCACCGAGGGCCGGTTGTCCCTTGAGGAGGGCGACGAGCGGTTGGCCCGCGCCTACCAGGCCAGGTACCGCGACGAGCTCGGCCCGCTGACCGCCGACCTGCCGCACGGCGGGTGGGACGCGTTGGCCCGCACCCCGGAGGCGGTCGCCTTCGTCCGCCGCCGGCTGCGCCAGCACGGCGCCGGCACGGTACTCGTCGCCGGCGTGCTCATCGGCCTGTGGGCGCTGTCCGGCGCGCACTTCTTCTGGCCGCTGATCCCGCTGATGATTCTCGGGTTCAGCTTCGCCCGGCGCCGGGCGATCCTGCGCCACTTCGGCCCGTTCGGCTGGGGCCGGGGGCCGTGGGGTCCGCCGATGGGGCCGTGGGGGCAGGGTGCGCCGGGGGCCGATCGCGGCCGGGGGCCGTGGGGTCGCTGGTGAGGCCGGATCCGTCCGAGCTGGCGGGCCGGGTGGCGGTGGTGACCGGCGGCTCCGGCAGCATCGGAGCCGCCACCTGCCGCCTGTTCGCCCGCTGCCGGATGCGGATCGCCGTGGTCGGCCGGGACGAGGCGGCGCTGGAGGAGGTCCGCGAGCAGGTCTGGAACGGGGGCGGCGAGGCCATCGCGGTACCCGCGGACGTGACCGACCAGGCGGCCCTGGCGCGCCTGCGCGACCGGGTGGCCGCCGAGCTGGGCCCGGTCGACGTGCTCGCCGCCTTCGCCGGGGGCAACGGGGCCCCGTGCGCCAGTGCCGAGCTGCCCGCCGACGAGTGGCGGCGGATCATCGAGGGCGACCTGACCGGAACGTTCCTGACGGTCCAGGCGTTCCTGCCGGGGATGATCGAGCGCGGACGGGGGTCGGTCATCACGATGGCGTCCTCGGCCGGCAGGCAGCCGTCGCGGGCCAACGTCGGGTACGCGGCGGCCAAGGCCGGGGT
>CAZYCD010000148.1:0-11635 GCA_964645345.1 uncultured Micromonosporaceae bacterium
CCGGCAGGCAGCCGTCGCGGGCCAACGTCGGGTACGCGGCGGCCAAGGCCGGGGTGGTGATGCTCACCCGGCACCTGGCGGCCGAACTGGCGCCGTCCGGGGTACGGGTCAACTGCCTGGCCCCGGCCGCCGTGCACAACGCGAAGATGGACGCGGCCATGACACCCGAGCAGATCGCGGGGCTGGGCGCCTCGTTCCCGCTGGGCCGCATCGGCGAGCCCGACGATGTCGCCTGGGCAGCCGCGTACCTTGCTTCGGACATGTCGTCCTGGGTCACCGGGGTGACCATCGACGTCGCCGGCGGAAAGGTCATTTCCTAACGGCGACGCTCGCGGAGCTGCTACCGCCTTCGAACAAATGTACGATTCCGGGACCCTGTGTGGCGTCCCAGAGGTCAGCCCGACACGGATGTGATGCCGGAGGAGGAGATCACAAAGCCCTTTCCAACCGTGGTGGTACACGTGACGCCGGTGCTGGCCGATTCGCAGAGGAACGGGCCGACACCTGTCTCCGTTCCGTAGGCGAGGGTGGGCGTACCTACCCCCGGGTTCCCGAGGCACTGCTGGCCCGTGCAGGTCTTGTAGCTGCCGGTGTTACTCATGGTCACCGACTGGGCTGGCCTGCCCGTCTGGCAGTAGACCTGGGTCACGCTGACCTCGCAGCTGATGTTGCCCGACGGCGAGAGGAACTCGCCGCCTGTCGCCGTCTGCATGGGCACGTGCCTGAAGCTGGCGGCCGGCGTCGGTGCGGATGAGGTGGACAGCCCCGCGTTTGAAGCGCCAGACGCGGCCGGGGTGACCGCGCCCGCGGGCTCTGCCGAGGACACGACTTTGCCAGAAGCCGACCCGGAAGCGGACGAGCTTGAGTCTCGCGGACTGCATGCGGCGATGAGAACCCCGGCAACGGCAAGGGCGGCCCCCGTCAGCAACACCCGGCGAGCGGCAATCTTGGTCAACTTCTTGAGTCCTCTCTCAACAAGTACGGTCCACGCCAGGCTAGGAAACGGACGCCAACTGATCTTGACACTGGCCGAGCCCGGACAGCCGGCTCGGCGAAGCCACCGTTCGACCAGCGGCCCAGGGGCGACACGGACACACCGGACAATGCCCGGCGGGCGGCCGCCGGCCGGGCACACTGCCCTCCATGATGGGCCCATCGCACGCGCTGTCCGGTGCCGCCGCCTGGCTGGCGGCCTCCTACGGCCTGGCCGAACTGGCCAACTACCACCAGAGCCCGGTCGAGCTCGCGGTCGGTACCGCGATGTGCGCCGGGGGCGCGCTGCTGCCCGACCTCGACCTGTCCGGCCGGGTCACCACCGACCAGGGCGGCGCGACCGTCGCGCACACCTTCGGGGTGTTCTCGCTGTTCGTCGCCGAGGTCGTGGAGAAGGTGTCGCTGGGCATCTACGACCTGACCCGCACGAGGCGGGACCCGCACCTGCACAACGGCCACCGCACGTTCACGCACACCCTGCTGTTCAACGTCGGGGTCGGCCTCGGCGTCTTCGAGCTGTGCCTGCACTTCGGCAAGTGGGCGGTGCTGTCGGTGCTGTTCGTGACCTTCGCGATGGCGCTGCGCGGCCTGTTCGAGAAGTGGGCCAAGCGGGCCGGCTGGGTGATCGTCACGCTGACCGCCCTGGCCGCGACCGCCTTCACGTTCACCCGGCTGGACGGCGGCCGGGGGTACCCGATGCTCGGCGTGGCCCTGGGCGTCGGCGGCATCGTCCACCTCCTCGGCGACATGCTGACCAGCCACGGCTGCCCGATCCTGTGGCCCATCCCGACCGGTAGGCGGATGTGGCGCTGCATCGGGGTACCCGACGCCATCGCCACCACGGTCGGCGGCCGCGTGGAGGTCTTCGTCTGGCGTACCGTCTTCATCCTCGTCGCGCTGGCCGCCGGCGCGGGGCTGTTCGCCCCGCAGTTACTCAGCCGGTACTCCCTGGCGATGTGAGTACCGACGCGCAGGCTCAACCCGGCGACACGCCGTATACACCCGCCGTTCATCCACAGCTATCCCCCGACTGTCCCCAGGAGTTATCCACAGGCTGGGGACGTCGGGACCAGCCAGCTACGCCCGGCGGACCATGACATAGCGTCGTCACATGCAGTCCCCGCACAGTTGGCAGCGCACGACCCTGATCCAGCACTCGCACTGCTCCTACTGCGGCACCGCGTATCCCGACGACGCCCCTTGGCCGCGCGTCTGCCCGGGCTGCACCGAGACCACCTGGCGTAACCCGCTGCCCGTGGCGGTGCTGATGCTGCCCGTGCGTACCGGGCCGGGCAGCACCGGCCTGGTCGTGGTGCGCCGCGACATCGAGCCGGCCCGTGGCCAGCTCGCGCTGCCCGGCGGGTTCATCGAGACCGGGGAGAGCTGGCAGGAGGCCGCGGTCCGGGAGCTGCGGGAGGAGGCCGGGCTGACCGCAGACCCGGCCCTGGTGCGCCTGGTCGACGTGGTGAGCACCTTCGGCACCATCAACATCTTCGGCCGGCTGCCCGCCGTCGACGAGGCCGACCTGCCGCAGTCGGCGCCCACCGACGAGGCGTCCGAGTGGCTGGTGCTCACCGGGCCGGCCCCGCTCGCCTTCCCGAGCCACACCGACCTCGTGGCCGCCTACTTCGCGTCCGCGTAACAGTCCACAATGGACACCTTGAGCGGGAACCGCACCGGGGTCGCCCCGAACAGCAGGTGTCGGGCCTGATCCCCGGCCCGCTCGACGGCGGCCGCGACCGCCGTGGCCGCCTCCGCCGGGCAGTGCACCACCACCTCGTCGTGCTGGAAGAACACCAGTTCCGCCCGGTCGTCGAGCGCGCCGCGCAGCAGCGCCAGCATCGAGAGGGCCCACTCCGCGGCGGTGGCCTGGATGACGAAGTTGCGGGTGAACCGGCCACGGGCGCGGGCCGCGGCGCCCCGGCCGCCGCCGTACCCGCCCGACCCCGCGCCGTCGAACCCGTCGCCCGACCCGTCAAGGGCCGACCAGCTCGCCGACGGCGGCGGGCAGGTGCGCCCCAACCAGGACCGGACCAGGCCGCCCGCCTCACCGGTGCGCGCGGCATCCTCCACATAGGACAGTGCGACCGGGTACGAGCCGCGAAGCGCCGCCAGCGCCGGGATAGCCTGACCGCCGGTCTGCCCGTACATCGCGCCGAGCAGGGCCACCTTCGCCCTGGCCCGGTCGCCGCCGAACGCCTCCGTGGCGAGCGCGGCATACATGTCGCCCGCCGCGGCGGCCCGGGACATGCCGGTGTCGCCGGAGACCGCGGCGAGTACCCGCGGCTCCAGCTGACCCGCGTCGGCCACCACGAACGTCCAGCCCGGGTCGGCGCGTACCGCGCGGCGCACCACGCGGGGGATCTGCAGCGCGCCGCCGCCCCGGGTCGCCCACCGGCCGGAGACCACCCCGCCCGGCACGTACTCCGGGTGGAACCGCCCGCCGGTCACCCACTGCTGGCACCAGGACCAGCCGTGGGCGGTCCAGATCCGGTGCAGTTCCTTGTACTCCAGCAGCAGCGGTACCGCGGGGTGGTCCACGCCGCGCAGTACCCACGCCCGGGTCGACGGGAGGCTGATGCCGGCCCGGGAGAAGGCGCGCAGGACCTCGGCGGGCGACTCGGGGTGGATCGGCGCGCCGCCGAACGCCGCCGCGATCGCTCCAGACAGCTCGACCAGCCGCCGCGGCGGGCCGCCCACCGGCGACGGCTCGCCCAGCAGCTCGACGAGCAGATCGCGGTGCACGTCCACCCGCCAGGGCAGGCCGTGGCGCCCCATCTCGGCGGCGATCAGCGCACCGGCCGACTCGGCCGCCACCAGCAGCCGCAGCCGCCCGGCCGCGTCGGGCGAGCCGGCGGTGAGCGCGGCCAGCCGGGCCTGCTGGTCGGCGTACACCTCGGTGAGCGCGGCCAGCGGGTCGAGGCCCGCTGGTGCGGTCGCGGCGGGTGAGGCCTCGAACAGCGCGCCCTGGCGGTCGCCCGGCGGCACCGCCTGCCGGGCCGGCGGATCGGCCGGCACCTCGGCCCCGGTCAGCCGCGCCCAGGCCGCGCCGAGCGACCGCGGCTCGCCCCAGCGCCCGTCGTAGCCCAGCAGCAGCGCCTCGGTCAGCTCGATGTCGTGGCACCGGTCCACCCGTACGCCTTCGCGCAGCAGACCCGGGTACACGTCGGCGGTCGCGGCCCACAGCCACCGCACGCCACCCGCACCGTCCACGGTGGACCTATCACCGGCCGGCTCGATGTCGCGCACCGCGGCCGCCAGGTCCGGGACGGTCCACGCTGAGCCGAGCGGCCGTCCGGCGTCGTCCAGCCGGCGCAGCCGGGCTCCCCCGGCCGCCACGTCCGGCACGACCGCGATCAGCACCTGCTCATTCTCGGGCCCCGGTACGACAGACGCGCCGCCGCCCCGGTCGCGGTGACCGGGGCGGCGGCGTGGGTGCGGTGTGGTACCGGCTACTTGAGCGTGCCGGCGGTCAGGCCCGCCTGGACCTGGCGCTGGAAGGCGATGTAGACGATCAGTACCGGAAGCATGGCCATGGTCAGACCGGCGAACAGCCCGGACCAGTCAGACTTGTACCCCATGTTCACCGACAGCTCGATCAGCCCCTGGGCGATCACCTCGTGCTTCGGCTGCCCCGGCGGCGGGTTCATCAGCAGCGTCGGCAGGTACCACTGGTTCCACTGGCCGAGGATGTTGAAGATGCCGATGCTGATCAGGCCGGGCTTGGCCATCGGCAGCATGACGCGGAAGAACAGCGTGGTATGCGAGGCACCGTCCACCAGCGCCGCCTCCGCGACGGTCGTCGGCAGCGTCTTGAAGAACGAGTGCATGAAGAACACGGTGAACGACAACGACCACCCGACATAGACCAGAATCAGCATGATGTAGCTGTTCGGGCCGAGGAACGGCACGATCTGTCCGGTGTTGTAGACGCCCTTGTAGAGCGGCACGGCGGCCATGAAGACCGGCAGCGTGAGCCCGGCCAGGAACATGTAGTAGATCAGCCGGTTGCCGGGGAACTCGTACCGCGCCAGCACGTAGGCGGCCATCGAGCCCAGCAACATCGTGAGGAACACGCCGCCGCCGACGATGATCACGGTGTTGAGGAAGAACGCGCCGATGTGGCCCTTGCCCCAGGCCCGGGCGAAGTTGTCCCAGTGCAGCGAGTTCGGGATCAGCGACAGCGGCGACTTGACGATCTGAGCGTCGTCCTTGAAGCCCGACAGCACCACCCACAGCAGCGGGAAGACCACCATGGCGGCCCAGACCAGCAGGAAGAGGTGAGAGAAGCCGCTGAACAGGTTGTCGCCGATCCCTCCGCTGCGCCCGCCCTGCGGCGCCCTGCGGCGGCGACCCCGGGCCGCGCCCGCGTCCACGGGACGACCGGTGCGTTGGCTGGTAAGCGTGGTCATCGGTGCCTGCCTAGAATTCGATTCGATCGCGACGGGTGATCCGCAGCTGGAACGCGGCCAGCAGCAGGGTGAAGATCGCCAGTGCCACGCCGATGGCGCATGCGTAACCGAACTGGCCCTTGTTGAAGGCGGTGAAGTTCAGCACCGAGGCGAACACTTCGCTGGCGTGGTCCGGTCCGCCCTGGTCCTGCGTCATCACGTAGACCAGTGCGTACATGTCCAATGCGATGAAGCCGAGGTAGACCCAGGCCACCGAGATGGTGTCGCGCAGCAGGGGCAGGGTGACGCGGAAGAAGGTGTGGAAGCGGCCGGCGCCGTCCAGCAGCGCCGCCTCGTAGATGTCCTTCGGGATGGACTGCATCGCGGCGGAGAACAACACCATGTAGAAGCCGACGCCGCCCCAAACCGCGATGATCAGCAGCCACCACAGCACCTGCGGTACCCCGAGGAACGGTGTCGGCTCGCCGACGAACCGCAGCGGGTGTTGCGGGTCGACCAGGTGCAGCTTCGTCAGCAGGCCGTTGAGCAGGCCCTGGTTGTCGCCCCGGTAGATGGCGCCCCACATGATGGCGACGACGACCAGCGAGAGGACCACAGGGAAGAAGAATATGATCTTGTACACCGAGGAGCCCCAGACTCCCCGGATGCCGGCCCTGCCTCCGCGTCCTCCCACGTTGAGGAGGAACGCGAAGAACAGGGCCAGCGCGATCGTGAACAGCGGCACGGTGACCAGGAAGAAGACGTTGTGCCAGAAGGCCTTCCTGATCAGTTCGTCCTTGAACAACTTGACGTAGTTGCTCAAGCCGACGAAGTCCTGGGTGTCGGAATAGCCACCCCAGTTCGTGAATGAGTACCCCAACGCCTGCGCGTACGGCCAGATGACATAGAAGACGTACAGCGCAACCGGAAGAGCCAGGAAGCCCGTGATGAACCGGGCCTTACCGTGCCGCATGACCGCTCGCTTCCGATTAGGACCGGGTGAACTTCTTGATGGAGCTGTCGCCCGCGACCTTCTGCGAGGCGGCCTCCATGGTGTCGGCGAACTTGGCGGCCGTCATGCGCCCGGCCATCAGCTCGCCGATCGCGTTCTGGCTCGCCTTGTCCAGGTCGGCGTACCAGTCCGGGTACTTGAAGGAGACCAGGTCGCCCTGGGCCGTCTTCATCAGCGCGTTGGCCGAGGTGAGCGCCGTCGAGTCGGTGACGTTGTCGCCGGAGCCCTTGGCCGAGGCCAGCGAGTGGGTCAGCGAGGCGAACTTGCCCGCACCGGCCTTCGACAGCATCGCGCGCAGGAACTCCATGCCACCGGCCGCGTTGGCGGCCTTCTTCGGCACGAGCCAGCCCTCGCCGGAGCCGGCGTACACCGCACCCGGCGCCTTGTCCGCCGAGCTGACGCTCCAGAAGTTGGCGATCTTCATCTGGAAGCCGGCCGGGATCGTCGCCTTCATCTCGTTTTCGACCCAGGTACCGACCGGCAGCAGCGCCGCCTTGCCGTCCAGCCACGCCTGCTGCGACTGGGTGTGGGTCAGGGTGTCGCTGCCCGGGAGGGCCCACCCGTCCTTGATCATCTTCTCGACCGGGGTGAGCGCCGCAAGGACGCCGTCGGCCTTCCACGCACCGGGCTTCAGGTTGTCGATGTCGACCACCGCCTGCTTGCCACCGGACTGCCAGATCCAGCTCATGATGGCCCAGCGCGAGTAGTACGGGTAGTGGCCGGCGAAGGTGATCGGCGCGACGCCGGTCGCCTTGATCTTTGGCGCGAGCGCGAAGAAGTCGTCGAAGGTCTTCGGCACCGTCCAGCCGTTCTTGTCGAACAGCGCCTGGTTGTACCACATGCCGAACACGGTGTACGCGTAGTTGAGCACGTAGACCTTGCCGTCGAACGTACCGTCCGACACGGTGCCCGGCAGCAGGGTGTCGCGCACCTTGACGTTCGGGTCGTCCCAGCTCGGGGCGTCCAGCAGCGGAGTCAACTCGGTCAGCGCACCGTCGTTGATCAGGGTGTCCAGCGCCATGCTGTCGGCGCCGGAGTTGTTGATCAGGTCGGACGGGGTGGTGCTGAACTTCGGCTGCTCCTGGGTCTTGATCTTCTGAGTCGAGCTCAGGTTGACCGTGACCTTCGGGTGCTTGGCGACCAACAGGTCCTTGTCGGTCTTCGGGTACTCGTCGCCGAGGCCACCGTTGAAGATGACCACGTTGACCGTGGTGCCGTCCTTGACGCCGAGCGGGTTGTCGGTGCTGGTCGCGCCGCTGTTGCCGCTGTTGTTGTTGCTGCTGCTGCTGCCAGCGCAGGCCTCGAGGAAGCCTACGGCGGGGACGGCGACAAGGCCGGCCGCCGCGGCACGCTTGAGCATCGTCCGCCGGTTGAGGGCCGACGGGGTGGACTCCACCGCGCCGGTGTTTTCAGGGGAAAGGGACATTCTTGTCTCCTGTACGTCGGGTCAGGCGGTGCGCCGGATACGTCCGGCGTACCGCGACTCGAGGGTGTGATTGTGCTCGTCCCCGCCGGGGACATTTGCGGAGAGGTAGATCGGGGGTACCTCGCCCGCAGCCTGGAGCTGTCGGACCACCTCGACCATCACCAGCTGCCCGAGCAGGGCGGAGGTGATCGAGGAGATGGCGCCGACCGTGCCGCCGCCCGGAAGCGGCAGCAGTGTGTCGCCGTACGGCGCGCCGTTGTCCAGCACGACGTCGGCGATCTCGGCGAGCCTGCGCCCGGACGGGTGCCGTGGCGTCACCCGTACGGTGTGCGCTGCCGAGGTGATGGCGATGAGCTGGTGACCGTGCTCCTTGACCAGGAGCGCGAACTCGACGATGCACCCGTTGATGCCCGAGTTCGACGCGACCACGAACACGTCCTGCGGGCAGGGCGTGGCGAGGGCGTAGAGACGGTGGGCGATCTGCGGGTCACGTTCGAGCTTCTCGTCGTGCAGCACCTCGCGCGGGGCGTCGCCGAACAGCACGACATCCCTCAGCGAGATCTTGTTCGTGGGCACGAGGCCGCCGGCCCGGCCCACCAGTTCCATGGCCAGGGCCTCGGAGTGTCCGGTACCGAAGGCCTGCAGCACCCCACCGGCGCGCAGCGCGTCGGCGATGATCGCTGCCGCCCGCGTCACCTCCGTGCCGGTGCTGGACACCACGCGGTCGATGACCGACTGGGTCGCCTCCGCGTACGCCGCCGCGCTGACGCTCATGCCCGCTCCTCGCTGTGCTCGCAACGGTCATGAGGCACCACCGCGGGGCAACCCCGGTTCGCTGGCTGGCGCTCGCTCACTGCCCCTCCTCCTTCGCCGCCCAGTGGCCCGCCACCGCTCGCGCGGTCGCTTGGAAGGCCGCGTGGGACCGGTTGTGGGTCCGCTGCGCGACGGCGACATACAGCAGGTCGAGAACGACCAGCTGCGGATGCCGGCCGGACAGCGCATCGGTCCGGAAGGTGGTCGCCTGCATCGCGTGCACCAGCACGATGTCGGCGATCTCGGCGAGCGGGGAGCGCGGGAAGCTGGTCAGCGCCACCGTGGTCGCGCCGCTGCTGCCAGCCTCGGCGAGCACCTCGATGGTCTCCCTGGTCTGCCCGCTGTGTGAGACACCGATGGCGACGTCGCCAGGGCGCAGCAACGCCGCACTCGCCAGGCCGTTGTGAAGGTCGCTCCAGGACCAGGCCGCCAGCCCGATGCGGTGCAGGCACAGCTGCATCTCCGCGCCGACCAGGCCACTGCCGCCGATTCCGTACAGGTCGACCCGGCCGGACGCGGCGACCGCGTCCGCGGCGCGCTCGATGGCCTGCAGGTCGAGCAGGGCGGCGGTGTCGGCCAGCGCCCTGGTGTCGGCGGCGATGATCTGGTGCAGCACTCGGTCCAGCGGATCGGTGGGCTGGATTTCGCGGCCGATGTCCACACTCCAGCCGGCCGAGCGGGCCGCCCGACCGGTCTCACCGGCGATGCCGAGGCGCAGGTCGGCGTAGCCCTCGAAGCCCAGGGCCCGGCAGAACCGGGTGACTGTGGCCGGCGAGGTGCCGCTGCGCTCGGCGAGTTCGACGATGGTGGCGCGGGCCGCCGCCGCCGGGTCGCTGAGCACCTGCTCGGCCACCCGCTGCAACGCCCCGGTGAACTCCGGCAGCTTGGCGCGGACCCGGACGAGCACGCCGTCGGGTGCGGCCAACGAGGTGGACGTGTCGGGGCCCGAGACCTCGGCCACCGCGGTTCCCGCGGTCGTGGCGTCGTGCTCGGTCATCCGGCAAGCCCTTCAGGAAGGAGTGTTAACGGTCGTGGTAAAATTTCTTACTGCCGCATCTTCTTGTCAAGTAGATGGGCGAAGTTTTCAAAGTTGTTACCTGGCGCCGGCCGCCCGACCGTCACGAGCGCGTAACGAATCCCCGTAGCAGCAACCCGTTGCCGTTCCTGGGTACGACGACGGGGCCCGGCCACGGTAACCGGGCCGGTCAGGGATCGGCCACCCTCGGACACCCCCGGGTCAGGTCCGGGTAACCTCCTGGTCAACCGCGGAGATCGCGCTGGTAAGGATTTCCAAGCCTTCCCGGGCCTCCTCGGCGGTCAGCGTCAGCGGCGGCCCCATGCGCAGCGTGTTGCCGTACAGGCCGCCCTTGCCCACCAGCAGTCCGCCCCGGCGGCACTCCTCGAACACCCGGCCCGTCGCGTACCCGTTCGGGTTGCTGCTACCCGGCTCCACGAACTCCACAGCGAGCATCAGGCCCTTGCCCCGAACCTCGCCGACGATCCCGTACCGGCCAGCCACCTCCCGCAGCCCGTCCAGCAGGACCGCGCCCACCTCGCGGGCGTTGGCCTGCAGGTCGTGTGCGAGCAGGTAGTCCACCACGGCGTTGCCGCCCGCGGTGGCCAGCGGGTTGCCGCCGAAGGTGGAGAAGCTGATGCCCTGCACCGACTCCATCACCTCGGCCCGGCCCACGACGCCGGCCAGGGCCAGCCCGTTGCCGATCCCCTTGGCGAAAGTGAGCAGGTCAGGCGTGATGCCGTGGGCCTGGTACCCCCAGAAGTGCTCGCCCGTGCGGCCCCACCCGGTCTGCACCTCGTCGCAGATGAACAGCACGCCGTGCTCGTCGAGTACCTTGCGGTACGCGCCGAACAGCCCATCCGGCCCGTGCGTGAAGCCACCGACCCCTTGGACCGGCTCCGCGATCAGCGCGGCGACCTGCCCGCTGGTCGTCGTCGCCATGACCTCGCGGAGGTCGGCGACGGCCGCCTCGATGTGCTGCTCGTCGGACAGGCCGGCGAGCAGACCGCGCAGCCGGTCCCCCGAGTGCAGGTAGCTGACGTTCAACGGGGACAGGGCCGAGGCCGACCACGCCCGGTTGCCGGTGATGCCCACGGTGGCGTAGGTGCGCCCGTGGTAGCTGTTGCGGATCGCGAGGATCTGGTTGGACCGCCGGTAGTTCGTGGCGAACATCAGCGCGGCCTCGTTGGCCTCACTGCCGGAGTTGGTGAAGAACACCCGCGCGTCCGCAATGCCGGACAGTTGGGCGATCTTCTCGGCCAGTTCGACCTGACTGCGGATGAGGTACAGCGTCGACGTGTGCAGGATCCCGGTACGGAGCTGCCGCTCCAGCGCGGCATTCACCTCGTCGATGCCGTACCCGATCATGTTCGTCAGCACGCCGCCGAAGAAGTCGAGGTACGTCCGGCCGTCCGACGCGGTGACGCGCCGCCCGGAGCCGGAAACGATTTCGAGTGGCTCGTCGTAGTACAGCAGCAGCCAGGAGGGCATGACGGCGCGGTGCCGGGCCAGCAGGTCGTCCGAGGTCATGTTCGCACGCTTCCACCGCCGCCGGCCCCGGACAAGGCCCAGGGGGTACCGGCGGCCGGCATTGACTGGCCTCGGCGCGTACATTACGTTCACGCTCGTCGATCGGTGACCAGTCCTGACAATGCGGTACTGGTGAGCGTCTTCGCCATCAGGCGGCGCGGCCGAAGCTTCCACACCTCGGCCTATGTCGACGCCGGGGAATCGGGCGGGGCGATCTGCCCGGGCTGGTTGAACACCCGGTGGAACTCGTTTCTAGCAGGTGCGCAGCGCGGCTCCACGTCTGCATCCACCGGGACGCCAGCGCCATGGCGATCTGCGGTGACGGATGGTAGATCCCCACCGAGCACGGGGGGTCGCGCCCGGACGACCCCCCGTCGTCCGGGCGCGTCTTCCCCGTCACCCCGGGGAACCACACCGGCGCAACCATCACGCTCTGCATGTCGGCATAGACAAGC
>CAZYCD010000149.1:0-11425 GCA_964645345.1 uncultured Micromonosporaceae bacterium
CCCTCGGTTGCCGACCTCATTGGGTACCAGCCGCCGGGCGATGTTGTCGGGCGCGTTGCTGAAGAGAATCAGATTGTCGTGACGCGGCGACACGGTGATCGTGTACGTGACGAGCCCGGCGACGTTGGCGCTGCCCAGCGGGCTGTCGATGAGGCCGGGGCCGCCGTTGAACATGCCAAGCGCCAGCAGTGCCCGCAGCCGCGCCTGGGCGGGGCTGCAGGAGTCGAGTCCCAGGCCTTGACCGACGGTGAGCCCGGCAAGGGCCTCGGTAAGTTGTTCTCCGGTGTAGGCGGTGCGGATCCGGGCCAGCTTCGCCAACTCGGACGGGCCGGGCGTCCACCGGCGTCGGACCGAAAACCAGGCACCAAACACGCGAGCGACCTTCGAGCCACCTTTAGTCCATAGTGGACATGAAGAAGGCTCCGATCCAGAGGAAACCTCCAGGTCAGAGCCTTGATCACGGGTGCGCCGCCAGGGACTCGAACCCCGAACCCGCGGATTAAGAGTCCGCTGCTCTGCCAGTTGAGCTAGCGGCGCGTTTCGCAACGCGGAGAACGATAGCACGCCGCGGCGCCTCGTTCCCAACCAGATACCCGAGCCCGCCGGGACCGCTCCGGGTGCCTGGAACCGACTACGCCAAAGCCACAAATGGGGCAAGATGAAGGTACGACTCATAAAGCGAGGTCCATCATGCGCATCAAACGAGTCGGTTGGCGTACCGCCGCAGCGGTAGCGTTCGCCGCACCCCTTGCCTTGTCAGCCTGTACCCACGGCAAAGGCACGAGCGCCTCCTGGAAACAGGCACCCAAGCCCGTCGTGATCAACGTCACCCCGGCCGGAGGCGCGGCGAATCAGCCCGTCTCGACCGAGATCGGTACCAGCGTCTCCAACGGCACGCTGACCGGGGTGACCCTGACGGACGCGTCCGGGAAGAACGTCGCCGGGAGCATGCGGCCAGACAATTCCTCGTGGGTACCGGCCGAACCACTTGACTACAAGACGGCCTACCACGCCGTGGTGAGCGCCAAGGGGCCGGACGGCAAGACCATCACCAAGAACGTCGCCTTCACCACGATGGCTGATCCGGGCGGCAACCGGATCGAAACCGGCCTGTACCTCCAGAACGGCTCGACCTACGGCGTGGGCATGCCCATCGTGATCGACTTCGACACGCCCATCCCGGACAGCGCCAAGGCCGCCGTCGAGAAGCGGCTGTTCGTGAGCTCGGACCCGCCTCAGGTGGGCGTCTGGCACTGGTTCGGCGACAACAAGGTGGAGTACCGGCCGCAGGACTACTGGAAGACCGGTACCAAGATCACCGTACGCTCCGCCCTGGGCGGCATGCCGGTCGGCGACAGGTTCCTGGACGAGGACCGGGGCGGTACAGCAACCATCGGCGGCAAGACGGTGTTCCAGGTCGACAACGCCAAGAAGCAGATGCGGGTGTACCAGAGCGACAAGCTCGTACAGACGTTCCCGGTGAGCCTCGGCCAGTCGAACACGCCGACGTCCTCCGGCAACATGGTGCTCATGACCCACGAGCGCACGTCCCTGTTCGACGTACCTGGTGAGTACCGGGTGACGGTCGACTACGCCGAGAAGTTCACCGACGACGGACAGTACCTGCACGCGGCGCCGTGGTCCGTCGGCGACCAAGGTAGCGACAACGTCAGCCACGGCTGCGTGAACCTGTCCGAGGACGCCGCCGGCTGGGTCTTCAACAACTCGCAAATCGGCGACCCGGTCACGGTGGCGGGCACTGAGGTACACGTGGATCCCGGTGACGGCTGGACCGTCTGGGACCTGAGCTGGACCGACTACATCAAGGGCAGCGCCCTGCCCCATTCGGACCTGCTCAAGCAGGCCGCGGCCGAGGCCGGCAAGGGTGGCGGCAAGACCGCTCCACAGTACAACTGACGCACGGCCGACATCGGGCAAACGGGACGGCGGTACGAATGTGGGACTTGCCGCCCCCGCCCGGTGAGGCACGATGGAGGGCATGCAGCCTCACCGGATGCCCCCCACTGGCCTGACGGACAGGGTGCCAGCCCGGCGGCTCCTCGCCGGGCTGGCACTTCTCTGTGCGCTCGCCCTGACCGCGTGCGCCGGCAGTAACGCGCGCTGGCAACCTCCCGGCAGCAAGCCGCCGGCGGACAAGGGCAACACGCTTGCCGCGGCGGTCACCGCCCCGGCGGACGGCGCGACCAACGTGCCCGCGGCCACCGAGATCACCTTCACCGCGGCGCACGCCACCGGCACGAAGGTGGAGGTCAGCAACGCCGGCACGGGCGCCACCGTGGACGGCGCGATGCGCGAGGACGGCTCCTCGTGGGTACCGCAGCAGGCGCTGAAGTACGGCACCAAGTACACGGTCAAGGTGACGGCCACGGGCCAGGACGGCAAGACCGCTCAGGCCAGCTCGAGCTTCACCACGATGGCCGAGCCGAGCAGTACCAGCCACATGATCAGCAACCTGGGCGACAACCTGGTGTACGGCATCGGCGCCCCGGTCGTGCTGACGTTCACCAAGCCGATCCCGGACGCGGCGCGCGCCGCCGTGCAGAAGCGGCTGTTCCTGCAGACCACGCCCGCCCAGGAGGGCGCGTGGAACTGGTTCTCCCCGACCGAGGTGCACTACCGGCCGAAGGACTACTGGCAGACCGGTACGAAGATCGCGCTGCGCGCGCTGTTCCGGGGGGTACCCCTCGGGAACGGCTCGTACGGCGACGACGACCTCACGGTCAATGCGTCCATTGTGGACAGAGCGCTGCGGATCGACGTCGACGACAAGACGAAGACCCTGACCGTGAGCCAGGACGGACAGGTCATCAAGACGATGCCGGCCAGCCTCGGCAAGCCGAGTACCCCGTCGTCCAGCGGCAACATGGTCGTCATGACCCGGGCCGCCTCCGAGGTCTTCGACTCCGCGTCGGTCGGCATCATGCCCGGCAACCCGGACTACTACAAGGAGACCATCAACTGGCCGCTGCGGCTGACCTGGGGCGGCCAGTACATCCACTCCGCGCCCTGGTCCGTCGGGCAGCAGGGCAGCGACGACGTGTCGCACGGCTGCACGAACATCGCGCCGGACAACGCGCAGTGGCTGTACAACCAGGTGCACATCGGCGACCCGGTGACGGTGAAGAACACTAGCGCCCCGCTGAAGTGGGGCGACGGCTGGACCGACTGGAACGAGTCGTTCGACGAGTACGTGAAGGGCAGCGCGATCCCGTACGCGCCGAAGACCGGCGCCACGCCGTCGGCACCCGCCTCGGGTAACTAGTAAGGTCAAGGCATCCGCACCCGGTGGGAATAGCCGCCGGGTGCGGATGCGTCTGGAAATACGATTGCCCCTCCTGATCACCGACCCGTACCGTGAACGTCAACACCGACAAGGGAGACGAGATGAGGACCTGGAAGCCAACGCAGAACCGGCAGTTGCCGGTGTTCTGTGCTGCGCTGCCGGCGGACCGAGTCGAATCAACCGGCATCGGTAGTGCGTACCCGTCGCACGGCGCGGGCAGGTGGCGGAGCTAGCAGCAGCTAGGCATCCTTCTCCAGCCGCCCGCCCGCACAGGGACGGGCGGTTTTTCGTTGTGGTGCAACAACTCCTACGGGCGTGGTGTTACGGAAGCACGGCGGTCTCCAAAGCCGCGTGTGGGGTTCGAATCCTTCCGCCCGTGCGCGACAGCCCCGGCCTCGGCCGGCGGTCACGACCATTGAGAACTCCACAGTGGATGGCATACGAAGCCCGGCGGCCGGCGCAACGCTGGCCGGCCACCGGGCGTGCGGGAGCGACCGGCTCGGTGACCGGGCCTGGTTTGGGACCAGGACGTGCGGGGTTCGACTCCCCGGCTCCCGACGCACGCCCCACAAGCTCAGGAGGTAGAGCGGGGCACGCACACCTGGCGGGTTCGGCTAACGGTCAGGCCACCAGGCCCTCAACCTGGCAACGGGGGTTCGACTCCCCTACCCGCTGCGCGACCGCGCGGCACCGCAACCAACAGTCCATATGCGACACGAGGAGGTGAACCCGGTGGATGCGGTACTCGTCATCAACGCCGACCTGGGGCCGCTGCACCGGGTCAGTCTCAAGCACGCCATCCGGATGCTACTGCGGAGGGTCGCCGAGATCCACGAGGCGGAGCCGGACCGGCTCATCGGTGTGTACCCGGTACCCCGGGTGGTGCGGCTCGTGCAGTACGTCGTCACGAAGTGGCGGTACTCCGCCAGGCCGGCCTGGTCGCGCGCCGGCGTGATGGCCCGGGACGAGGGCTGTTGCGCGTACTGCGGCGGGCACGCCACAACCATCGACCACGTCCTGCCCCGGTCCCGGGGCGGGAAGAACACCTGGCGCAACACGGTGGCCGCGTGCGGCCCGTGTAACCAGCGCAAGGGCGACAGGACGCCGGCCGAGGCGCGGATGCCGCTGCGGGCCACCCCGCAGGCACCGACGTGGGCCGCCCTGATCGCGCGCTGAGTTGGCCGGCGGGACCCTAAGCCCGCCGGCCCCTCCCGGGTCGGCCAACGGGCAGGCCCCCGCGCTCTGGACGCGGCAATCGAGGTTCGAATCCTCGCCCGGGATCGGTGGTACGCCCTCGTAGCTCAACGGTAGGAGGCAACGGTTTGAGGGCCGTCCAGTGCCGGTTCGAGTCCGGCCGAGGGTACCTGCCAGCGGAGCACGACGGGTCGTGCCTGCGCCTTGTTCAAGGCAAGGGAGCCGGTTCGAGACCGGCCACTGGCTCCACGGGCGACGCACAGGTGTGCAGCGCTGTCCTGCAAACAGCGCCCGCTCGGTTCGATACCGAGGTTGTCCACCACGCCCGGGTAGCCCAACGGGAGAGGCAGTCGGCCCAGGACCGGCACAGTGCGCGTTCGAATCGCGCTCCGGGTACTCCCACCGCGATGGAGAGCGGGCCGAGAGGTAAGGCTGCGGCGTGCTAAGCCGTCGATGGGTACCGCCCACGGGGGTTCGATTCCCTCGCTCTCCGCACCGTGCCGTCGTGGCCCGCGTGGTAAGGGCGCCGCCCTGATAAGGCGGAGGCAAGGAGTTCGACTCTCCTCGACGGCACTCAAGCCCCTGTAGCTCAATGGATGAGCAACGGTCTACGACGCCGTGGCATGCAGGTTCGACTCCTGTCAGGGGTACCGGTCATCTGGAAGGTGGCGCCCGGTGGTGGGCGACTGGCCCCGAAAGCCAGGCCGTCGGCGACGACGAGGGTTCGACTCCTTCACCTTCCGCTCCCAACTACGGCGCGTTCGGCTATGGGTAGGCCGCGACCCTTTCACCGTTGCGGAGCGGGTTCGAGTCCCGCACGCGCCGCTTACCGCCCGCGTAGCTCAACGGGAGAGCACCTGCCCTACAAGCAGGGTGTTGCAGGTTCGAGTCCTGCCGTGGGCACGGCGTTTGTGGTGTACCGGTGTGCACGCCAGGTTGTGGCCCTGGAAGGTCTGGGTTCGACTCCCGATGAACGCCCAGGGGAGCGCGCCGACGCTGGAGAGTCGGGGCTGCCCGTAAAGCAGTCGCTTGCCTGAGAGGGTTCGAATCCCTCCGCTCCCACCCGGAACGACATCAAGCCCCCGTAGCTCAGCGGACAGAGCGACGGCTTCCGAGGCCGAAGGGCACTGGTTCGATTCCAGTCGGGGGTACGCGGTCGGCGCCATCCACTGTGGACACTCTGCGTGGGTGCGGACGCTGGCTGCCCGGCCGCCATTCATACCGGCGGTGTGCCGGATCGACACCGGGGCCCGCGACCCTCGCCGGTACCCCCGAAAAAATGATCTCCCCGGCCCACGGCCAGGGAGATCATCTCTCAGGGTGACTGATGGGACTTGAACCCACGACACCCGGGACCACAACCCGGTGCTCTACCAGCTGAGCTACAGCCACCACGTACCCCGTCGGGCGCGGTGCGCCCGACGAACCCCGTAATGATAGCCACAATCCGGCCGGGGCTGTCGAGCGGGTGGGTCAGCCGATCGGGCGGTCGACGGCCACCTGGGCGGCCACCGCCTTCGCGGCGTCCACGTCCAGCCCCGGGCCGGGTACGAAGATCGTCCGCCGGTAGTACTCCAGCTCCCGGATGCTCTCCTTGATGTCGGCCAGCGCCCGGTGCGCCAGGCCCTTGGCCGGCTGCCCGTAGTACGTCCGGGGGTACCAGCGGCGGCACAGCTCCTTGATGGAGGACACGTCGATCATCCGGTAGTGCAGGTGCTCGTCCAGCTTCGGCATGTCCCGGGCGAGAAACGACCGGTCTGTGGCGATCGAGTTGCCGCACAGCGGGGCGCTGCGTGGCTCGGGTACGTGCGTGGTCACGTAGGACATGACCCGGTCCTCGGCCTCCTCCACGGTGAGCACCGAGGCGCGCACCTGCTCGGTGAGGCCGGACTTCTCGTGCATGTCGCGGACCACGTCTACCATGCCGGACAGCAAAGCGTCGTCGGCGTGGATTACCACGTCGACGCCGTCGCCGAGCACGTTGAGCTCCGGGTCAGTGACCAGCACGGCGACCTCGATCAACGCGTCCCGCTGCAGGTCCAGCCCGGTCATCTCGCAGTCGATCCAAACGAGGAGATCACCCACGAGCCACAGCTTAGGCCCTGCCGGTGGCCCCACACGGTGCGAGGCGGCGCCGTTAGGCTCACTGGTCGGGAAGTCGGACACCGCCGAGGAGACCGCACGATGACCGCAGCGCCCCGGACCGCCACTCCGGCGCGCCCGCAGGTCCGGACCGGCCTGCGACGGGCCGCGGTGGTGGTCGCCGTGGTCGCGGCGGTCGGCGCCGCACAGTGGTGGTACGGCAACCGGCACGACTACTTCGATCTCAAGATCTACTTCGAGGCGATCCGCTGGTGGGCCTCCGGGCACCAGCTCTACGACTACATCCAGCCGGACCGGGTCCAGCACTCGCTGGGCTTCACGTACCCGCCGTTCGCCGCAGTCCTCATGTACTGGATGGCCTGGATCCCCCTTGGTGCGGTGATCGTCCTGGTCTGGGCCGGCTCGGCCGCCTGCGTCCTGGTCACCACGGCGTGGCTGATCCGCCCGCTGGCCAACCGGCACGGCTGGCCGCTCTGGTACGCGATGTGCCTGGCGATCCCGCTGATCAGCACGCTGGAGCCGATCCGGGAGAACTTCGCCTTCGGCCAGATCAACATGTACCTCGCCCTGCTCACCCTCGGCGACCTGCTCCTGCTGGTACCCCGGGGGTCGCGGTGGGGCGGCGTCGGCGTGGGACTGGCCGCCGCCATCAAGCTCACGCCCGCCATCTTCATCGGGTACCTGCTGATCACGCGCCGGTACCGGGCAGCGGCCACGGCCGGCGCCACCGCGGTGGGCGCCACCCTCCTGGCGGCGGCCCTGGCGCCGAGCGAGTCCTGGCGCTACTGGACCTCGACGCTGTGGCAGACGGACCGGATCGGTCACCTCTACCTGGTGCAGAACCAGTCGGTGATGGGCACGCTGTCCCGGCTGGCCGAGCCGAAGGCGGCCAGCAGCCTGCCCTGGCTGGCGCTGGTCGCGGTGATCGCGGCCTTCGGGCTGTGGCGCGCGGCCCGGGCCGCGCGCGCCGGGGACGAGCTGGTCGGCATCACCCTGACCGGTCTGGTCGGTTCGCTGGTCAGCCCGGTGTCCTGGCAGCACCACCTGTACTGGTTCGTGCCGGCCCTGGTCGTGCTGCTGGACGTGGTCGCCACCCGGGGCGCGCCGCGCCGGGCGTGGTACGCGGCGGTGGGCGTCCTCGTGTGGACGACGGTGACGATCAGCGTCATCTCGTTCTTCGACTGGCACTACCTGCCCGACAGCCTGATGCGTACGCCCGAGGGCTTCCTGGTGCTCAACTGGTACGTGCTGCTCATGCTCATGCTGCTGGTGGTGCTGCCGGTACGCGCTAGGTCGACGGACGCACCAGTGGAAACGGCAGCGTCTCCCGGATAGTCCGGCCGGTCAGCAGGATCATCAGCCGGTCCACGCCGAGGCCGAGGCCGCCGGTGGGGGGCATTGCGTACTCCAGTGCCTGAAGGAAGTCCTCGTCCAGCTCCATGGCCTCGGGGTCGCCACCGGCCGCGAGCAGTGACTGGGCGGTCAGCCGGCGGCGCTGCTCCACCGGGTCGATCAGCTCGGTGTACGCGGTGCCCAGTTCGGTACCGAACGCGACGAGATCCCAGCGCTCGGCCAGCCGGGGGTCGTCGCGGTGCTGCCGGGTCAGCGGGGACACCTCGGTCGGGAAGTCGGTGTAGAAGGTCGGGGCGCCGGTACCGGCCTCCACCAGCCGCTCGTACAGCTCCAGCAGCACGTGACCCCGGTCCCAGGCGGGATTCAGCGGTACCCGCGCGGTACCGGCCAGCCGGCGCAGCTCCTCGACGGGCGTGTCCGGCCCGAGGTCGACGCCCAGCGCCGCCCCGACCGCGTCGTGCACGGTGACCACCGGCCAGTCCTCGGACAGGTCCACCTCGGTACCATCGGGCCGCCGTGCCACCGGCCGCCCGTGCGCCGCGCAGGCCGCCGCCAGGATCAGCTCCCTGGTCAGCTCGCGCATCGAGGTGTAGTCGCCGTAGGCCTGGTAGGCCTCCAGCATGGTGAACTCCGGGTTGTGGGTGGCGTCGACACCCTCGTTGCGGAAGGTGCGGCCCAACTCGAACACCTTGGCCACGCCGCCGACGGCCAGCCGCTTGAGGTAGAGCTCGGGCGCGATACGCAGGTACAGGCCGATGTTGTAGGCGTTGCTGTGGGTGGTGAACGGCCGGGCGTTGGCACCGCCGTGCACGGACTGCAGGATCGGCGTCTCCACCTCGAGGAAGCCGCGGGAGACCAGGGTGCCGCGCAGGGCGTGCAGCACCGCGCCGCGGGCCCGCAGAGTCGCCCTGGCGTCGGGGTTGATGACCAGGTCCAGGTACCGGGCGCGGACCCGCGCTTCCGGGTCGACCAGCCCGCGATGCTTGTCCGGCAACGGATGCAGGCACTTGGCGGCCAGCTCCCAGCGCTCGCCGAGCACGGACAGCTCGCCGCGCCGGCTGGTGACCACCTCGCCGGAGACCGCGACGTGGTCGCCGAGGTCCACTGTGGACTTCCAGGCGTCGAGGGACTCCCCGCCCACCGAGTCGGCGGTCAGCATCACCTGCAGGTCGCCGGTCCAGTCCCGGAGGGTGGCAAAGCACAGGGTGCCGTGGTTGCGCAGCAGGACGACGCGGCCGGCGACGGCGACCCGGTCTCCGGTACGGGCGTCGGGCGGCAGGTCGGGGTGGGCCTCGCGGACGGCGAGGATGTCGTGGGTACGGGTTACGGCGGGCGGGTACGGGTCGACCCCGGCCGCGCGCAGCTTGTCCACTTTGGACAGCCGGACCCGTACCTGTTCCGGCAGGTTCTCCTCGAGCGGGGCAGGCACGACCGGCGCCGCAGGCTCGAGCAACGGCGGGAGGGCGCTCGTCCCGGGACCCGTCTCGATCGCCCGCGGCTGGGTGGGCCCGGCCTCCTCCGGCGGTACCGTCGGCTCGGTTGCCGTCCCGGCCAGTCCCCGGCGCAGCAGCGTGCCCAGGCTCGGTACCACGACGAAGCCCTCGGCCACCACCGAGGCGAGCGCCACCTGGGCCAGGTCCCGGACGTCCTCGTAGCACAGGTACCGCGGCACCCACTCCGGCCGGTACTTGAGATTCGACCGGTACAGCGACTCGAGCTGGAACCACTTGGACGCGATCAGCAGCATCCGCCGCCACAGCCGCAGGATCGGGCCGGCACCGATCCGCGCACCCTCCTCGAAGACGGAGCGGAACGTGGCGAAGTTCAGCGAGATGCGCTGTACCCCCAGCCGGGGCGCCGCCTCGACGAGGCCCACCACCATGAACTCGATGAGCCCGTTGTCAGCCTCCCGGTCCCGGCGCATCAGGTCCAGCGACAGGCCGGTGCGCCCCCACGGCGTGAACGACAGCAGAGCGGCCTCCGCCCCGTTCTCGTCGTACGCCTCGACCAGTACGCACTGGCCGTCGGCCGGGTCGCCGAGCCGGCCCAGCGCCATGGAGAAGCCGCGCTCGGTCTCGGTGTCCCGCCACCGGTCGGCCAGTTCGATGATGCGCGCCATCTCGGCCGGGGCGATCTCCGCGTGGCGCCGTACCCGCAGCCGGTACCCGGCCCGCTGCACCCGGTTGACCGCCTGCCGTACCGGTCGCATCTCCCGACCGTCCACTGTGAACTGTGGTACGTGGACGACCGCCTCGTCGCCCAGCTCCAGTACCCGCAGCCCGGCCCGCGCGTACGCGGTGGCGCCCTCCTCGCTGGCGCCCATCACGGCCGGCGTCCAGGCGTACTCGACGGCCTGCTCCAGCCACGCCTGGATGGCCGGAGCCCACGCCTCCGGATCGCCGAGCGGGTCCCCGCTGGCCAGCGTCACGCCGTTGACCACCCGGTAGGTCACCGCCGCCTTGCCGCTGGGCGAGAACACCACGGTCTTGTCCCGCCGGGTGGCGAAGTACCCGAGGGAGTCGCGCTCCCCCTCGGCGGCCAGCAGTTCCCGGATCCGCCGTTCGTCTTCCGGGTGCATGGCCGCCTTGATCCGCTGGGACCGGAACAGCACCCAGAGGGCCGCGAAGATCGCGATGGCCCCGAACAGCCCGAGCAGGAACGTTACCCAGCCGGGTACCAGCGACCCGCGCCGGCTTACGTTGAAGACGAGCGCACCGCCGAGTACCCGCTCGGCTGCGTACTCCAGCCGCTCGCCGCTGCCCGCCAGGCGCCCCGGGAACGCCTCGACCAGCGCCCACCCGAGCATCACGAACGACGCGAGCAGCCCGGCCAGCACGGCGAGCGCCCGGCGCAGGCTGCCCCGCTGTACCCGGGCGTAGAACTCCCGGCGGCTCAGCACCAGCAGCACGACCACCCCGGCGGTCAGCGCGAGGTTGGCCGCGGTCAGCCAGGCGAACCACCACGGCGGCGTCGGCTGGACGTCATCCGGGGCCAGCATCAGGAACGCGGTCAGCAGCACCACGTCCGCGACCAACTGCGCCACGAAGTAGCTGAGCAGGAAGACGTAGCCGACCCGCTTGCGCCGCCCCACCGCGGCGGCGAGCACGGCGACCAGGGCGGCGTACGCGAGGTTGGCGGGGGCGGGCAGCAGCAGCGTGTCGATGGTGACCCGGACCGGCTGGCTGCGAACGTTGAAGGCCAGGCTGACCGCCGAGACCGCGCAGAACAGCGACAGCGCGGTGAGTACCGCGGCGAAGGCGCCCGGCACCCTGGCCCGCCAGCCGGTACCCCGTCTGCGGTGGTGGTTACCGGGTCCGGCGCTGCCCTCCATCCAGCGCTGCGCCATGCCGACCGCGCTCACACACTCTCCTCTCCCGACGTGCCCACCAACTCAACATAGAGCCGGTGGGCACGGGTGCGCGCGGCGGCGCCTCAGGCCGACGGCGGGGCGGCGGACGCCGAGGCGGGGGC
>CAZYCD010000150.1:0-11422 GCA_964645345.1 uncultured Micromonosporaceae bacterium
TGACCCCAGTTCTGGCTCCAGTGCCACCACGCGTTGATCGGCGCACCGTCACCGACACACGCGAACCACCCCTGGTAACCGACCGTGATCTTCCCGACCACATCACCCGGCCCACTGGCCGCCTCACTCGGCAACGCCGTCGCCAGGCCGGCCACCCCCAGGCCGGTACCGGCGACGGCGGAGATCAATACAGAACGACGCGAAATCCCCACGACAGGAACCCTTCAGGACGGACCGGCCCGGACGGCCGGCGGGGGGACGCGGACGCGGGCGGCCCCGGGCAGGACGGCGACGGGGCTCGTCCGCGGACCTCACCGTAGCGACGTTGACAGATGTTTGCAATATTGTCGCTGGTAGATCGCAAGTTGGAGACGGCAATTCTTCTGCTTGCCTCGACTGTTCTGAGCTCGGCCGGGCGCACCGCGTGGCGCGTTCGCGACCGGTCCCTAACCGTATTCCGCGTTGCCGATGCGGCAAGGTGCGGCTCTCGCGGCCCGCGCCAGCAGCGCGAACCTTATCGATGTCGTGTTCTTGAGTTGATCTGTGGACTTCTAGCTGTCGTTGACCTAGTGTCTTGCTTCAACAGTGGGAAACGTCGATGAGACGAGCTGGCAACCGGATCGTCATCTCGTCCCGTCGCCGCCCCGCAGCCCGTCCCGACACGGCCGTCCCGGTGCGTGGTCCCTCCATAGGGACCACGCGCGCCGGGTCCGCTCCGGCCGCCCACACTCGCCCGCGCATCCGGTGCGCCCGGCTCCTCGGTAAAGGGTCAGTCATGGGTGCGTCGCCGGCCGGTACCCATCAGCCGACCCGCCCGCGTCCCGGTCGCTCCTCGCGCAGACATCGGTCCAGGAGACAGAGGAATGCGATGAGAACCAGGCAGTCGGTTCGACGATGGCTGCTCGCCGGAGCCCTCGCGATCGGCTTCATCACCACAGTGGTGTCGATCGTCCCCGCCCAGGCGGCGGGCGGGCCCAACCTGGCCGCCGGCAAGGCGGTCTCGGCCAGCAGCACCAATTCAGGATTCCCCGCCAGCAACGTCAACGACGGCAACCAGGCCAGCTACTGGGAGAGCACCAACAACGTCTTCCCGCAGTGGGTCCAGGTCGACCTCGGC
The DNA here is from genome assembly GCA_964645345.1 of uncultured Micromonosporaceae bacterium. Lineage (GTDB taxonomy): Bacteria > Actinomycetota > Actinomycetes > Mycobacteriales > Micromonosporaceae > Rugosimonospora. The sequence continues at coordinate 1,118 of CAZYCD010000150.1, forward strand.
TCGGCGACCAGCATCGACCAGATCGTGCTGAAGCTGCCGAGCGGCTGGGGCTCGCGGACCGAGACGCTGTCGATACAGGGCTCGACGGACGGCAGCACCTTCGCCACGATCGTCGCCTCGACCGCGTACACCTTCCCCTCGAACAACGTGGTGACCATCAACTTCGGCGCCACCACCACGCGGTACGTACGGCTGAACATCACCGCCAACACCGGCTGGCCGGCCGGGCAGATCTCTGAGTTCGAGATCTACGGCGCGACCAGCTCCTCGAGCAACCTCGCGCTGGGCAAGACGATGTCGGCCAGCGGCGTGTCGCAGAACTACGTGGCGTCCAACGCCAACGATGGCAACCAGGCCACCTACTGGGAGAGCACGAACAATGCCTTCCCGCAGTGGCTTCAGGTCGACCTCGGCGCGTCGCTCAGCATCAACAAGGTGGTGCTCAAGCTGCCGACCTCGGGCTGGGGCGCCCGTACCCAGACCCTGTCGATACAGGGCAGCACGACCGGGTCGAGCTTCTCCGACATCGTGGCGTCCGCCGGGTACAACTTCGATCCGAACAGCGCCAACACGGTGACGATCGGCTTCAACGCGACCACCACACGGTACGTGCGGCTGAACTTCACCGCGAACACCGGCTGGCCGGCTGGGCAGGTCTCCGAGTTCGAGGTCTACGGACCGTCCACAGGGGACACCCAGCCGCCGAGCGCCCCGACGAACCTCACCTTCACCGAGCCGCAGACCGGGCAGATCCAGCTGAACTGGAACGCGTCTACGGACAACGTGGGAGTCACCGGGTACGACATCTACGCCAACGGCTCGCTGATCAGCACCGTGGCCGGCAACGTGCTGACGTACACCGACACCCAGCCGGTCAGCGCCACGGTGACCTACTTCGTGCGGGCGCACGACGCGGCCGGAAACCAGTCCAGCAACAGCAACAGCGTCACCCGCAACGGCCAGACCGGCGACACCCAGCCGCCGACAGCGCCCGGCAACCTCACCGCCACGACGCCGCAGTCCGGCCAGATCCAGCTGAACTGGACGGCGTCGACCGACAACGTGGGCGTCACCGGGTACGACATCTTCCGCAACGGCACGCAGTTCACCTCGGTGGCCGGCAACGTGCTGACCTACACCGACGCGCAGCCGGACACCGCGACGGTGTCCTACTTCGTGAAGGCGCACGACGCGGCCGGTAACCAGTCGGCGGCCAGCAACACGGTCACCCGTAACGGCAGCGGCGGCGGTACCAACCTGGCCGTCGGCAAGCCGATCGACGGTACTCCCAACACGTACATCTACGTGCCGGCCAACGCCAACGACGGCGACCTCACCACCTACTTCGAGGGCTCCAGCTACCCGAGCCAGGTCACCGTGCACCTGGGCGCCAATGCGGATGTCAGCGCAGTCATCGTGAAGCTCAACCCGGACCCGATCTGGGCGACCCGCACGCAGACGATCCAGGTATTCGGCCGCGAGCAGAGCGCAAGCGGCCTCACGTCGATTTCCAGCGCGCAGACCTACACGTTCAACCCGTCCACGAACAGTAACTCGGTGACCATCCCGGTCAGCGCCCGGGTGGCCGACGTGCAACTGTCCATCACCAGCAACAGCGGGGCCCCGGGCGGGCAGGTGGCGGAGTTCCAGGTCATCGGTACGCCCGCGCCGAACCCGGACCTGACGGTCACGAGTTCGTCGTGGACCCCGACGTCGCCGGTGGAGACCGACACGATCACCGCGTCGGCGACCGTAGCCAACATCGGTACCGCATCGGCAGGCGCGACGAACGTCAACTTCTACCTGGGTACCACGAAGGTCGGCACTGCGAACGTGCCCGCCCTCGCGGCCGGCGCGTCGACGACCGTGTCGACGAGCATCGGTACCCAGACGGCAGGTACTTACTCGTTGACCGCCAAGGTGGACGAGTCCAACTCCATCATCGAGTTGAACGACGGCAACAACTCCTACACCAACCCGACGTCGCTCGTGGTGGCGCCGGTACAGAGTTCGGACCTCGTCGCGTCGTCGGTGGCGTGGACGCCGAGCACCCCGTCCGCGGGTAACACCGTGACCTTCACGGTGGCCGTGAAGAACCAGGGCACGGTGGCGACCGCCAGCGGTAGCCACGCGGTGACCCAGACGCTGCTCGACGCGAACAACGCGACGGTCACAACGCTCAACGGCTCGTTCAGCGGCTCGCTCGCCCCCGGCGCCTCGACCAACGTGACGATGGGGACGTGGACGGCGGTCAACGGCAAGTTCACGGTACACACCGTGATCGCGGTCGACGCGAACGAATTGTCCGTCAAGCAGGGCAACAACACCAGCGACACCCCGATGTTCGTCGGCCAGGGCGCGAACATGCCCTACGACATGTACGAGGCGGAGGCCGGTACCGTCGGTGGCGGCGCGACCGTCGTGGGTCCAAACAGGACGGTCGGCGACATCGCGGGCGAGGCGTCCGGCCGCCAGGCCGTCACGCTGAACTCGACCGGCGCCTTCGTGCAGTGGACCTCGCGGGTACCGACCAACACGTTCGTCGTCCGCTTCTCCATTCCGGACTCCTCGGGTGGCGGCGGTACCTCGGCGACGCTGGACCTGTACATCAACGGCACGCTGGTGCAGCCGCTGAGCCTCACCTCGCACTTCGCGTGGCTCTACGGTGCGGAGACCGGTCCGGGCAACTCGCCCAGCGCCGGCAGCCCGCGGCACATCTACGATGAGGCCAGCTTCCTGCTGCCGTCGTCGTACCCGGCGGGCAGCACCATCAAGCTGCAGAAGGACTCGTCGAACTCCTCGCAGTACGCGATCGACTTCATGCAGTTGGAGCAGACCTCGCCGACGGCCAACCCCGACCCGGCGCACCTCACGGTACCGGCCGGGTTCGCCCAGCAGGACGTGCAGAACGCGCTGGACAAGGTGCGGATGGACACCACCGGTACCCTGACCGGCGTGTACCTGCCTTCCGGCCAGTACACGGTCACCGGCAAGCTGCAGGTCTACGGCAAGCCGGTCCGGGTGGTGGGTGCAGGCGTCTGGTACTCCCAGTTCGTCGTACCGTCCACGATGGAGAACACGGACGCCGACTGGGACCTGCAGAGCGGTGCGAGCGGGTCCTCGTTCAGCGGGTTCGCATGGTTCGGCAACTACGACTCACGCATCGACGGTCCAGGGCACACCTGGGATCTGCGCAACATGTCGAACATCACCATCGACAACGTGTGGATCGAACACCAGGTGGTCGGCGTCTGGGGCGCGGCAGCGGTGACCAACTCGCACTTCACCAACATGCGCATCCGCGACCTCATGGCCGACGGCATCAACCTGACCAACGGCAGCCAGGGCAACGTGGTCAGCAATGACGAGGCCCGGGCCACCGGTGACGACAGCTTCGCGCTGTTCGCCGCTCAGGACCAGAACGGCGGCAACCTGACCGGAAACACCTACCAGAACCTGACGGCGCTGTTCCCGTGGCGGGCGGCCGGCGTGGCCATCTACGGCGGGTTCAACAACACCGTGCAGAACTTCCGGGTGGCCGACACCCTGTGCTACTCGGGCCTGACGATCAGCTCGCTGAACTTCGGGTTCGCGTTCGAGGGCTTCGGCGCCAGCCCACCGACCACCATCCAGAACTTCTCGGTGGCACGTGACGGCGGGCACTTCTGGGGCAACCAGGTGTTCGGTGCGATCTGGGTGTTCTCGGCGACGAACATCTTCCAGGGGATCCGGGTCAACGACGCTACCATCACCGACCCGACCTACTCCGGCATCATGTTCCAGACCGACTACGTCGGTGGGACGGCCCAGTTCCCGGTGACCGACACCATCTTCACCAACACCACCATCACCGGTGCGCACGTCCTCAACGACGGCTTCGGCAACGGCAAGTCCGGGTTCGGCATCTGGGCCAACCCGCTGCCGGAGCCCGGCCAGGGTCCGGCGGTCGGCTCGGTGACGTTCAACCACCTCGTCGAGAGCAACAACGACGTGAACATCCAGAACACCACGTCGACGTTCACCATCACGGTCAACCCGTAACGGTCCGAAGGGGAGGGCCGCCGGAGGCAGCGTGCCTCCGGCGGCCCTGCCGTGTGATATGACAGGGCGTGCCTCACGTTTCCCGGGAGCGGGTGACCGCGTTCACCGACGCCGCCGTCGCCATCGCGCTGACCCTGCTCGTCCTGCCCCTGGTCGACACCGTGCGCGACGCGGCCGCCAAGGTGCCGCCGGAGCCGCTGCACATCCTGCTGCGGGCCCACGCCCGGGACTTCCTCGCGTTCACCCTGTCGTTTGTCGTGATCGCGCGGTTCTGGCGGGTGCACCGCCGGCTGTTCGACTCCCTCGCGCACCTCGACGAGGTGCTGGTCACCTGCAGCCTGGCCTGGTTGCTCGGCATCGTGTTCCTGCCGGTGCCCACCGCCGTGCTGGTCGCCGCCGAGGGCGCCGGACAGGGAGCCGCGGCGCTGTACGCCACGAACCTGGCCTTCATCGCGCTGACCGCGCTGGCCCTCACCATCTGGGTCGCCCGCCGTTCCGGACTGTGGGAGACCGAGGCCGACGGGGAGCACCTGATAGCGGCGGTACCGCGCGGCGTCGGGGCCACGGTCCTGTTCGTCGCCGTCGTGCCGTTCTCGCTGTGGCTGGGGCAGCGGGCGCTGCTGCTGCTTCTCCTGGTCGGGCCCAGCCAGCGGCTCGCCCAGTGGCTGGACGACCGCCTGAGGCATCGACAGCCAGCAAGGCCTTGACATCCGGAGCGTCCACACGCGAGCCTCCACACCAGGAGAGCGCTCCCCCGGCAGCGAGCCGACTCTGACGCACACCCCGGGTCCTCGTCGTCGTCCGTCCCCGTCGGGGAGCCCGACGATGAATCCTGCGTGCCTGCGCAGGCCGTCCCGCGCGGGACCGTCTGCTGATCGCGGCCATCGAGGTCCTCACCCCATCGCCAGCTACCTGACCGTCACCGCGCTGACCGCGAACGCTGCCGCGACCCTGCTGTCGTGGGGCAGGCCGGCCACCGCGTCGTCGAACGAGAACGCCGGTACCCTGGCATCGGCCGTGGTCGACGGGAACGCAGCCTGCCGCTGTCCGGGAATCTGACCGTCGGTTCGACGATCAGCCCACCACCGGCAAGCGGGACGCTGGCGGTGCCCAACCCGCATCGGATGAGCAGCCCGCTGCGCGCGTCGGTCGCGCGGCAGTGCGCGGCGGCCACGCCCGGCGTCACCTACAGCGCGACCGGGCTGCCGACCGGGCTGTCGATGAGCGCGAACGGCGTAATCTCCGGCGCGACCGTGACCGGTACCACGACGGTGAAGGCGACCGCCAAGGACAAGTACGGGTGCCACCGGCTCGGCCACCTTCGTGTGGAGACCTGACCTGAGGGAGCGCCGGCGGGTGCGGTCACCGGGAGATCCCGAACGTTATCCGGTACCCGCACTGGCCGGCACAGGTGAAGGTGCTCGTCGCGTCATCGTCCGCATAGGAGTATGCGAAGGGCTCGGCCGCCTTGAAGATGGCCGCGTAGTCGACCGGCCACTTCGTCGGGTCGCACGCGCTTCGCGGAGCCCACTGCGCGCGGCAGCAGTACTGGTCGGTGTTGAACCGGGCGCACGCCGAGATGCAGCCGACCGTCGCCCCGCCGGCCTGCACCTCCAACTCGGCCGGGCAGGGTACCGCCTTGGTGCAGCCGGACTTGGCGCAGCCGTTCGCGCTGATCGGGTCCTTGGTGGTGCCATGCGTGATGTTGATGTACATCGGCAGGTTGGAACCGTCCACCAGGCTGACGTCGTAGAAGTCCAGGTTCTGCCAAGCGTTGAGGTTGTACTCCGCCAACGTCGCCGGGATTGCGCCGTACTGCGTGCACTGGAACTTGCCGGCGCAGTCACCGCTCTGGCAGTGCCCGTGGCCGCCGCCGTCGAAGGAGCACCCGGTGCGGCCCCAGAACCGGCCGTTCCAGTGGTCGGGCACGGTGATGCTCAGGCTCTGGCCGGCGGGCAGCAGCCACCCGGTCACCGGGAGCGCGGGCTGCGGGGTCTGCTGCCAGCCGGCCACCCAGATGGTCTGGTCGACCGCGTTGACGAACGTCACCTGCCGCGCACCCCCGGCGGGTACCGGGCCGACCGGCGCGGAACGGGATGGCGCCGGTCGGCCCGGTGTCGAGGCCGGCGGCGCGCTCGGCGTGTCCGTGGCGCGGGACGGTACCGCCACGGCAGTCGCCGACAGTGTGTTCGCCGCCGGGGAGGCGGCCGCCCGGGCCGGGCCTCCGCGAGGTGCGCCATGCCAGCGCAGCAGGCCGGCGACGCCGAGCACCAGCACCGGTACCGCGATGAGTGCGATCGCGGCGCGCGGTCGGGACGCTACCTTCCGTCGTCTGCCGGCCATGGCACTCCTCTCCCACGGATGAGGAGACCGGCCGGCCCCGGGCGGATAACAGAAATCTGTTATCCGGGCCGGTCGACCCTGGTCTTCCCAGTCCGGGCGGCCAATGGCGGCGCCGTAGGGTACCGGAGCGGGAGGGAGTGCCATGCCAGCGCGCGGGTTCGGAGTGACCGGGCCGGACACCGAGACGGTGCTCGCGGCGCGCCAAGGCGACCCCCGCGCGCTGGACGCCCTGGTGGCGCGCTGCCTGCCGCTGGTCTACAACATCGTGGGCCGGGCCCTCAACGGCAACGCCGACGTCGACGACGTGGTGCAGGAGACCCTGATGCGGGTCGTGCGGCACCTGCCCGACCTGCGCGAGCCCGAGGCGTTCCGGTCCTGGCTGGTCGCCATCACGGTACGCCAGGTGCGGGACAGCGAGGCGGACCGCCGCACCGCCGCCCACCGGCGGGCCGACCTGGACGGCGGCCCCGAGCTGGCCGACCCCGGGTCGGACTTCGCCGGCGTCACGATCCTGCGGCTGGGCCTGACCGACCAGCGCCGCGAGGTGGCCGAGGCGACCCGTTGGCTGGACGAGGACGACCGGGCCCTGCTGGCGCTGTGGTGGCTGGAGGTGACCGGGGAGCTGGACCGCGCGGGCCTGGCCGACGCGCTGGGCCTGTCGGGCGCGCACGCGGCTGTGCGGGTACAGCGGATGAAGGAGCAACTGGCCGCGGCCCGGGGCGTGGTCCGCGCCCTGCGCGCGGTCGGGGAGTGCGCGGACCTGGCCGAGGCGACCCGGACCTGGGACGGCACACCGAGCCCGCTGTGGCGCAAGCGGCTGGCCCGGCACGTGCGCGAGTGCCGGCGGTGCGCGCTCCGCGCGGACGGGATGCTGCCCGCCGACCGGCTGCTGGCCGGCCTCCCGCTGCTGCCGGTGCCGCCGGTGGTCGCCGCGCACGCGATCGCCCGGCTGGGCGGGCTCACCGTCCAGCTCGCCGGGTCCGCGGCGCACGCGACGGGCGCGACCGCGCACAAGGTGGCGGCCGTGCGGCACGTGGGCCGGCTGCGCCACCTGCGCGGGCTGCTGTCGGTGGCCGGGCACGGGCCGGTCGCCGCCGCCAGCGCGGTCGCCACCACGGCCGCCGTGATCGGTACCGTCGCGGTGGTCGTCCACCTCACCGGGTCGCCGCAGCGGCCGGCGGTAGCCGCGCCCCCGGCGTCCGCCCGGTCGTCCGCGTCCCCTGCGGCGTCACCGTCACCGGCCCTCTCCCCCAGTCCGAGCCCGTCGCCGAGCACGGTGGCCCCGCCGGCCCCGCCCCCGGTCGTGACGACCGCGCGGAAGGGCGTCTCGGTATGGAGCTTCAACGGCGTCAACCAGGCGCTCGCACAGTCCGGGGCGAGCTGGTACTACACGTGGTCCACCACGCACTCCGGGATCAGCGCGCCGACCGGTGTCGGCTTCGTACCGATGATCTGGGGGCCGGGCAGCGTGACCCCGCAGGCGCTGGCCCAGGCCAAGGCGGCCGGCCCGTACCTGCTGGGCTTCAACGAGCCCGACCTCGCCGCGCAGTCGAACATGACCGTGGACAGCGCGCTGAGCCTGTGGCCGCAGCTCATGTCCACCGGGCAGACCCTCGGTTCACCGGCGGTGGCCGCCGGCGGCGCGACCGCGGGGGGCTGGCTCGACCGGTTCATGTCGGGCGCGACCGCCAAGGGGTACCGGGTCGACTTCATCACGCTGCACTGGTACGGCGGCGACTTCACCACCGCGAACGCGGTCAGCCAGCTGCGCTCGTACCTGCAGGCGGTCTACGACCGGTACCACAAGCCGATCTGGCTGACCGAGTTCGCACTCGTGAGGTTCACCTCCGGCGGCAGCACCTTCCCGACCCAGGATGCCCAGGCCGCGTTCGTGACCGGGGCCGCGGCGATGCTCGCCGGCCTGTCGTTCGTCCAGCGGTGGGCCTGGTTCGCGCTGCCCGCCTCGGACACCGCCGACAGCAGCGGGCTGTTCCGCAGCGGTCCGCAGGTGACCGCGGTCGGGCGGGCGTTCGAGGCGGCCGGCTGACCGCCCCCGGCGGTTACCTCCGGTTGTGATTAGCTCTGGTCCCGAGGTAACTTGGTCGGGTGAGCGATCCACTCGCGGACGAGCTGATGGAGGACCTCAACGGCCTGCGCCGGGTGGTCCGACGGCGGCTGCGCGCGGAACTGCCCGAGCCCGCGCTGACCGCCTCCCAGGTAGAGCTGCTGCGGGTGGTCGAGTCGACGCCCGGGATCGGGGTGGCCGCGGCAGCCCGCGCGATGCACCTGGCCGGCAACTCGGTCAGCGCCCTGGTCTACCAACTGGTCGACGCCGGCTACCTGCGCCGGGAGACAGATCCGGCCGACCGGCGCGCCGCCCGGCTCCACCTGAGCCCGGCCGCGCACAGCCGGCTGGCCGCCTGGCGCGCCGGCCGCGGCGAACTCGTCGGCGGGGCGCTGGCCCAGCTCACCGCTGCCGAGCGGGGCACCATCGTGCGCGCGCTCCCCGCGCTGCGCCGGCTCGCCACCATCCTGTCCACTGTGGACGAACCGGACCCGGCGGAGGTGGTGCATGGCTGACAACCAGGGGGTACCGGCGGTCGAGGTGCGCGGGCTGCGGCACGCGTTCGGCGACACGGTCGCGGTCGACGGCGTGGACCTGACCGTCGCGTCCGGCGAGATCTTCGGCCTGCTGGGGCCGAACGGGGCCGGGAAGACGACCACGATCCGGATGATCACCACCCTGCTGCCGGTGCGCAACGGCACGATCGAGGTCTTCGGGCTCGACGTGTCCCGGCGCAAGATGGCGGTACGTCGGCTGATCGGCTACGTCCCGCAGCTGCTGTCCGCCGACGGGGCGCTGTCCGGCCGGGAGAATGTCGCGCTGTTCGCCCGGCTGTTCGACGTGCCCCGCTCGGTACGCAAGGAGCGCACCGGGGAGGTCATCGAGGCCATGGGGCTCACCGACGCCGCCGACCGGCCCGCGGGTACCTACTCCGGCGGCATGGTCCGCCGCCTCGAACTCGCCCAGGCCCTGGTCAGCTCGCCGCGGCTGCTGATCCTCGACGAACCGACCATCGGGCTGGACCCGGTGGCGCGTACCGGCGTCTGGGAGCGCATCGCCGAGGTGCGCGAGCGCACCGGGATGACGGTACTGGTGACCACGCACTACATGGAGGAGGCGCAGGAGCACTGCGACCGGGTCGCGCTGATGCACCGCGGCCGCATCCGCGCCCTCGGTACCCCGGCCGAACTGGTCCACAGCCTGGCCGGCGGCGGGACGCTCGACGACGTGTTCCGCGCGTACACCGGCGACGACCTGGACGGAGGGAAGTTCCGCGATGTCCGTGCCACTCGCCGCACCGCCGGCCGGCTCGGCTGAGGCGCCGCTCGCCGAGCCCGGGCCGCTGTCCGGGCTGCGGGTGCTCGCCTCCCGGGCCGGCGCGATGTGCCTGGTCGAGCTGCAGAAGCTGCGCCGGGATCGCACCGAGCTGGTGACCCGGGCGATCCAGCCCGCGCTGTGGCTGCTGGTCTTCGGCGAGACATTCACCCGCATCCGGGCCATCCCCACCGGGAACGTGCCGTACCTCGACTTCCTCGCGCCGGGCATCCTGGCGCAGTCCGCGCTGTTCGTGTCGATCTTCTACGGCATCCAGATCATCTGGGACCGGGACGCTGGGGTCCTGGCCAAGCTGATGGTCACGCCGACGCCGAGGGTGGCCCTGGTAGCCGGCAAGGCGTTCGCGGCGGGGGTGCGCGCGCTCATCCAGGCCCTGGTGGTACTGGTCCTCGCCGCCATCCTCGGGGTGGCCATCACGCCCAACCCGCTCAAGCTGCTCGGCGCGGCGACCGTGCTAGTGCTCGGTGCCGGGTTCTTCTGCTGCCTGTCCATCACCATCGCCGGGCTGGTGCTCAAGCGGG
>CAZYCD010000151.1:0-11381 GCA_964645345.1 uncultured Micromonosporaceae bacterium
GCCGGTGCAGCGCCATCTGCGACCAGACCGGGGTCAGGTGCCGGCCCAGCGCGGTCCGGCGCAGCAGCCCGTACCCCTCCTGCAGCGCGTCCGCCGTTGGCGCGTGCCACCAGATCATCAGGTCGGCGTCGGCGCGCAGCCCGGACACGTCGTAGCTGCCCCGGACCACCACGTCCTTGCCGGCGAGCTGCTCGAACAGCGTGTCCACCTCGGCGGCGAGGTCGTCGCGCAGCGCCGGCAGCGGGGTGGCCGCCCGGAACACCGACCACATCGTGTACCGGACGGTGGCGTTCAGCTCCTTGATGCGGGCGGCGTTGGTGGCGTTGTCCGAGCTCATGCCCACAAGTCTAGGAGGCCGTCGGCGGCCGCCTCCCCCGACCGGACGCACGCGGGGATGCCTACTCCGTCACAGGCGGCGCCGGCCAGGACCAGCGTGGGCCGGTCGGCGAGGGCGGCCCTCGCGGCGGCCACCCGGTCCAGGTGCCCCGGCCGGTACTGCGGCAGTCCCCCGCCCCAGCGCACCACGTCGGCGGCGACCGGCGTGGGCAGCCGAGCGCCGAGCAGCTCGGCCAGCTCGCGGCGGGCCAGGTCGACCAGCTCGCCGTCGGAGCGTTGCAGGACGGCCGTGTCGCCGTACCGGCCGAGCGAGGCGCGCAGCAGCAGGGTGCCGTCCGGCCGCCGCAGGTGCTCCCACTTCGTGGAGAAGATGGTCAACGCCTTGACCGCGTACCCCTCGACCGCCGGTACCAGGAAGCCGGACAGCTCGGGCAGCTCGGCCTTGGGTACCGCCAGCCGGACCAGCGCCACGCTCGCGTAGTCCAGCTCGCCGACGAGCCGCGAAGCCCCGGGCGCGACGCCGGCCAGCAGCCGGGCGGCCGGCCGGGCCGGGACGGCGAGCACCACCGCGTCGGCGCGTAGCACGGTCGGGTCCGGTACCGGCCCGAGCACCAGCCGCCACCCCGCCCCGTCGGCCGCCAGCTCGCGTACCGGCAGCCCGAGTCGCAGCCGCGCACCGGACGCGTCGGCGACGGCCGACACCAGCCGGCCCATCCCGCCCTCGATCGTGCCGAATACCGGCCCGGCCGAGCCGGGGCCGGCCGAGCCGGCCGCGCCGGGCGATCCGGCCGGGCCGGGCGGCCGCGAGGGCAGCGCCGCGCGCACCGCCGCCGCCAGCGTCGCCTGCTCCCGCGCGGCCCGGGCCAGCGCCGGTACGGTGACGGCCAGCGACAGGTCGTCGGCCCGCCCCGCGTAGACGCCGCCGAGCAGCGGGTCGACCACCCGGTCGGCCACCTCGTCGCCGAACCGCTCGCGCACCAGCGCCCCGACCGCCACGTCCTCGCCGGGTGCGAGCAGCGGCCGTCCGGCGTCCCGGTCCCGCCCCGCCGCCACGGTCGCCAGTCCGTCCACAATGGAAGCGTGGGCCGGCACGCCCATGAGGGTACCGGCGGGCATCGGCCGAAGGCTGCCCCCGATGGCCAGCGCGGCCCGCGCGCCGGTAGGGTGCCGCACCGCGCCGGCCAGGCCGACCCGCTCGACGAGCCGGACCGCCGCGCTGGGCGAGCCGTCCGGATCGCGCATCAGGAAGGTCTCCGCCCCGGCCTCCAGCGGCGCGCCGGCGAGCGGGACGGTGCGCAGCTTGCCCCCGAGCGCCGTGGACTGCTCGACGATGGTGATGCCTGCGCCCGCGCCGAGCCGGTCACGCAGCCGCAGCGCGGCCGAAACCCCCGCGATCCCACCCCCGACCACCGCGATCTCCACCACGCCTGCAGCTTAGGCGGCGACGCCTGCGGAGCCGCTTGGGCCAGGGTCCTCGTAGGGTTTGTGGCATGACGCAGGCGGTAGCGGTGGTCACCGGGGCGGCGCAGGGCATCGGCCGGAGCACGGCCGAGGCTCTCGGGGCGGACGGGTACCGGCTGGTGCTGCTCGACCGACAGCCCGTCGACGGGTTCCCGGACGCCCTTGCGGTGACCGGCGACGTGACCGACGAGGGCGATGTGAGCGCCTGCGCCGAGGCGGCGGTCCGCGAGTTCGGCCGCGTGGACGTCGTGGTCAACAACGCCGGCATTGCCAACATCGGCCCCGCCGAGGACCTCGACCTGGCCACCTGGCGACGGGTACTCGACGTCAACCTCACCGGGCCGTTCCTGGTCAGCCGCGCGTTCGGCCGGTTGATGCTGGCGGCGCGCGCCGGTTCGATCGTCAACATCGCCTCGGTCGCCGGGCTGCGCGGGGTGGCCGACCGGTCGGCCTACAACGCCAGCAAGCACGGCCTGGTCGGGCTGACCCGCACGCTGGCCGCCGAATGGGGCGGGCGCGGGGTGCGGGTCAACGCGGTCTGCCCGGGCTGGGTCAAGACGCCGATGGACGACGCGTCGCAGGGCGAGGGCGCGTACGGCGACGCGGACATCACCGAGCACGTGCCGCTGGGCCGGTTCGCCACGCCGGGGGACATCGCGCAGGCCGTGCTGTTCCTCGCGGACCCGGCGCGCAGCGGCTTCGTCAACGGCGCCACGCTGTCTGTGGACGGCGGCTGGTACGGCGACGGTTCCTGGCAGTCGCTGCGGCTGGCGGCCCGCAACCGCTGACCCGGGCCGCCGGCGGTACCGGCCTCAGATCTCGGCGTCCTCGCCGCGCGGGGAGTCCGGTCGGGTCGGGTCGTGACCGAGGGTCATCAGGGTGTCCCGCCAGGGATCGTCCTGGATGTCCGACTCCGGGGCGTTCTGCAGCCGGCCCTCGATGAGGTCGATGACCTCCTGCATGGTGCCCATGTCGCTTTCGGTGATGTCCACGCGGCGCTTCTGCTTGATCTGGAGTACCTGCAGCCCCAGCGCGTGGATGTCGATGTCCGGTTCCGGCGCGTACGTGTCCGCTCCGTCCGGAGTGTTCATCAGCCAGTCGCGCAGCTCCGGCGAGGTCATGTTGACCAGGTCGTGGAAGGTCTCCCAGGTTTCGACAAACACGGAATCGTTGCGGTTCACCACGGCGGAGACCCCCTACCGAGACTCGACGAACGGTTCATCTCCGGTGCGTACCCAGCACCGGGGCGGGCAATCGCGCGGCGCCCGCGCCGAGGGTCAGCGCGCGGACGCCTCGTGTACCAGCGCGACCACCCGGGCCAGTACCTCCGGATCGGTCTCCGGCAGCACCCCGTGGCCGAGGTTGAACACGTGCCCCCGCGCGGCCCGGCCCTCGGTAAGGATCCGGCGCACGTGCTCCTCGATGGCGGGCCACGGCGCGAACAGCACCGCCGGGTCAAGGTTGCCCTGCACGGACACCTCCGGCCCGACCGCGGCCGCCGCCTCGTCCAGTGGGGTACGCCAATCCACGCCCACCACATCGGCGCCCGCCCCGGCCATCGCCGCCAGCAGCGCGCCGGTACCCACGCCGAAGTGGATCCTCGGCACGCCCGCCCCGGCCAGCCCGCCCAGTACCGCGGCCGAGTGCGGCGCGACGAAGCGGCGGTAGTCGGCCAGCGACAGGGCCCCGGCCCACGAGTCGAACAGCTGCACCGCGGACACCCCGGCGGCCACCTGTACCCGCAGGAATGTCAGCGTGATCTCCGCGAGCCTGGCGCACAGCGCGTGCCACACGTCCGGCGCGCCGTACATCAGCGCCTTGGTCCGCTCGTGGTTGCGCGACGGCCCGCCCTCCACGAGGTAGCTGGCCAGCGTGAACGGCGCACCGGCGAAGCCGATCAGCGGGGTACCGGCCAGGTCGCCCACCAGCGCCCCGACCGCCTCGGCGACGAAACCCACCGCGTGCGGGTCGAGTACCGGCAGCGCCGCGACCGACGCGGCGTCCCGTACCGGGGCGGCGATCACCGGTCCGACGCCCGGCTTGATGTCCAGGTCCACGCCCGCGGCCGCCAGCGGTACCACAATGTCGCTGAACAGGATCGCGGCGTCCACGCCGAGCCGCCGTACGGGCTGCAGGGTGACCTCGCGGATCAGGTCCGGGCTGCGGCAGGCGTCCAGCATCGGGATGCCGGCGCGGACCGCCCGGTACTCGGGCAGCGACCGGCCGGCCTGCCGCATGAACCAGACCGGCGTGTACGGAACGGATTCGCCACGACACGCCCGGACAAATACCGAATCTTCAGCGACCATCGCGGGCCATCATCGCACGGGTACCGGCGGCCACTCGGCGCGCCGTGGCCAGGTCGGCGACCGCGATCGTCTTAGGCTGCGAGCATGGCGCCCTCGTCCGCGTTTCCCGAGACGTTCCGGCGCGCCGTGGCCAGTCTCCGGGCGGTCACCCCGCGACCTGAGATCGCCCTGGAGGACCTCGCGCCGCCGCAGCGGCTGGCCCCGTTCGCCCACGCCATCTCCGGCACGGTGAGCCGGTCCGGCGACGAGGTGGCCACCGGTCGGTTGATCCTGCTGCACGACCCGGCCGGGCAGGAGGCCTGGGAGGGCACGCTGCGCCTGGTCACCTACGTCACCGCGGAACTGGAGCCGGAACTGGCCGCCGACCCGCTGCTGCCGGCCGTCGGCTGGAGCTGGCTGACCGACGCGCTGGAGGCGCACGGCGCGCGGTACACGGCGGCCGGCGGTACCGTCACGCAGACCTCGTCGAGCCGGTTCGGCGACCTGGCCGGCCCACCGACAACGGCCGACCTGGAGATCCGGGCGTCGTGGACTCCGCTCGGTACCGACATCGGCCGGCACGTGGAGGCCTGGTACGCACTGCTCGCCTCGACCGCCGGGCTGCCGCCGCCGGGTGTCACCGCCCTGGCCTGGCCGGCCGCCTCCGGCATCTGAGCCGGGGGCGGCCGGTGCGCTGCCGGCGGGTCAGTTGAGGTACCTGTTCGCCTCGTCGCACGGCTGCTGCGCCTGGGCGAGCAGCTTGTTCGCGGTGGTCCGGTCGCCCTTCGCCGCTGCGGCATCGGCCTGACCGAGCAGGTCCAGGCACTGGGAGATGACCTGCTTCTCGTGGGTCAGCTCGTCCACCTGGTTCTGGACGCCGGTCGCCTTCTGCGTCTCGTCGGTCAGCTTGTCCTGTGTGGACTTGAGCTGCTGCTGAAGGCTGTCGAGCTGATTCTTCTGCGTGTCGACCTTCGCGTTGCTGGCCGACAGCGTCCTCGCCTGCCGCTGGTAAGCGCTGGCCTTGGCCACGTACAGGCCGCCGAGCGCACCCGCGGCGAGCAGGAACACGACCATCAGGATGGACAGCACGAGGACCGCGGTGCGCCGCGGCTTTGCCGGCGCGGCCGCGGCCAGGCCGGGCACCGGCCCCGAGACCGGGTAGCCCGGCGCGGACACCGGGTAACCGGGTCCGGAGACCGGGTAGCCGGAGACCGGGTAGCCGGAGACCGGGTGGCCGGGCGCGGAGACCGGGTAGGCAGGGCTGGAGACGGGGTAGGCCGGGGTCGGCGCCGCCGAGAGCGTCGCCGTCGGGGGCATACCCGACGGGTACCCGGCGCTGGGCGGCGGTACCGCGGCGGAGCCGGGTGCGTAGCCGACCGGTACCGCGCCGGCCGGGGTCGTGGCGTCCACGGGTGCCGGGGTGCCGACCGGTGGCGGGGCGGGCGGGGTCGCGGGTGCGGTGGC
This sequence comes from uncultured Micromonosporaceae bacterium, assembly GCA_964645345.1. Taxonomy (GTDB): domain Bacteria; phylum Actinomycetota; class Actinomycetes; order Mycobacteriales; family Micromonosporaceae; genus Rugosimonospora. Next base: position 5,550 of record CAZYCD010000151.1, read on the forward strand.
GCCGACGCCCGCGAAGGCCGTGTCGGTGGGAGACGTCTGGAAGATCGGCGTGATCGGGAAGGCCGGGACCGTCGCCGTGACCGGGGTGGCCGGCGCGGTCGGGGACGCCGGGTAGGCCGGCGCGGTCGGCGAGGCCGGCGCCGTCGGCGGCTCGGTCGCCCACGACCGGGTCGACCACGGCTCCTGCGCCGCGTGGGTGGCCGGCTCGGCCTCGGACGGGGTACCGGTCGGTGTCGGGTCGGCGGACCAGGCTGAACCGGCGGACCAGCGGTCGCTGTCCGGACCGGTCGAGGGGTCGGTCATGTTCTCCTCCAGTGTGGTCTCCGGCCGGTGCCGTGGATCGGGACTGTGCGGTGGATCGGGGCCGCGCGAAGCGGTCAGCAGATGGAGAACGCCTGGCAGGCCAGCGTGATCGGGATCGCCAGGCCGATGCCTTCGGCGTTGTTCGCCTTGGCCGAGGCGATGCCGACCACCTGCTGCTGGGCGTTGACCACCGGGCCGCCCGAGTTGCCCGGGTTGATCGGGGCATCGAACTGGATGAACGTCTTGCCGCCCTCACCCGGGAAGTCGTTGCGGATCGCGCTGACCACGCCGGTGGTGACCGTCTGCGCGAGTCCGAGCGGCGCGCCGACCACCACGATCGGGGCGCCGGACTGCACCTGTGCCGAGGCCGACACCAGCCGGTGGAACGACTCGGTGGAGTGCAGCAGCGCGAGGTCGTCCTTCTGGTCGACCTGGGTGATCTTCACCGGGAACCGCTGGCTGTCGCGCTCCAGGGCCGCGTCCCTGGTGCCCTTCACATAGATGGACTCGATCACGTGGTAGTTGGTGATCAGATCGGTACCCCCGCCGTCCGGCGCCTTGCCCACGGCGAACGCGGTACCGGTGAACTGGCCCGCGTCCACCCGGAAGACGCTGGGCAGCACGGCGTTGGCCACGGCCGCCGAGTCGAGCGAGCCGGCGACCCGCTGCTCCAGCGCCTGGATCCGGGCGTCCATGGCGTCGGCACGCTTGCCGGCCGCGGCCCGGTCGGCGGCCGCCACCCGGTTCGCCGCGTCGAGGCGGTCGCTGAGGTGCACCAGCGCGTAGCCCTCACCGCCGGCCGCCAGGAACAGCACCAGGACCAGCAGCGCCAGGAGGAGGCGCGGGCGCCGCCGCGGCGGCCCGACCGGACCGGGCGGCAACGGGGGCGGTACCTGCGGCACCTGCGGCGGGGCGGGAGGCACCGGGTACTGCGCGGCGAACGGCGGGGCGGACCAGGACGCGGCGGGCGCGGAGACCTGCGGGTACGCCGGTACCTGCGGCGGCAGCGGTACCGGCGGCAGCGGGCCCGGTCGCGCGGGAGTGCCGGTCGGGTCGTACCCAGCGGTCATGAAAAGCACGTCCTCCGTCTATGCCTGGCGTCCGTCGCCCGCGGGCCGCAGGCCAACCCGCGGCAGGCTGCAACCTACCGCCATTCTCGGAAGTCCGCCGCCCCCTGCCCGTGCCATCCGCGACGCGCCGGGCGGGCCGCGAGCCGGCGGCGGGACGGGCCTCGTAAGTTTGGTAAATGACCGACGAGACGCCCGGGCGGCCCCGGGACCTGAGTAGTCGGGACCGGCGCGCCGGAAACCACCCCGAAACCGACGAAAGCCCGCCAGGCGCCACTCCCGGCCCGCCGGGCGAACCGGCCGGGCGGGCCGAAGCCATCCCGCTGACCGAACCCCGCGACGGCGTACCCGAGCCCGTCGCCACCGCCGAGGCGCTCGCCGACGTCGTCGCCCGGTTCGCCGCCGGTACCGGGCCGGTCGCGGTCGACGCCGAGCGAGCCTCCGGGTACCGGTACACCCACCGCGCCTACCTCGTGCAACTGCGGCGGGAGGGCGCCGGTACCGCGCTGATCGACCCCACGCCCTTCGGCGACCTCAGTGCCCTGAGCGACGCGATCGAGGACGCCGAGTGGGTGCTGCACGCCGCCAGCCAGGACCTGCCCTGCCTCGCCGAGGTCGGGCTGCGCCCGAAGCTGCTGTTCGACACCGAGTTGGCCGCGCGGCTGCTCGGGTACGAGCGGGTCGGGCTGGCCGCGCTGACCGAGCAGTTGCTCGGGTACCAGCTGGAGAAGCACCACTCCGCGGCGGACTGGTCGACGCGGCCGCTGCCCCAGTCCTGGCTCACCTACGCGGCGCTGGACGTCGAACTGCTGGTCGGGCTGCGCGACCTGCTGGAGGTCGAGCTGGTCCGGCAGGGCAAGGCGGAGTGGGCGGCCGAGGAGTTCGCCGCGCTGGTCGCCACCGGCGCCGCACCGCACCGCCCGCGCCCCGACCCGTGGCGGCGTACCTCCGGCATCCACCGCGTGCGCGGGCCGCGGGCGCTGGCCCGGGTGCGGGCGCTGTGGCTGGCCCGGGACGCGATCGCCGCGCGCCGGGACACCGCGCCCGGCCGGGTACTGCCGGACGCCGCCATCATCGCGGCCGCCGAGTCGGACCCTAAGGACGAGCGGAGCCTGGTCGCGCTGCCCGGGTACGGCGGCCGGTCGGTACGCCGGCTGGCCCGTATCTGGCTGGACGCCCTGGACGAGGCCCGCGCGCTGCTCGCCGCCGAGCTGCCGGTGACCCCGCCGAGCGAGGGTCCGCCGCCGCCGCACCGCTGGGCCGAGCGCGACCCGGTGGCGGCCGCCCGGCTGGCGCGTTGCCGGGAGGCGGTCAGCCGGCTGGCGACCGAGCACCGCATGCCGCCGGAGAACCTGCTCTCGCCGGACGCGATCCGCAGGCTCGCGTGGGAGCCGCCGGTACCGGCGGAGGCCATCCCGGTACGCGCGGCCCTGGCCGGTTACGGGGCGCGCAACTGGCAGCTCAACCTCACCGTCGGCCCGCTGACCGAGGCGCTGACCCCGCCGGCCGGCATCGTCCCCGAGCCCGATCCCGGCGAGGCGTAGCGCCGGGTCGGGTGAGGGGCCGAGCCGGCTCGCGCCCGGCCGGCGTGAGCCAGACCACACCGCGCCCGCCGCTTAGTTACTCACGAGTAGCATGGCGGCGTTACCCTCTCCCGCAGGAGGCTCCCATGCCCCGCACCGTCCGCGACGTCGTGTTCGTCGACGGCGTCCGCACGCCGTTCGGCAAGGCCGGCGGCATGTACGCGCACACCCGCGCCGACGATCTCGTGATCCGCTGTATCCGTGAACTGCTGCGGCGCAACCCCGGCCTGCCGCCCGAGCGGGTCGACGAGGTGGCCGTCGCGGCCACCACGCAGATCGGCGACCAGGGCCTGACCATCGGCCGGACCGCGGCCCTGCTCGCCGGGCTGCCCAAGACCGTGCCCGGCTTCGCCATCGACCGGATGTGCGCCGGGGCGATGACCGCAGTCACCACGGTCTCCTCCGCGATCGCGGTCGGCGCCTACGAGGTGGCCATCGCTGGCGGCGTCGAGCACATGGGCCGCCACCCGATGGGCGAGGGCGTCGACCCCAACCCGCGGATCCTGGCCGAGAAGCTGGTCGACCCCTCCGCGCTGGTGATGGGGTCGACCGCGGAGAACCTGCACGACCGCGAGCCGGGGATCACCAAGGAGCGGGCAGACCGCTTCGGCCTGGCCAGCCAGCAGCGCACCGCCAAGGCGTACGCCAACGGCAAGATCCAGCCCGACCTGGTCACCGTCGCCACCCGCGACCCGGAGACGGGCTGGGGACTGGCCACCGCTGACGAGGCGCCGCGCGACACCAGCATGGAGAAGCTGGCCACGCTGAAGACCCCGTTCCGGCCACACGGGAGGGTCACGGCGGGCAACTCGGCGGGCCTCAACGACGGCGCGACCGCCTGCCTGCTGGCCGCCGAGGACGTCGCCGTCGAGCTGGGCCTGCCGATCGGCATGCGGCTGGTGTCCTACGGGTTCGCCGGGGTCGAGCCGGAGGTCATGGGGTACGGCCCGATCCCGTCGACGGAGAAGGCGCTGCGGCTCGCCGGACTGTCCATTGAGGACATCGGGCTGTTCGAGCTGAACGAGGCGTTCGCCGTGCAGGTACTGGCGTTCCTCGACCACTTCGGCATCGCCGACGACGACGAGCGGGTCAACCCGTGGGGCGGCGCCATCGCGATCGGCCACCCGCTGGCCTCCTCCGGGGTACGGCTGATGACCCAGTTGTCGCGGCACTTCGCCGAGCACCCCGAGGTGCGGTACGGCCTGACCGCGATGTGCATCGGTATCGGCATGGGCGGCACGGTCATCTGGGAGAACCCGGCGTGGGAGGGGCACAAGTGACGACTGGCGAGTTTCCGAACGAGGTCGTGACGAAGGCGCTCGTGCGCCTGGTCGCGGTACCCGGGCTGGCGAAGAAGGCCGCGCTCATCACGCTGGACAACGGGTTCGACCACACCAAGCCGAACACCTTCGGGCCGGGCGGCCTCGCGTCCCTGGACGCGGCCATCACCGAGGCGCTGGCCGCCGACCCGGCGTTCGTGGCGGTGACCGGCAAGCCGTACATCTTCAGCGTCGGCGCCGACGTCACCGGCCTGCCGTTGATCGGCTCCCGGGAGCAGGCCCTGGCGATCGGCCGCGAGGGTCACCGGGTCTTCCGCCGGCTGCGCGATGCGCAGGTACCGACGATCGCCTTCGTCAACGGTGCGGCCATGGGCGGTGGCCTGGAACTGGCGCTGCACTGCCGGTACCGGACGCTGTCCACGGGTGCCGGCGCGATCGCGCTGCCCGAGGTGTCCCTGGGCCTGATCCCGGGCTGGGGCGGTACCCAGTTGCTGCCTAACCTGGTCGGCGTCATCGCGGCGGCGCAGGTCATCGTGCAGAACCCGTTGCAGCTGAACAAGATGCTCCGCCCGGCGGAGGCCGGCGAGCTGGGCATCGCCGACGTGCTGTTCGAACCGGCCGACTTCCTGGAGCGCTCGCTCGCCTGGGCCGCGTCCGTCGTGAGTGGACAGACCACTGTGGACCGTCCCGAGGTGGACCGCAGCGAGATGTGGGACGCGGTGCTCGGCTTCGCCCGGCAGCAGCTCGACGAGCGGCTGCACGGCGCTGTCCCGTCCGCGTACAAGGCGCTGGAACTGCTGGCGCTCGCGAAGGACGCGGACTTCACCGCCGGTACCGCGGCCGAGGACGAGGCGCTCGCCGACATGATCATGAGCGACGAGCAGCGCGCCTCGCTCTACGCCTTCGACCTAGTCCAGCGCCGGGCCAAGCGCCCGGCCGGCGCGCCGAGCCCCGCCCTGGCCCGCGAGGTAACCAAGGTGGGCATCGTCGGCGCCGGCCTGATGGCCGGGCAGATCGCCCTGCTGTTCGCCCGCCGCCTCGAGGTGCCGGTCGTGCTGACCGACCTCGACCAGGCCCGGGTGGACAAGGGTGTGGCCTACGTGCACGGTGAGATCGACAAGCTCGCCGGCAAGGGCCGGCTGGACCCGGGTAAGGCGGCCAAGCTGCGCGGCCTGGTGACGGGCGCGGTGGACAAGGCCGGGTTCGCCGACGCCGACCTCGTGATCGAAGCGGTCTTCGAGGACCTGAAGGTCAAGAAGCAGGTCTGGGCCGAGGTCGAGCAGATCGTCGGGCCGGAGTGCGTGCTGGCCACCAACACCTCCTCGCTGTCGGTCACCGCGATGGCCGCCGACCTGGCCCACCCGGAGCGGGTCGTCGGCTTCCACTTCTTCAACCCGGTATCCGTGATGCCGCTGGTCGAGATCGTGCGGGCCGAGCGTACCGACGACGCCGCCCTGGCCACCGCGTTCGCGGTCGGCAAGGCGCTGAAGAAGTCCTGCGTACTCGTCAAGGACGCCCCGTCGTTCGTGGTGAACCGGCTGCTGACCCGGTTCCTCGGCGAGACGTTCGCGGCGGTCGACGCCGGTACCCCGCTGGACG
>CAZYCD010000152.1:0-11342 GCA_964645345.1 uncultured Micromonosporaceae bacterium
CTCCGGCCGGCCACGCCGCCGGCACGCACCCGCTGAGCCGGCCCGCGCCCGGTCGAGCCGGCAGGCCGGACCGGCCGGGTACCGCACGGCCGCCCTCAACGCAGCACGGACTCCGCGGCCGCGAGCAGGGCGAGGTCGGCGCGGGACGGCAACCCCTCCCAGTCGCCGGGCACGGTGACCGCGAAGGCACCCGCGAGCGTCGCGCGGTGCAGCCGCACCACGGGCGGCTCGCCGTCGAGCAGGCCGCTGAGGTACCCGGCGGCGAACGCATCGCCCGCGCCGACCGGGTCGACCGCCGCCACCGGGTGGGCCGGGGCCACCAGAACTGCGCCGTCGACAGCCGCGACGGCGCCCGCCGCGCCCCGGGTCACCAGCACCTGACCCGGGCCGAGCGCGGCCAGCCCGGCGGCCAGCTCCTCGGCGGCCGAACCCCGTACCAGCATCCCCGCCTCGGCCTCACTGGCGAACACGATGTCCGACAGGGCGACGAGCTCGCCGAGCTCGGCGGCGGCCGCTTCGGGCGACCAGAGCGCGCGCCGGTAGTTGAGGGCGAGGCTGACGGGTACCCCCGCCTGGCGCGCGGTGGCCAGCGCGAACCGGACCGCGGCCCGGGCGCTGGGGGACAGGGCCGGGGTGATCCCGGTCAGGTGCACCACCCGCGCGCCGGCGACCAGGGCCGGGTCGATGTCGTCCGGGGCCAGCCGGGAACCGGCGCTGCCCGACCGGTAGTAGCTCACCTGGGTCACGTCCCGGGTGCGCCGGGACTTCACCATCAGCCCGGTCGGTGCAACGTCGTCCACCACGACGCGGCCGTCCACCCCCTCGGCGGCGAGCGTCCGCCGCACCAGGGCGCCGAACTCGTCCGCGCCCACCCGGCCGATCCAGGCCACCGGGTGGCCCAGGCGGGACAGGCCGACCGCCAGGTTGCTCTCCGCGCCGCCCACGGACAGGTCGAGGCTCGCGGCGTGCCGCAGCAGCCCGATGCCGGGCGCGGCGAGCAGGGCCATGGTCTCGCCGAGCGTGACGACCTCGGGGCTCACCGGGGTACCGATCGCAGCGCGTCGAGCATCTGCCCGGCGCGTACCCGCAGCCCCGCCAGGTCGCCGGAGGCCAGGGTATCGCCCATCAGAGGGCCGCCGGCACCGACCGCGGCCGCGCCCGCCGCGAACCAGTCCACAATGGACTCTGCGGTGATCCCGCCGGTCGGCACGATCGGGATGTCGTCCAGCGGCTCCCGCAGGTCCCTCAGGTACCGGGGGCCGCCGATCCGGGCCGGGAACAGTTTGACCGCGGTGGCGCCGGCGGACCAGGCGGCGACGATCTCGGTGGGCGTCAACGCGCCGGGCAGCCAGGCGGCGCCGGCCTCCCGGGCCACCTCGCCGATCGCCGGGTCGGTGTGCGGCGACACCAGGTACCGGGCACCCGCCTCGATCGCGCCCAGCGCGTCGGCGACCCCGCGGACGGTACCGGCGCCGAGTACCACGCCGCCGCCGAGCCGGCGGGCCGCGCGGCGCAGGGCGTCCAGCGCGCCGGGGGTATTGAGGGTCACCTCGAGGCTGCGGATCCCCGCCTCGGCGAGGGTGTCCAGCGCGGCGTCGAGGTGCTCGCCGGTTCGGCCGCGCACGATGGCGATCAGCCCGTCGCCGAGCGGGGACGGGGTATTGGTCATCGGACTCCCTTCGGCTGCCGGTCGGGTGACCCGTCCCGGCGCCGCGGGTCCGAGCGGCCCGGTACTGGGGGGCCGCGCCGGCCGGCGGCCCGGACCGGGCGGACCGGACCCACTCTCGTACAGCTTCGGGGTTCGCACAACAAGCAGGTGCCAGGTCTCCGCACGGCGGATGCGCCGGCCCGGGAGGCATCGATACGCTGGCCGGGGACGGTTCGCGCGGCGACGGACGGGACGGCAACGGTGGCCCAGGACGAACGGGTGAAGCAGGCATGCGCGTACCTGCGCCTGCTCCTGCTGCGCCCGGGCGACTACCGCGACCGGTGGGCCGGCGAGAACGGCCACGATCCCGTGGAGATCGACCACACGGCGGTCGCCGCGGTGCTGTCCGCCGCCGGTACCCCGACCGATCCGGAGACCGTGCGCCGCGCGCTGACCGGGGTCGACCTGTCCCCGGTCGTCCTGGACTCCTTCATCGGCGCCTTCGGGCTCAGTGCCCGACACGCCCAGCGGCTGCGCGAGGTGCTGCGCGGCTCGGAGGCCACCCGGGTGATCACCGGCGACGCCCTGGGCCCGGCCGAGCTGTACCGGCACAGCGGACCGCCCGGGTACGAGACCCTGGCGCTGCACGAGATGCACACCCTGGGCCCGGACGGGCGGCCGGCCGAGCACCAGACGATCCAGGTGATCCGCTCCACGGTCGACCGGCTGGAGTCCTACCCGTACCGGTTCGACACCGACGAGCTGAGCGTCGAGGTGACCCGGGGCGGCAAGGTCGGCCAGCGGATCTACCGGGTCAGCGAGACGCTCTACGCGGTCGATATCGTGCTGGACCGACCGCTGACCCGCGGCCAGAGCTCGCTGATGCAACTGCACTCGACGTTCTTCTACGACTCCGCGCCGCCCACCGAGTTCCGCCGCGGCCTCGCCCGGGCGACCCGGGACGTGAGCATCTGGGTGACGTTCCACCCGCACCGGCTGCCGTCCCGGGTGTGGGCGGCGAGCTGGGACGGGCTGGACGACTCCCGGATCATCAGCCGGGAGCCGGCGGAGCTGGACGACCAGCGCTCGGTCAATCGGCGGTTCGACGTGGTGGAGCGGGCCATCGTGGGGTTCAGCTGGGAGTGGTGAGGCCGGGCTCACCGATCCACCACGGCCGGGTGGTCGGGGTCGTCGACGCGTACCACGACGTCCGCCAGCTCCTGCGGGTCGACCTCCTCGGCGTACCGGTCGAACGCGGGCAGCGTCCAGGAGTCTTCCGGCGGCGTGCGCCTCGCCAGCGCCGCAGGTGACTGTGCACAGTGGACGACCAGGTCCAGTTCCAGCCCGGCGCCGAGGAGCAGGGGACCCGACAGCAGCAGTACCCCGCCCTCCGGAACGTCCACAGGGGACGGTCGGGTGGACCGGTCCGTTGCCGGGTTCCAGAACGTGGTCACGATCCGGCCGGTGCCGCCGGTACCCAGGGGGCGCAATACTTCGCGCGACAGCGCCGGGAGGTCGAACCACCTTTCGTAGAACGAGTCCGGATTCATCCGGCCCAGTTCCAGGCGTACCGAGGCGGGGCGCAGGAAGTCACCGAGGTCCACCCGGACGGCGGCCCGCCCGCGTACCCGAAGCGGGTCGACGAGCGCGTCGGCGAGCGTGCCGGGCCGGGCGCTGGCGGCCCCGTCGAATCCCACGCGGGGGCGCCCCGGCATCCCGGCGATCCGGTCGGCGAGTTCCTCCGCCAACCGGACCGGGGTGATCGGTCGGATCCTCAAGCCGCCAGGAGCTCGTCGATCCGGGCCAGCTCCTCGGCGCTGAAGTCCATTGTGGACAGACTGCCCAGGTTGTTCTCCAGTTGGCCCACGCTGCTCGCCCCGATCACCACCGAGGTCATCCGCGGATCGCGCAGGGTCCATGCCAGGGCCAGCTGGGCGAGGCTCTGGCCCCGCTCGGCGGCGAGGTCGTTGAGCGCCCGGATGGTGGCCAGCCGCTGCGGGGTCAGGTCGCTCTCGTTGAGAAAGCGACTGGTACGCACCCGCGAGTCGTCCGGGATACCGCGCAGGTACCGGTCGGTGAGCAGCCCCTGCGCGAGCGGCGAGTACGCGATGCAGCCGATGCCCTCGGCAGCCAACACGTCCAGCAGGTCAGGCTCGATCCAGCGGTTGAACATCGAGTAGGCGGGCTGGTGGATGAGCAGCGGGGTACCGAGCCGACGCAGGATCCGCGCGGCGGTGGCGGTCTGCTCGGCCGGGTAGTTGGAGATGCCGGCGTAGAGCGCCTTGCCCGACCGCACCGCTGTGTCCAGCGCGCCGAGCGTCTCCTCCAGTGGGGTGTCCGGGTCCAGCCGGTGCGAGTAGAAGATGTCGACGTACTCCACGCCGAGCCGCTTCAGCGACTGGTCGAGGCTGGCCAGCAGGTACTTGCGGGAGCCGAGGTCGCCGTACGGGCCCGGCCACATGTCCCAGCCGGCCTTGGTCGAGATGATCAACTCGTCGCGGTACCGGCCGAGGTCGGCGGCGAGGACGCGGCCGAAGTTCTCCTCGGCCGCCCCGTACGGCGGGCCGTAGTTGTTCGCGAGGTCGAAGTGGGTCACGCCGAGGTCGAACGCCCGCAGGCAGATGTCCCGCTGGGTGGACAGCGGCCGGTCGTGCCCGAAGTTGTGCCACAGGCCCAGCGAGATGACCGGCAGCCGCAGGCCGCTCGTGCCGGAGCGCCGGTAGGTCATGGTGTCGTAACGCTGCGATGCCGCCAGGTAGGTCACGATCGCCCAGCCTATCCGCCCGGCCGCCATTGCTAGTCTGGGCGGGGTGATTACCGAGTTCGACGTCGATGCGGGCGAGGGGCGGCGGCTGCACGCCTACGACACCGGTACCGGCGCACTGGCCGTCTTCTGGCACCACGGCACCCCGAACATCGGTACCCCGCCCGCCCCGCTGTTCCCGGCCGCCGAGCGGCTCGGCATCCGCTGGGTGTCCTACGACCGGCCCGGGTACGGCGGCTCGACCCCCCGCCCGGGTCGCGACATAGCCTCGGCCGCGGGGGACGCGGCGCGGGTGGCCGACGCGCTGGGCATCGAGCGGTTCGCGGTGGTCGGCCACTCCGGCGGTGGCCCGCACGCGCTGGCCTGCGCGGCGCTGCTGCCGGACCGGGTACTGGCGGTGGTCAGCGCCGCCGGCCTGGCGCCGTACGGGGCGCAGGGGCTCGACTGGTACGCCGGGATGTCGCCGGCCGGCGAGACGTCGCTGCGCGCGGCGGCCGCGGGCCCGGCGGAGAAGGAGCGCTTCGAGGCGTCGAACACCGAGCCGGACCCGGGATTCATCCCGGCCGACTGGGCGGCGCTCGAGGGCCCCTGGTCGTGGTTCGGCAGCGTGGTCGGCCCCGCGGTGGCGGGCGGCCCGGGCGGGCTGGTCGCCGACGACCTGGCCTACGTCAACCCGTGGGGCTTCGACCCGAGGCGGGTGGCGGCCCCGGTGCTGCTCCTGCACGGCGAGCGGGACCGGGTGGTACCCGCATCACACGGCCGGTGGCTGGCCGCCCACCTGCCGTCGGCCGACCTGTGGCTGTCCCCGGACGACGGGCACCTCTCGGTCCTGCGCTCGGCCGGGCCGGCGCTGGAGTGGCTCGCAGATCGGGCCGGTCGGTCGGCCGGGGCTCGGCCCGCTCGCCGCTAGCCCGGACTAGTTGCGTGGTTGCAGGCCGGCGGCGCGGTAGATGGCGTCGATGACGGCCATGTTCGCGACGCCGTCGCGCGCCGAGGTCGGTACCGGGCCGCCGTCGCGTACCGCCGCCAGGAACGCGCGCAACTGGTGGGTGTACGTCGCCTCGCCGGCGACCCGCTCCCGGTGCGTACGGCCGCCGGCCCGCCAGGTCAGCCGGTGGTACGCCGCCGGCATGACGTAGTTGAACACCCGCATCCGGCCGGCGTCGCCCCACACCTGGGCCGAGATCCCGAGCAGCCGCCGCGACCACAGGCTGGCCACCAGTTCCGCGTCGACTGGCTCCGACCCGTCGAAGGCGGGGAAGCGCAGCCGCGCGGTCATCGCCCGATCGACGCCGGGCGACCGCAGGTCCGCGCGTGCCGAGACCACCTCCGGCTCGGTACCGGCCAGGAAGCGCAGCAGGTTGACCGGGTAGCAGCCGGCGTCCATGGTCGCGCCGCCCGCCAGGTCCAGCCGGTACCGGATGTCGGTGAACCGGGGCAGCGGGAAGCACAGGATCGCCCGCATCCGCCGGATCCGGCCCACCGCGCCCTCGTCCAGCAGTTGCCGTACCCGCGCCATCAACGGGTGGTATCGGTAGTGGAACGCCTCCATGAGGACCAGGCCCGAGCGCTCCGCCGCCTCGGCCACCTCCCGCGCCTGTCCGGCGTTGGCGGTCAGCGGCTTCTCGCACAGCACGTGCTTGCCGGCGGCCAGCGCGGCGAGCGTCCACTCGGCGTGCAGCCCGTTGGGCAGCGGCACGTAGACGGCGTCCACGTCGGGGTCGGCGAGCACCGCGGCGTAGTCGTCGTGCACCGCGGGGATGCTGTGCCGGGCGGCGAACGCGCGGGCGCGTGCCGGGTCGCGGGCGGCGATGGACGCAACCTCGACGCCGGGCACGGCGCGGGCCGGGCGGATGAGCGCGGCTGGGGTGATCCGGGCGGCGCCGAGCACGCCGATCCGCAGTGGGTTCACGCGGTCAATCTAGCGGTCGGCCGCCGGGTGCGCGGAATAACCTACAACATCGGTAGGGATTGTGGTATCCTCGGACCGTGACCTCGCCGCTGCCCTCCGCGCACCCAGGCTGTACCGGCCGGTAGATCCGTTGCCCCGGTTCCGCGCCACAGCCATGGGAGAGGCCATGTCGGTCGCCACGATCCACGATCTGGGTACCGCGCCGCGCGGTCCCCGCCCCGTCCGTCCGGTACCGCCGCCCGCCGGCCGGCCGGCCTCGGTCACCGTCACGGTACGCATCGACCTGCCAGACGGGCGCCTGCCGGCCGGCGCCGCCGACCTCGTCGCGAGCCTCCGCGCCCTGGCGGGGAGCGGCCCGGCGGCGGGTACCGGCCAGGCCGCCGCTACCGGGCAGGCGGTGGTGACCCGGCCCGCGGTCGCCGACGGGCCGGATGACGGGCTGCTGCGTGTCTTCCTGGCCTCCCGCGTCGTGCTGCAGGGCGGGGTGCCCATCCGGCTGACCCGGCGCGAGTTCGACCTGCTCGCGTTCTTCTGCGACCACCCGCGCCAGGTGTTCGACCGGCGACAACTGCTGCGCCAGGTGTGGGGCTACGAGATGGTCAGCGGGGAGCGGACCGTGGACGTGCACGTCCGCCGGCTGCGGATCAAGCTGGGTCCCGGGCCGCTGATCGCCACCGTACGGGGCGTCGGGTACCGGCTAGACGAGGCGGCGCGGGTGGCCGTGGTATCCGGGCCGGAGTAGCGACTTCCGCGCCGCCGGCCCGGCCGACGGCCGCCCGGGAGCCGGCCGGACGGGCGCCGCCGGGAGCCCGCCCGGCGACCCGGCCGGCCCGGACAAACGGTTCATACTCTTGACAGTATCGATGCTCTCCACTATTCATGGCTGTACATGGACTGATGCAACGTTGTCAACGGCGCCGCGGCGGCTGCCGTTGACAACGTTGTCCCGGTCCTCCGCGCGCCATCCGCGAGGAGAACGTCATGTCCCGAAGACCTGTCCGCACTGTCCTCAGTGGACTGTCCGCCGGCCTGCTCGTCGCCGCGGCCATGGCCGTCGCCGGTACCCCGGCGCACGCCGCCACGCTCAACCTCACGCAGTACGTCAACCCCTTCATCGGTACCGACGACAGCAACTCGCCCAACCCGGTCGGTGGCGGCGCCGGCGGCAGCACCTACCCCGGTGCCGTCGTGCCGTTCGGCATGGTGCAGTTCAGCCCGGACACCCCGACCGCGTCCCCGTCTGGGTACCGGTACAGCGACACCAGCGTCGAGGACTTCAGCCTGACCCACTTCGACGGGGCCGGATGCCCCAACAACGAGGACCTCAACCTGCTGCCCGTCACCGGCGCACTGGGCACCTCGCCGGGCAGCGGCTGGACGAGCTACGCCTCCGGGTACACCAAGGCCAACGAGTCGGCCGCCGCCGGCTACTACGAGACCAGGCTGGACAAGTACTCCACGACCGTCGAGCTGACCGCCACGAAGCGTACCGGCGTGGTCCGGCTGACCTACCCCGGTACCACCAGCGCCCAGTTCCTCGTCAACGTCAGCCGCAGCGCGACCGGCAGCCGCTCCGGGTCGGTCAGCGTCAACGGGGCGACGGTCACCGGCAACGTGACCGCGGGCGGGTTCTGCGGCTCCTCCAAGACCTACCCGATCTACTTCGCCATCCAGTTCGACCGGACCCCGACCGGGCACGGCACCTGGTCCGGCGGTACCGTGTCGGCCGGCTCCGGCTCGGTCAGCGGTACCGACACCGGCGCCTACGTCACGTTCGACACCACCGGCAACGGCACGGTGCAGGCGACCGTCGCGCTTTCCTACGTCAGCGTGGCGAACGCGCAGGCGAATCTCGCGGCCGAGTCGGTACCCTTCGACACCGCACGGAGCAACGCGGACAGCGCCTGGAACGCGATGCTCAACCGCGTCCAGGTCTCCGGCGGGGCAACCGCCGACCTGCAGAAGTTCTACACCGCGCTGTACCACGTGTTCACCAGCCCCAACATCGCCAGCGACGTCAACGGCCAGTACGCCGGCTTCGACCACGCCACCCACGCCGCCAGCGGGATGACCGTCTACCAGAACTACTCCGGCTGGGACATCTACCGGTCCTGGGCGGCGCTGGTGGCCTTTGTCGCGCCGGACGTGATGACCGACGTGGTCAAGTCGATGGTGCTCGACGGCCAGCAGGGCGGGCTGCTGCCCAAGTGGTCGCAGGAGAACGCCGAGGACTTCGTGATGACCGGCGACCCCGGGCCTATCATCGTCGCCTCGGCCTACGCCTTCGGGGTACGCAACTTCGACACCGCCACCGCACTGTCCCTTATGGACAAGTCCAGCACCGGCGGTACCACGCAGGGCAGCCCGATCCGCGGCCGGGAGAGCGGGTACCTGTCGCGGCACTACGTCATCGAGGACCCGTCGGACTCCCTGGAGTACTCGGCGTCCGACTTCGCCGTCGCACAGTTCGCGCGGGCGCTGGGCGACACGACGAAGTACACCACCTACATCACCCGCGCGCAGTGGTGGATCAACACGTTCAACACCGACTCCTCCTACGTCACCCGGCACAACTCCGACGGCACGTGGACGTGGCCGGTGGACCCGGCGAGCCCGACCGGGTACACCGAGGGCAACGCCGCGCAGTACACGTGGATGGTCACCTACAACCAGGCCGGGATCATCAACCTGATGGGCGGCGCGCCGACCGCGATCCAGCGGCTCGACCACCACTTCACCCAGGTCAACGGCGGGCTTACCACGCCGTACTTCTACATCGGCAACGAGCCCGAGCACGCGGTGCCGTGGGCCTACAATTTCGCCGCGCACCCGTCGGGTACCGCCGACGCGGTGCACAAGGTGATGAGCGACGGGTTCAACACCGCCCCCGGTGGGCTGCCCGGCAACGACGACCTCGGCGCCACGTCCGCCTGGTACGTGTGGGCAGCCATGGGCATGTACCCGGCGACTCCGGGCGCGGACACCCTGGCCCTGCACGGAGCGTCCTTCCCGTCCATCCTCATCCAGCGGTCGGCCGGCAACGTCACCATCAACGCCTCCGGCTCCGGCCCGTACGTGCAGTCGTTGTCTGTCAACGGCTCCGGTACCACGCACAACTACGTCCGGTACCCGGACCTGGCGGCCGGCGGCACGCTGTCCTACACCATGGCCGGCTCGCCGAGCGCCTGGGGTACCGGCGCGGCAGACGTACCGCCGTCCTTCAACGACGGGTTCACCCCACCGGCCGCGGCGCCCTCGTTGGGTACCGATCTGGCCCTGAACACGCCGACCACCGCGTCCGCGGCGTGCGCCCCCAGCGAGAGCAGCGACAAGGCGGTGGACGGCAGCCTGGCGAACAACAGCAAGTGGTGCTCGACCGTGGCGGGCGCCACGCTGACCGTCGACCTCGGCTCGGCGCAGAACGTGGCGTCGTTCGTGGTCAAGCACGCCGGGCTCGGGGGCGAGACGACCGGCTGGAACACCGGGGCGTTCACCATCGCGACGAGCACCGACAACGCGACCTGGAGCACGGCGGTGACGGTGAGCGGCTCGCGGGCCAGCCGCACGTACCACCCGATCGCCACCCGCAGCGCCCGGTACGTGCGGCTGACGGTGACCACGCCGACCAACAACGGCAACAACGCGGCGCGCATTTACGAACTGGAGGTCTACGCGAACGGCGGTGGCAGCCAGCCGCCGCCCACCCCGACCGGGCCGATCACGGGCCTGGCCGGCAAGTGCGTGGACATCTCCAGCAGCAACACCGCCAACGGCACGCACATCCAGCTGTGGGACTGCAACGGTACCGGCGCCCAGCAGTGGACCGTCAATGCGAACGGCAGCCTGTCCGCCCTCGGCAAGTGCATGGACGTGACCAGCAGCGGTACCGCCAACGGCACGCTCATCCAGCTGTGGGACTGCAACGGTACCGGCGCGCAGGTCTGGAGCGCGCAGGCCAACGGTTCGTTGCTGAACCCCAACTCGGGGCGGTGCCTGGACGTGCCGGGCGGCAACACCGCGAACGGTACCCAGCTGGAGATCTGGGACTGCTCCGGTGCGGCCAACCAGGTGTGGCAGCTTCCACACTGATCAGTGAGTCAGGATCGGGGCGCCGCCTCGCGGTCGGCGCGACGGCGGCGCCCCGGTCCGTCCGGCCGTATGCTCCCTTGATGTCGACGCAAGGCATCGGCGGAGGACCGGAGCGCAGGGCCGGCCAGGACGGCAGGGCCAGGGACGGCCGGGACGAGACCCCGCTGGAGCGCTGGGACCGCAACCTCGTGGAGCTGCTCCAGGAGCTGCGGGTGGCGCAGACCGGGGTGCAGATCCTGTTCGCCTTCCTGCTGACCCTCCCGTTCACCAACCGGTTCGGAGGAGTCGGGCCGGTCGCGAAGACCACCTACCTGGTCACGCTGATGGCGGCCGCGGCCGCGGCCGGGCTGCTGATCGCGCCGGTCAGCTTCCACCGCATCCTGTTCCGGCAGGGCCGCAAGCCGGAGCTGGTGCGCACCGCCTCGGTGCTGGCCCAGCTCGGCCTGGCCTGCCTGCTGGTCGCCGTGGTCGGCAGCGTGCTGCTGGTGGTCGACGTGGTCTCCGGGGTCGGCTGGGCAGCGGGGTTGGCCGCCGGGGTCACCGGGTTCTACGTCGGGCTCTGGTACGTGCTGCCGCTGCTGCGCCGCGACCGCGAGCGCCCGCCGTCGACGCGCTGACGCCTCCCGCGCCACCTTTCCGGCCGCCTATTGACACCGGTACCCGCGCGGCGGAAACTTCTGCGAAACGCTGTTCGGCTCTTCCGAACAGAGTCTCCAAATTCCAGCCTCGCCCGAGGGAGGTGAGGCCCGCGGCTCACCAGTCCGGCGCCGTGGGCTTAGTTATGGCTGAAGTGACCCTTCCACGCAAGCTCGTTGCCGAGTTCATCGGCACCTTCGCCCTGGTGCTCGGCGGCCCGGGCACCGCGGCCGCAACATTCATGATCGCGAAGTCGTCCGGCGTGCAGTTCTCGATGGCTCAGCTCGGCGTCA
>CAZYCD010000153.1:0-11253 GCA_964645345.1 uncultured Micromonosporaceae bacterium
AGGTTGTTCTTCGGCGAGGCGATGAAGTCCTTGAACCGCCCCGGTACCGGGCGCCAGGTCGTGTGTACCGTGCCGAGCGCCGCGTAGCAGTCGGTCTGCGGCCCGTCCACCACGATCACGATCCGGGGCAGCTCGTTCGGCTGGGCCCGGCCGCTGGCCTCGGTGTCCTTCCAGATCGAGTAGTAGTGCCGGGGGCGCGCCGAGACGGTTGCGGTGACCTTGCCGCGGGCCAGCCGCGGCTGAAGGGTCCCGATCACAGTGTCCAGATAGGACAGCCAGTCGGGCCGGTTGCGCACGTGCTCGTCGATCGCGGCGTACGAGTCGGGCTCCAGGTTGAGCAGGACCGAGTCCTCCAGCTCGCGCTTGAGCGCCTGGATGCCGAGCCGGTCGCACAGCGGCACCAGGACCTCCTGGGTCGCCGAGGCGATGCGGGTGCGCGAGGCAGGGGAGCGGGCGTCGAGGGTACGCATGTTGTGCAGCCGGTCGGCGAGCTTGATCACGAGTACCCGCACGTCCCGGCCGGCCCGGATGAGCATCTTGCGGATCGTCTCGACCTCGGCGATGTCGCCGAAGTAGACCTTGTCGAACTTGGTCACGCCGTCGACCAGCAGCGCGACCTCCGGGCCGAAGTCGGAGCGCAGCTGGGGCAGCGTGTAGCTGGTGTCCTCGACGGTGTCGTGCAGCAGGGCGGCGACCAGGGTGGTGGTGTCCATGCCCAGCGCGGCCAGGATGTGCGCGACCGCCAGTGGGTGGGTGATGTAGGGCTCGCCGCTCTTGCGCATCTGGCCGCGGTGCATCCGCTCGGCGATCGCGTACGCGCGGCGCACCAGCCCGGAGTCGGCCTGCGAGTGGATGTGCTTGTGCGCGCGGACGAGGTCGGCGACCGGGTCGGCCGCGCTGCTCTGCCAGGGCAGGATCGCGCGCAGCCGGCTGGACAACCGGCCATCGGGGCTACCCGGGTCGCGCGCGGTGACCGGCGCGCCGAACGGACCTGCGGTCAGGTCCACCATGCACCCCCTGCCCGGGTCCGCGTCGCCGTGTCGCCTTCTAGCCTAGTAAGGGTTTCGGTGACCGATCGGGCAGTTGATGCTGCACATAAGGATGAGTGGGGGCCTGTTCGATCTTGGTCAGAAGGCCCCGGTACCGGGCGGCACCGGAGGCCGGAAGGTACCAACCATCCGATACCCGTACCAGTCGCGCATCGGGCTGCTCCAGCCAGGCCAGTACCCGTTCGGTCTCCTCCGCGCTCGCGCACGGCGTCGGACCCGGCCCGGCCAGCACCGTCTCGGCGGTCGACAGCAGCATGTCGATCGTGGCCCGGGGGTGTACCCGCGGCGGTGACACCCCGGCCGCCACCAACCGTCCATGGCGGACGATCGCCAGCTGCCAGCCGCCCGAGGCGGCCGGGCGGGCGGCGACCAGCTCGGCGATCCCGGTCAGGGAGCGCAGCCGCTGCATGCGGATGACGGCCCGCAGCAGCGAGCCGAGCCGCCCGCGCACCGCGGCCGCCTCCTCGAAGCGCCGGTCGCCGGCCAGCGCCCCGATCCGGGCCAGCAGCCGCTCGACCAGCGGGCCGAGGTCGCCCGAGGTCGCCGTGCGGAACGGCGCGGCGGCCACCGCGTCGTACTCCGGCACGGAGATCCGGTGCTCGCACGGTGCCGGGCAGCGGCCCAGCTCGGCAAGGGCGCAGGCCGGGCTCGGCGTGCGGGCGGACAGCCGCTGGGCGCACTGGCGCAGCGGGAGCGCGTCGTAGACCGCCGCGGCCGCCGCCTCGGCGGTCTTCGACGAGGCGAACGGCCCGAGGTACGTGGCGCCGTCGTCGGCCAACTGCCGTACCAGCGACAGCCGCGGGTACGCCTCGTCGGTCAGCTTGAGCCAGTGCACTCGCTCGGGGAACTTCGACCGCCGGTTGTACGGCGGCTTGTGCGCGGCGATCAAGCGCAGCTCGCGTACCTCCGCCTCCAGCGCGTGCGCGCACTCGATCGCCTCGACCCGGACCGCCGCGGCCAGCATCTCCGAGATCCGCGCCCGCTTCTCGGCGGCGGTGAAGTAGGAGCGCACCCGGGTCGCGATGCCCCGGCTGGTGCCCACGTAGAGCGGGCGGTCGTCGATGGCCCGGAAGACGTAGACGCCCGGCGTGTCCGGCAGCCCCTCGGCCAGGTGGCGCTTACGCCGCTGGGTCGGGGTGACCGCCCGGGCGAACTCGATCGCCTCGCCGACGGTGAACACCTTGTGGCCGCCGAGCCGGGCGAACAGCGCGTGCAGCACGTCGACCGTGGCCCGGGCGTCGTGCAGCGCCCGGTGGTTGGGTACCCGGGTGCGGAAGTAAGCCGCCAGCGTGCCGAGCTTCCGGTTGGGTACCTCGTCGGCCGTCAGCGCCCGCCGGGCCAGCGCGGCCGTGTCGAGTACCTTCGGCTTCGGCCACGGGTACCCGTACCGCGCGCAGGCGGCCTTGAGGAACCCGACGTCGTACGGCGCGTTGTGCGCCACCCAGACCGAGCCCCGCGCGAACTCCAGGAACGCCGGCAGCACCTCGGCCAGCCGGGGGGCGGGCGCGAGCATGGCCTCGGTGATGCCGGTCAGCACGGTGATGAACGGCGGTACCGGCGACCCCGGGTTGACCAGGGTACCGAACTCGCCCAGCTCCTCCCCGCCGCAGACCTTGACCGCGCCGATCTCGGTGATCCCGCCGCCGTCCGGGGCTCCGCCGGTGGTCTCCAGGTCGACGACGACGAACGTCGTGGCGAACAGGGACCGGGCCTCGGGGTCGTCGAGGAGGCCATCAATCGTCTGCTGGACGAAGATCGGCGGCACAGACGGACGGTAGGAGCGGGGTACGACAGTTCTGAGGGGCGCCGAGTGGGTCGACGATGCGACACTTGACAGATGTCCGCGCAGGTACCCGACGACGAGCTCCAGATGATCGAGGAGCCGGTGTCGACTGTGCCCGCCCAGGACGCCGTCGGGGCGGACGAAGCGGACGAGGAGGCGGTTGAGCCCAGCCTGCCGGAGGCGGTACGCCAGCGGGTGATCGTGCTGGCCTCGGCCGCCCTGACCGCGATGGCCCTGGACGAGGTGCCCACCGCGCTGCGCCGGGTGGCCCGGTTCGCGCCCAACCGGCGGGCCCGGCTCGGCGGCTCGGCCATCGCCGCCCAGCTCGCCGCGGACGCGCTGTTCCGGCAGCGGGTCACGGCGAAGGTGCTCGCCGACACCGGTGACCTCGGCGCGGCCGTGGCGGAGGGCGTCGCCCCGGCCGCGGCCGATCCGGTGGACGTCGCCGCCCTGGCGTACCTCGCCCGCCCGGCCGGCTGGCTGGAGCTCGTCGAGGCGGCCGGCGCGACCGTGCGCGCGGAGGCGGACAGCGCGGCGATCGCAGACCTGGTCAGGGACGCCGACCAGCGGGTCGCGCGCGCCGAGCACGACCGGGCGGTGGCCCGGGTCGAGGCGGACAAGCTGCGCGACGAGCTGGCCCGGCTGCGCGAGGAGGCCGCCGGCCTGCGCGAGGAGAACCGGGCGCTGCACCGGTCGGTACGCGACCTGCAGGCCCGCGAGCGGCGGGCCACCGAGCTCCTGGCGACCGAGCGCGGCCGGCTGGCCAGGCAGAACGCCGACCACGACGCCGAGACGCGCCGGCTGCGGGCCAGGCTGGCCGAGGCGCAGGAGGCCGCCGGGGCCACCCGGCAGACCGCCAAGGAGGCCCGGCAGGTCGACGACGCGCGGCTGTGGCTGCTGCTGGAGACGATCGGCCAGGCCGCCCAGGGGCTACGCCGCGAGCTGGCGCTGGAACCCACCACGGTGCTGCCGGCCGATCTCGTCGCCGCCGAGGCCGCCGGGAGACCGGCCGGTGCCGACACGGGTACCGCCCGGGCGCTGGCCGCCGACGACCCCGCCCGGCTCGACCAGCTCCTCGCGCTGCCCAAGGCGCACCTGGTGGTTGACGGGTACAACGTGACGAAGACCGGGTACGCGGAGATCCCGCTGGAGCAGCAGCGCACCCGGCTGGTCAGCGGGTTGGGCGGGATCGCGGCGCAGACCGGAGCCGAGGTCACGGTGGTCTTCGACGGCGCGGAGCGGATGGTCGGGCTGCCGCCGGCGCCGCGCGGCGTGCGGGTGCTGTTCTCCCGCAAGGGGGAGACCGCCGACGAGCTGATCCGCCGGCTGGTACGGGCCGAGCCGGCGGGCCGGCCGGTCGTGGTGATCTCCTCGGACAGGGAGGTCGCCGACGGGGTACGGCGGCACGGCGCGTACCCGCTCGGCTCGACGACGCTGATCCGCCGCCTGGCCCGCGCGTGAGGCATTTCTGTCGTACCCCGGCGCTACCTTGCGTGCATGGTCGTTGACTGCGACAACTGCGAGGTCCGCGGGTCGGCGTGCGCCGGCTGCGTGGTGAGTGTGCTGCTCGGGGCGCCCCCGAGCGGGGTGGAGCTGGACGAGTCGGAGCGGCGCGCGCTGGCCGTCCTGGCCGACGCCGGCATGGTGCCGCGGCTACGCCTGGTGAACCCCTCCAAGCCCCGGCCGCCCCGGGCCGCCTGACCCGCTCGGCTCCCGCCTCGCCCGTCCCGGCCCCAACACCGCCGGCGGGCCCGGCGCGGTGCGGCCACTACGATGGCCGGATGGGCACCGTGGACGGGCGGCGATGACGCCGCGGCAGTGTGCCGTGCTCGTCCTGGTCCTGCTCGTGGCGGTGGCCGGACTGGCCGCGGCGCTCCTCGTGCCGTGGCACACCCCGCCGGCCCCCCGTGCCGACCAACGCGACGCCCTCCGGGAACTGCCCGCCGACGCGGTGCGCCGGGGCCGCGCCTTCCACGCCGACCTGCGCCCGGTCAGCTACGGCTCGATGCTGGTGGGGCTGCTCGCCACCCTCGCGCTCGGACTCACCCCGCTGGGCGCCAGGGTGGTGGCCCTGTTCGGCGGGCACTGGGCCGTCCGGGCCGTCGTCGGGGGGCTGGCCGTGGTACTGCTCGGCTCCCTGGTCACGCTGCCGTTCGCGGCCTGGCGGCACGTGGTCGTCCACCGGTACGGACTGTCCACGCAGGGCTGGGGCGGCTGGGCGGTCGACGTGCTCAAGGGGTACGCCGTCAGTGTCGTGCTCGGCGGCCTGGCACTGCTGGGCTTCTACGCCCTGGCCCGGTACGTGCCGCGCTGGTGGTGGGCGTGGGGCGCGGCGGGCGCCGCCGGCCTGGTGGTACTGCTGTCCTTCGTGCTGCCGGTACTGGTCGAGCCGATCTTCAACAAGTTCACCCCGATGCCCGACGGTCCGCTGCGCTCCGAGTTGATCGCGCTGGCCGACCGGGACGGGGTACCGGTCAGGGACGTCCTGGTGGCCGACGCGTCCCGGCGTACGCGGTCGGTCAACGCCTACGTCTCGGGACTCGGCCCGACCCGCCGCATCGTCGTCTACGACACCCTGCTCGAGCAGGCCGACCCGGCCGAGGTACGCAGCGTGGTCGCCCACGAACTGGGCCACGCCAAGGACCGGGACGTGCTCGCCGGTACCGCCCTGGGCGCGCTCGGCGCCGCGGCCTCGGTCGTGGCGTTGTACCTGCTCGGCTCGTGGACCGGGCTGCTCCGCCAGGCCGGTGTCGACAGCATCGCCGAGCCGCGCTCGCTCGCGCTGCTGCTCGCGGTCGCGGCGGTCGCCGGGCTGGTCGCCGGCCCGGCGCAGAACCTGATGTCCCGCCGGGTCGAGGCGCGGGCCGATGCCCACGCCCTGGCGCTGACCGGCGATCCGGCGACTTTCGCCGCGATGCAGCAACGACTGTCCACAGTGAACCTTTCCGACCCGGACCCGAACCGGTTGGAGTACCTGCTGTTCGCCAGCCATCCGTCCACTGTGGAGCGGATGGCGGCGGCCCGGGCGTACGCGCGGGGGCTGCGTTGACGAAGACCCTCCTGGTCACGAATGACTTCCCGCCCCGGCCCGGCGGCATCCAGGTGTTCGTGCACAACCTCGCGGTGCGACAGCCGCCCGGTTCGGTGGTCGTCTACGCCTCCACCTGGCCACCCGGGGACCGGAGCAGGGCCGCGAAGTTCGACGCCGAGCAGCCGTTCGAAGTGGTCCGCGAGGACACCGGCATGCTGCTGCCCACCCCGGCGGTCGGGCGCCGAGCGGCCGCGCTGGCCAGGGCGCACGACTGCGACACCGTCTGGTTCGGCGCGGCCGCCCCGCTCGGGCTGCTCGCCGACGGGCTGCGCCGGCGCACGGGGGTCCGGCGCGCGGTCGCCCAGACCCACGGTCACGAGGCGGGGTGGGCCGCCCTGCCCGGTGCCCGGGCGCTGCTGCACCGCATCGGCGACGGGGTCGACGTGGTCACCTACCTCGCCGAGTACTTCCGCAGGCGGCTCGCCCCGGCGCTCGGCCGGCGTACCGAACTCGTCCGGCTCGCTCCGGGGGTGGACCTCGACGCGTACCACCCCTCGGCCGACGGCTCCGCCGTCCGCGACCGGTACCGGCTGGCCGACCGCCCCGTAGTGGTGTGCGTGTCGCGGCTTGTCCCACGCAAGGGCCAGGACATGCTGATCCGCGCCCTGCCGGAGGTCCACCGTCGGGTACCGGACGCCGTCCTGCTGGTCGTCGGCGCGGGACCGGACGCCGACCGGCTGAGCCGGCTGGCCACCTCGGTGGGCGTCGACGACCGGGTGGTGTTCACCGGGGAGGTGCCTTGGGCCGAGGTACCGGCGCATTTCGCCGCCGGGGACGTGTTCGCGATGCCCTGCCGTACCCGCAAGGCCGGGCTGGACGTCGAGGGACTCGGCATGGTCTACCTGGAGGCGTCGGCGACCGGGCTGCCCGTCGTGGCCGGCGACTCGGGCGGGGCGCCGGACGCGGTCCGGGAGGGCGAGACGGGCTTCGTGGTACCGGGCCGGGACGTGGCCGCGATCGCCGACCGGGTGGCCACCCTGCTCGCCGACCGGGACCTCGCCCGCCGGATGGGCCGGGCGGGCAGGGCCTGGGTCGAGGCGGAGTGGGGCTGGGACCGGCTCGCCGCGCGTATGGGTGAGCTGCTCGAACCCGTCCGGTGATCGGGAACTCATACCGCTTCGCGCCAGCGCGTGGCACGGTGTACCCGTGGGCTCCTCCGCGCTGACGGGACTGCTGGTGGCGATCGCCGCCCTGGCGGTCGCCAGCGTGTTCGGCCTCTGGTGGCGGCGGCGCAACGGCCGGTTGGTCGCGCTGCCGCCGGACCTGCCAGCCACCGTCGGCGCGGAGGCCGAGGCGCTGTCCCGCCTCGGCGTGGCCGCCGGTACCCCGGTAACGCTGCTGCAGTTCTCCTCGGCATTCTGCGCGCCGTGCCGGGTCGCCCGCCGGATCTGCGCGGACCTCGCCGACCAGCGGGACGACGTGGCGCACCTGGAGGTGGACGCCGAGGGCCACCTCGACGAGGTCCGGGCGCTTGGCGTCTGGCGGACCCCGACGGTACTGGTCGTGGACGCGGAGGGCCGCATCGCGTTCCGGCTCACCGGCGCGCCGACCCCGGCGGGGCTGGCCGCCGCCGTCGGGAGCCTCACCGCAGAGGCGGTCGGGCGATGAGCCGGGCCGTCAGGACGCTGCTCACCCAGCGCCGCGCGGTCGACCTCTGCCGTGTCGCGGCGTGCCTCTGTACCGGCTGACGATTCCCCGTCCGTCGCCGGTACCCCTCAAGGAGGCTTCATGCTGCTCGACCCTCGTGGACCGCGGTTCGCCGCGGCCGTCACCACCCTGGTACTGATCGCCATCCTGGCGACCGGCTCCGGCTGGCTCGCGCTGGCCCAGGCGGCCGTCTTCGCCGTCTCCGCGTGGTCACCGCGCCACGCGCCCTACGGCATGCTCTACCGGGCCCTGCTCGCGCCCCGGCTCGGCCGGCCTGCCGAGCTGGAGCCGGCGGCGCCGGTCCGCTTCGCGCAGCTCGTCGGCCTGATCTTCACGCTGGTCGCGGCCGTGGGCTACCTGGCCGGCGTGGCGCCGGTCGGCCTGGTCTTCGCCGGCTTCGCGCTGATCGCGGCGTTCCTCAACGCGGCGTTCGGGCTGTGCCTCGGCTGCGAGGCGTACCTGGCGTTCCGTCGGTTCACCAACCGCCCGATGAGCCCACGGGTCCCCGCCGGCAATTAGCCGGGCGGGACGCGGTTCAGAACGTCGGCGCGTCTGGGGCCTCTAGCAGCCCGAGCCGCAGCGCGGTCATCAGCGCCTGGGCACGGTTGGCCGCGCCGAGCTTCTCGTACAGCTTCGAGATGTGGGTCTTGGCCGTCGACTCGCTGACGAACAGCTGCTTGGCGATGCCGGCGACGCTCATCCCGTCCGCGAGCAGCCGCAGGACCTGGCCCTCGCGGGGGGACAGTTGAGGGCCGGTCGGAGCCAGCCGGCGCTTCATCGCCTCGGCCAGGTCCGCCGCGGTGAAGGCGCTCGGCGCGCTGGCCGCGTGCCGGGCGGCGGCCACCACCTCGTCCGCCGGGGCGGTCTTGGGTACGAACGCGCTGGCGCCCGCCTCTAGCGCACCGAAGAGCTGGTCGTCGCCCGCGTACATGGTCAGCACCACGATGCCCATCGTGTTGCTCGACTTGCGCAGCGCGCGGGTCGCCTCCAGGCCGCTGCCGTCGGGCAGCCGGAGGTCCATGATCACAACGTCGGGCTGGAGCGCACCGGCCTGCCGTACCGCCTCGGCCGCCGTCGCCGCCTCACCGACGACCTCGAACTGGCGGTCGCGTTCGAAGGCGTGCCGCAGGCCCTTCCGGATCAGGTCGTGGTCGTCGACCAGCAGAACCTTGGTGCGGGTGGTCGAGGTCGCGTTGGTGGACATACCTGTTGTGCTTCCCTTCGTTGGCCGAGTGACTGATCGCGCTCGTGGGTCGAGCGTGATCGTCACAGGCGGGGCTGCGCCGATCATGCCAGTCCAGAAGCCGAGTCGACAGTTTCTATCGTTCGGCCGGCACCCGCCGTTACAGAACGCTTACACTGCCGCGGCACCGCGGCGCAGTGGCGTGCCCAGCGCTACCGCGACCGTGGTCCCGTTCGGCTGCCGAGGACTGATCTCCAGACGGCCCCGGATACGTTCCGCTCTTTCCGCCATGATTGCAAGACCGTAGCGGCCGTCGGGCCGCTGGTCAGCTATGCCGTGACCGTCATCCGACACTTCGACTTGGGCAAATGGCGGATCCACGACACAAGTGACCCATAGGTTGCTCGCACCCGCGTGCTTGCGCGCGTTGGTGATCGCCTCCTGGGCGATGCGCAGGAGTTCAGCCTCGACCGCCGAGGGCAGTCGGGCGGTGGACTCGTCCAGCGACAGGTGCACCCGCAGCCCGCCCGAGGCGCCGACCGTGCGCGCGTACTCGGCGATCGCGGCGGTCAGCCCGCCGTGCCGGTCGACCTCGGTGCGCAGCTCGAACAGGGACAGCCGCAGTTCGGTGATCACCCGCGTGACCTCGCGGCGCAGGGTACGCAGCTCCTCGCTGGCGTCCTCGACGTCGCCCGGCAGTACCGCCAGGGCGTTGTCGATGCCGTACCCGACCATGACCAGCTCCTGGGCCACCCCGTCGTGGATCTCCCGGGCCAGCCGCTGCCGCTCCTCCGTGGTGGCCAGCGAACGCACCTCGTCGAACAGGAGCGCCGCCTCCAGGCGCAGCGCGGCGGGCGCGGTCAGGGCGGCGACCCGGTCCCGTACCGGCAGGGGGTAAGCGCCCGGCCGGTCCGCCTCGATGGCCAGCAGCCCCACCGTCCGTACCCCGGCCAGCAGCGGTACCACCAGCGCCGACACGTCCCCGGCGGGCCGGGACCTGGCCTGCGACCGGTTGGCGACCTGCAGCTGCTGGCTGGCCCAGGCGTCGGCGACGGCCGTGTCCAGGTCGAGGCTGGTCTCCCAGTCGATGTGGTCGACCCCGGCCTGCGCCAGTACCACCAGCCGTGAGCCGCCGCCGGCGGACAGCACCGCGGCGCGGTCGGCCGGTGCCACCGCGCGGACCTCGTCCAGCAGGTGCTCGGCCAGCCCGCGCGGATCCAGGGTGGCGCCCGGCAGCTGGCGGGCGACGCTGCGCAGCTGGGTCAGCAGCCGGGTCGCCTCCGCGTACGGCTGCGGCCGCTCCGGCCGTTCGTGCAGCTCGCGCTGGAGGTTGGCGGTGACATCGGTGGCGATCCCGACCAGCAGCAGCCACTGGACGGTGACGACGACATAGGAGTGGTCGGTCAGGTGGTGGTTGGCGGCGCCCACGCCGGCGAGGAGGAGCACCCCCACGCCGAACAGCACGGCGGCCTCGCGGTACCGCTGGTACAGGGTCGCCGAGATCAGGGGTACCAGCAGGTACGGCAGGGTCGCCTGGGCGGCGGCGCCACCGACGAACGGGGAAGTGCCGCCGGCCGCGTGGGCCACGACCACTCCGGTTCCGAGGCAGGTGATCAGGACCTCGGCGAACCGGGTCACCGGCCCGAGTACCGGGTGGCGTGGCGCGAGCATCGCCGGTACCGAGGCAATCGCCAGCAGCACCGCCCACACCACGGACGAGGCGTCGTGGGTCGCCGTGACGGACAGCACGCCGACCATGACCAGCAGGGCGAAGCGGGCGATCACGGTGATCAGGCGCGGCGCGCTCCAGGGCCGCGCCGCACGTTCCGGCTCGTACTCTGCGGCCGCTGCCCGGCGACCTCCGCCGCTACCCGCCATAGATCGCCGCGATCTCGTCCGCGTACTGCTTGAGCACGACGTTGCGCTTCACCTTGAGCGACGGCGTGATCTCGCCGGTCTCCTCGGACCAGTCGCGCGGCAGGATCCGGAACTCCTTGATCGCCTCGGCGTGCGAGACGGCGGAGTTGGCGGCGTCCACCGCGGACTGGATCTGCTCGCGCAGCGCCGGGTGCTCGCGCAGTTCCTCGACCGACGAGCCGGCCGGCAGCCCGGCCTCCGCCAGCCACGTCGGCCACGCCTCCTCGTCGATGGTGACCAGTACCGCGATGAACGGCTGCCGGTCGCCGACGACCATCGACTGGCTGACCAGGGGGTGGGCCCGCAGCCGGTCCTCCAGTACCGCCGGGGCGACGTTCTTGCCGCCGGCGGTCACGATGATCTCCTTCTTCCGGCCGGTGATCTTCAGGTACCCGTCCTCGTCCAGCTCGCCGAGGTCACCGGAGTGGAACCAGCCGTCCTCGTCGAGTACCTCGGCGGTCGCCTCGGGGTTGTTCCAGTACCCGCGGAAGACCAGGTCGCCGCGGATGAGGATCTCCCCGTCGTTGGCCAGCCGGACGGTGACCCCGGGCAGCGGCCGGCCGACGGTACCGATCTTGATGGC
>CAZYCD010000154.1:0-11214 GCA_964645345.1 uncultured Micromonosporaceae bacterium
GCGCATCGGCCGTATCGGCCAGGATCGTGTCGGGTGTCACCCGGGCGCCGGCCAGGGCGCTGAACAGGCTGGGCAGCCCGGGCAGCGGGAAGCCGTCCTGGGTCATTACCGCGGGTTCGACGGAATGCGTTCGACTGCCGGCGGCATGCCTACCAGCGTCGGGCGGATGTCCTAGGCGGTCAAGGCCGCCCGGGTGTCGCTGGCCTGGTCCCTGGACACTGCCGACCTCGCGCACCCAACGGATAGCGACCGCAGTAGCGGCCTGGTGCGACGATATGGCGCAGTCTCGATGACCGCCCGCCGTGCCGCGATGAACGCGCGTGAGCGCTGGCACAACGAACGGGAGCGCTGGCACGCGCTGAATCGTTTACAGGGCAACAGAGTTGAAGGAGACACACCCGTGGACACACCGACGCCGACCGGTCCCGTACCGCCGTACACCGGTCCGACTGCACCGATATCGCCGATGGTCGCACCGATCACGGCACCGATGTCCGTACCGCCTCGCCGGGGGGTGTCGCTGTCCTGGCCCGCTGCCGTGGCCGTCCTGGTCGCCGCGCTACTACTGGGCATGGGCGGGGGAGTGCTCGGCGGCTACCTCGGCGCGCACCCTGGCAAGGACGGAAAGCCTGGTCCCGCTGGCTCCGCTGGTCCCGCAGGGCTGAGTGGACCGCAGGGACCGATGGGCCTACAGGGACCGCCGGGGCCGGCCGGCAGCATCAACACCACCACGTGCTACAACGTCGGCGGGTACACCGACCGCTACACGGGCGCACCGTTGTGTTTCTACGGTCGTCCATTGCAGTAGCGTCGGAAAGCCTTACGCAGCAAGGAAACGGGATGCGCGATGAAGTGGGCAATTGGCCTGACGTACGACGGGACGATGGCCGAGGAGCACGGGCCGGTTACTCAGTTCGCGGACGACAGCGTCACGTGGGCCGGCGTGTTGACCTGTGGCAGCAAGGGCGGTCCGGGGTACACCGAGGTCAGCTTGATCGTTGAGGCTGACAGCGAAGACGACGCATGCGAGGCCGCCGTAGCGGTCGCTGACCGTTGGGCGGGTGAGGTCGGGATACCTGTACCGGCAACGAACCTGGTCGCCAGAAGTCTTTAGCCCCAACAGAAACCCGCCCGCCCCGAGGAGCCTCGGGGCGGGCGGTTTCGTCTGCGAGCTTGGTCTAAACGATCACGCCAACTAGCGGGCATTTCTTCTGCTCTGCCGGGGTGTGTTCCTCGCCGGGTCCTTTGTCTACTGATATTGACCGATCGGTCATGTCACTCCCTGGACAGGCTGGGCCAAACTGTGCGGATGGCTTCCCCGTACGACCAGGACCCGACGAGCTGGGCGCCACGCACGGAACCGCTCGGCCGGCCCGCCGCGCCCGTACCGCCGCCGTACCCGCCGCAGTTGCCGCCGACCCACCCGATGCCGCCCTACCCGCTGCCGATGAGTGGGCCGCCGACGAGCCCGACCCCGTACTACCCGCAGACTATGCCCATGCCGCCCTACCAGCAGCCGCAGCCGCCGCAGGTCATCGTCGTTCAGCAGCCGCAGCGTCCAAGCTCGGGCATGGCCACCGCGTCCATGGTGCTCGGCATCGTTGGCCTGACCCTGTGTCTGTGCTTCACTTTCGGGATTCCGTCCATCCTGGCCGTGATCTTCGGTCACCTGGCACTGTCGGACATCAAGAAGACGAACAAGGGTGGGCATGGCCAGGCGGTGGCCGGACTGGTCACCGGCTACGTCGGTGTCGCCCCTGCCGTCATCCTCTCGGTTTGGGTCGTGTTCGCGGGGGCGATCGGATCGGTTATTCCGACGCCAACACCGACGCCGTAACCGCCTAGCGCAACCCGCCCTGAGCGCAACCCGGGGCGCGGTTCGTCTGCCTTGGTCGGCCTAAACGATCATGCCAATTAGCGGCAATCGCGTGGGCCACGTGGCTGTGCTGCCGGTCGAGGTACGACCGCCAACCGGCGACGGAGTCGTGCTCGGCCCGCCGGGCGTGGCCCGCGGCGGCCTTCTCCGCCCGGGTGTGCGGGCAGCTCTCGTCGTCGAAGTCGCCCCAGGCGCTGCCCTGGCCGGTGACCTGTGCCGGCAACCGGGCCGGGTCCCCGGCGTGGCCGAGGACCCGCTCCCACACGAGCAACGGCAGGTACTCGCTGGTGATGTGTACGGCGGCCACCAGCCCCGCGGTCTCCCGCCGCCGCCAGCGCGCGTCGATCACCTCAAGCAGCAGGCCGAATGCGGGCCGCAGACTGCCCAGCGCCCCGCGCCGCCGCTCCCGCGGGTGCTGCGGCATCCGGCAGTCGACGGCCCGCGCGAGCAGGGCCTCGGGTACCGCGTCGCCGCGCACCCGGTCGGCGAAGGAGTGGTCGGAGTTGGCGTCGGTGGCCGCGTCGGGGTTGCCGAAGTCCTCGGCGTCCAGGTCGAGCAGCCGCTGACCGAACGCGCAGAGCTGGTCGATCTGCGCGCCGTCCCGGGTGGTCAGGCTGGCACCGGCGGCTCCGGCCGCGACGAGCGCGGCGACGTCGCCGAAGGAGTACCGGCGGGCCAGCGCGATCAGGACTTCCTGAGCGGTCTCCACGCCGGCCAGCCTGGCACACGCCCGCCAGCCGGTCACCCGGCTACTGATCCCGGTTGGTCTCGGGTACCCAACCGGGGCGGGTCACTCCGTCGCGCTCGCGGCGGCCTCTCCGCCACCGGTACCGGCGCCCCGCGAACCACCGCGGCGGCGACGGCGGCGCTTCGGCCTCGCCGGATCCGACTCGTCGCCGGCCGGCGACGCCACCGCCGTGTCCACAGTGGAGCCACCGGTCGCGGCCGGACCGCTGACGGTCTCGCCGGCCCGGCGGCGCCGCCGCTCCCGGCTGCGCGCCGGAGCTTCGGCCGGGTCGGCGGCGGAATCCCCGCCGGACGCCGGCCCCGGGGAGGCACCCCGGCGGCGCGACCGGCCCCGGCCACCGCCGGCCGGCCGACCCCGGCCGTGACCGCCGCCCAAGTCCTCCTCGACCTCGGCCGACAGGCCGGCCCGGGTCCGGTCCGCGGTCGGCAGGGTACCGGTGACGGACGTCGGGATGGCCAGGTCCGTGAACAGCCACGGCGACGTGTGGTAAGTCTCGGGCGGATCGGGCAGGTCCATGCCCATCGACTTGTCGATCAGCCGCCAGCGCGGCATGTCCTCCCAGTCGACGAAGGTGACCGCCACGCCGGTGGCGCCCGCCCGGCCGGTACGGCCGATCCGGTGCGTGTACGTGTCGGGGTCCTCGGGGCAGTCGTAGTTGATCACGTGGGTCACGCCCGACACGTCCAGCCCGCGGGCCGCCACGTCGGTCGCGACCAGGACGTCGATCTTCCCGGCCCGGAACGCCCGCAGCGCCCGCTCCCGGGCGCCCTGGCCGAGGTCGCCGTGTACCGCCGCCACCGCGAAGCCCCGGAAGTCGAGGTCCTCGGCCACCCGGTCGGCGTTCCGCTTGGTACGGGTGAAGATCATCGTGAGCCCGCGACCGTCTGCCTGCAGGATGCGGGCCACGATCTCCAGCTTGTTGAGCGAGTGGGTCCGGTAGATCACCTGCTGGGTCTGTGGAGACGGGCCGGTCTCGGCGGAGTGCCCGGCGTGGATCGTCATCGGCTGGCGCAGGAAGCGCCGGGCCAGCGCCACGATCGGATCGGGCATGGTGGCCGAGAACAGCATCGTCTGCCGGCTCTCCGGCAGCATCGACAGGATCTTCTCGACGTCGTCGAGGAAGCCCAGGTCGAGCATGCGGTCGGCCTCGTCGAGTACCAGCGCCCGGACCTTGCCGAGCTTGAGCTGCTTGCCCTTGGCCAGGTCGAGCAGCCGCCCGGGGGTACCGACGACGATCTCCACGCCCTTGTTCAGCGCGTCGGTCTGCGGCTCGTAGGCGACGCCGCCGTAGATGGGCAGCACCCGGATGCCGCGGGTACGGCCGGCGGCCGCGATGTCCCGGGCGACCTGCAGGCCCAGCTCCCGGGTCGGTACCACGACGAGCGCCTGGACGCTGCCGTCGGCGCCCTCGCCGGGTGCGATGACCCGCTCCAGCAGCGGGATGCCGAAGCCCAGAGTCTTGCCGGTACCCGTCGGGGCCTGGCCGATGATGTCGGTACCGCGCAGGGCGATCGGGATCGCGTGCTCCTGGATCGCGAAGGCGCGGGTGATGCCGGACGCCGCCAAGGCGTCCACGGTCTCCGGACGGGCTCCGAGCTCCGCGAAGGTGGGGCTGTCGGAGCGTACCGGAGCGTTGGCGGCCAGCTGTGCGGCGGCTGCGTTCGGTTCAACTGTCATGGGATTGTGGGGTGTCCTTCTGCCGGTGCGCCCCATCGTTGTTTCCCAAGGGCGCCTGTGGATGTGGCGCGGGCCACACGCAGCGGAGCTAGCGGAACGCTGGCTGCAGCCGCTCCGCACGCGTCGCGGCTGCGGGCCACACGCGTGTCGCGGGCGACTCGCCCGCGGCAATAGCGCAATGGTACCGGCAACAAGGCCCGACCGGTAATTCGGCGTGGATCGTGACGGGTCCGGCGTTTCGCGCCGGGCGGCCGCCCCGGGTACCCGGCCGGTACGGGGTGCGTTTCCGGCGACGGATGCCGGTGCGGCCGGCATCGGATAACCTGCGGGCGTGTCCGCGCCCTCGCCCGCCGTCATCGACCTGCTGGCCCTGCTCGCGTACGGCGAGTTGCAGGCGTTCGACCAGATGGCCGGTGACGCTCGGCTGGCGCCAGACCTGCGCCGGCGCGCGATGCTCAGCGAGATGGCCGCCGCCGAGATGGTCAACTACCGGCGGCTGGAGCAGCGGCTGACCGCCCTCGGTGCGGAGCCGGAGGCCGTCATGCGCCCCTTCACCGAGGCGCTGACCGACTACCACGACCAGACGGAGCCCAAGGACTGGTACGAGGCGCTGACCAAGGCGTACGTCGGGGACGGTATCGCCGACGACTTCTACCGCGAGGTCGCCGGCTTCCTCGACGAGGAGGACCGGGGGCTGGTCCTCGAGGTACTCCACGACTCGCGGTACTCGGAGTTCGCCTGCGAGGAGATCCGCAGCGCGATCGCCGCGGATCCGAAACTGGCCAACCGGTTGTCGATGTGGGCCCGCCGCCTCGTGGGCGAGGGGCTGTCGCAGGCGCAGCGGGTCGCCGGAGAGCACCCGGCCCTGGCCATGCTGCTGCTCAGCGACGCGGCCGAGGAAGCGGACATCGCGGGCCTTTTCAAGCGGCTCACCGCCGCCCATACCGCGCGGATGGCCACCGTCGGCCTCAACAACTGACCGGTACCGCGCCGGCGGCGACGCTAGCGCAGCCGCCGCCAGGCAGGCGTTCGACCGTGGAGGCGGGTTTACCGCCCCGGCGGGCCCGGGTGCGAAAGTTCCGGACCGGACGCGAACCCGACCCGCCGGACGCGGGTCAGCCGGCGCTGAAGCCGACCGGCCGCGCCGCGGACTCGGCGATCTCCACGTAGGCCAGCTTCTCCACCGGGACGATCACCCGCCGGCCGCGGTCGTCGACCAGCGTCAGCGTGCCGCCGGCCGCGATCGCCTCGGCAACCGCCGCCTCGACCTCGGCCGGAGTCTGGCTGCTGTCCAGCGACAATTCACGCGGCGCGTACTGGACGCCGATCTTGACCTCCACAGGGCCCTCCCTCTGGCAAACGCTGGCTGTGCACCGGCTACGCGGGCATCGCCGCCGGCAGACCCCGGCTTCGCGCCTGGGCGGTGGTGTCCACTGTGCAGGCTATCCGATCTGATCGTCGCCTTCGGCCAGTGGCTCGGTATGCATCGGAAAGCTGGCGATCCCCCGCCAGGCGAGCGTGCTTAGCATGGCCAGCGCCGCGTCCTTGTCCACCGGGCGCCCGGTGGACAGCCAGAACTGGGCGGCCGTGACCGAGATGCCGACCAGCCCGGCGGCGAGCAGTTCGGCGGGCTCCCTGGCCACTCCGGTGTCGCCCATGATGGTCTCGGCGATGGCTCGGATGCACAGCCGCTCGACCCGGTCGACCCGCTCCCTCACCGCCGGCTCGTTGCGCAGGTCCGACTCGAAGACCAGCCGGAACGCCTCGCTCTCGTGGTCGACGAACTCGAAGTAGGCGCGCATCGATCCCGCGACCCGTTCCTTGTTGTCGCTGGTCGCGTTGAGCGCGCCACGTACCCGGTCGACGAGCGCGTCGCCGTGCGTGTCCAGCAACGCGAGATAGAGCTCCAGCTTCCCGGGAAAGTGCTGGTACAGCACCGGCTTGGAGACGCCGGCCCGCTCCGCGATGTCATCCATCGCCGCGGCGTGGTAGCCCTGCGCGACGAAGACTTCCTGCGCGGCGGCGAGGAGCTGCTTGCGGCGTGCCGAGCGCGGCAGACGCACAGGCCGGCCGGCAGTCTGCGTACCGCTCGTCGCCGCCATCGGCACCTCCGGATTTCACGCGGGTGGAGAACTCGTGGTGTCCACCAGTTAACTCGGTTACTTCAAACACGGTAGCCTCACTTCAGGCGACCGAGGAGCGCGCGGTGGACGAAACAGGGCAGCCAGGCGGCGAACCGGCAGGGGTCAGCGGCAACGGTGCCCACAGCAAGGGCCAGCCCAGGCTGGACGCGAACGGCTGGCAGCAGCCGGACACCGAGGCCAGCCCGGTGGACGGCGCCCACGGCGAGGCGCTGCCTGCCGGTTCGGCCCCTCCCGGTCCGGTACACGCCGACGGTGCCTGGTCGGCCGGGTCGCGCGAGCCCGCGATGGAGCCGATTCCGAGCTGGCGGCGCTCCGCGGTCACCCAGCTGACCGACCGTCCCGACCAACCCAGGCGCTTGTCCGACCTACTCGCCCCGGTCAGCCCACCGGTTCCGCCGCCCTTTCCGTTCGAGGGCGGACCCGGGGGGTCGTTCGACGGTACGAACGGACCGGTCGGGCAGCCCGGTGCGGCCGAGCCGCAGCCGAGGCCGCCGGTCGCGGGGACCGCGGTGAACGGGTCGGCTGACTTCTACGGCGAGCGGCCAGTCCCGCATGATGGGCACCGCCGCGACGGCCGCGAGCTGGACGGGCATTACTACGACGACCGTCAGTACGACGCCCGTCAGAACGAGGTGCGGCCCCCGTGGGCTCCTCACCCGCCGCAGGTCGCCGGGCCGGCACCGGTATCCGACAGGTTCGGCGAGTTCGGCGGCTACCTCACCGGTCCCGGGCCGGACGCGACCCTCGACGACCTCCCGGTCCCCGGGCCGGCGACCGCGTCCCACGTCGCGTACGTCGACGATGCCCGGCAGGAGCCGACGTGGCCCGAGCCCACCTGGCCGTCGCACGGCCGGGCGGTGGACGAGCCCGGCTGGGCGGTACCGGCGTCGGGCGAGCCCCTGCCGGTCCCGGGCGCCCCGCGGGCCGTCACGCACCCCGATGACGCGCCCCGCTACAACGGCTCCGCCCCGGTCAGCCCCGCCGTTCCGTTCCGCCCCGCCCCGAGCCGCCCCGGCCCGACGCCGCCGTACCCCGGCCAGCCGCACGCCGCCGTACCGTCCCATGTGGACAGTCCGCACACCGGGCCGGTATCCGCCCGCTCCGAGCCGGAACACCGGCAGGAGGCAGCCGACCGGCAGGTGGCGGTACCCCGGCCCGACGCCCCGATCCAGCTCAACGGCGCCGCGCGGCCCGAGGCGCTCACCCGGTCCGACCTGCCGATCCGGCCGGACGCGACCGGCCCCGGGCCGCTGTCCCGCGTGGACGACCCGCTGCGACCCGAGCGCGCCCTGGCCGAGCCGGTGCCGGCCCGGGACCCGGTGCTCGACGACCCGTGGGCGGATCCCGCGCGCTATGCGGCCGCCTACCGCGAGTCGATGAGCGCCATCCGGGCCGCCTCGGTCGGGGTGGCCGCCGCCCAGGCGATGGCCGCCGCCGAGGACCGGGCCGCCGTGCAGGCGGCCTACACCGCGGCCGTCGACGCCTCGCACGCCGCCGACCCCGTTGGCCGGGGCGATGCCGGGGATGCGGCCGCGCCCGACCAGCCGCACCACCCCCACCAGCCCTACCGCTCCGACCCGGCAGTCCGACCTGGCGCCGCCAACCAGCCGGCCCGGGCCGGGCTGAGCCTGAGCGAGCAGACCCGGCTGGCCGCCGCGCTCGGTGAGCCCGCCGCGGCGGACCCGGGGCATGCGGGGCCCTCCCACCCGGCCCCGGCTCACCCGGCCACCGCCTCGGCCCCGGCTCACCCCGAGGCCGGATCGGCTCGCCCTGCCCCGGCTCACCCGGTCGCCGCCCCTGCTCAGGCCCACGCCGCGGCGGCGCCTGCGCACCCGATCGCACCGGTGCACCACGCGGCGGCGGCAACCCAGGTCCACCCGGCCGTCCAGCCGACCGTCAGGGGCCGCGCGGCGACCGGACCGATCAGCCCGACCACGCCGCTCGGCCAGCCCAGCCTCGCCGACTACCGAGAACGGCCGCGACCGGCGGACACCCCCTCACCGGGCGACGGCGACGCGCCAAGGCCCCGGGACATCCTCATCCCGCGCCAGCCGGGACCGACCGACCAGGGCGTTCCGGTCGGCCAGCCGGTACGGTCTGTGCCGATGAGTCAACCGGTGCCGATGGGCCACGGATCGCCGCACGGGCAGGCGGCCTCCTCCACGCCGCCCGGGTCCGCCGCGCGCGGCGGCCAGCCCGACCCGTCCGGCCAGCCCGGGCACGAGGGGTCGGCGCTGCCGGTACCGCCGGTGCTGCCGCAGCGCGTACCGGCCGCCCCGGACGTACCGGAGGTACCGGAGGACCTGGCCGACGAGGACTTCGTCGACCACGGCCCGGATCTCGTCGCCGTCAACCAGCCCGAGCTGGCCAGGATCGCGACGGGGCTGCGGTACAACGAGGACCTCGAGGAGCCACCGCGGCCGGACGGCTTCGACACGCTGGCCGTGCTTGCCGCGGTACGGGCCGTTCCGGGGGTACGCGACGCCCAGCTGCGACCGAGCCCGACCGGCGGCGGCGTGCACACGCTGCGCCTCGATCTGGCGGACGGCGCCGACGGCGCTCAGGTCAGCCGGTTGGTCGCCCGGTTGCTGAAGCAGCGTATGGGCCTGGCGGCCGAGCCGCGACGCAGCGCCGAGCCGCGCCGCGCACCGGTCGTTTCCCCGGCCCCCAACACCGGCCAGCCACACCGCGATCCGGGCGCGATGCCGGTCGCCGGGACTGCCCCTTCGCCGCGGATACCGGTACCGACCAGCGCCGCCGAGCAGCTCGGTGGGCCGGTCGCCAGCAACGCGACCGACGACCGGACCCGGCGGCGTCCGGTACCGGCGGCCCGCGGCCGCGACATCGAGTCGACCGAGCCGCACCGGGTCATCAGGTCGGCCGCCGGTCCCCGCGTGGTCATCGACCAGGTACAGGTCAGCACGCTGGGCCTGGACGCGACCGTTGAGGTACGGCTGACCAGCGGCGGTACCCCGGCCATCGGGGTTGCCAGCGGGCCGGCCGTCGACGGGTACGTGCTCCGGCTGGCCGCCGTGGCGGCCACCGCCGCGCTCGACCAGCTCCTGGCCACCGTGGACAGTTGGGAGCAGCCCGGGCGCTGCTTCGTCGAGCACGCCGCGGTCGTACCGTTCGGTAGCATCGACGTGGCCGTCGTGGTGGTGCTGCTGGTCTGTGGCAGTTCCGCAGAGCAGCTGACCGGTTCGGCGCTGGTCGCCGGCGACCCCCGGCAAGCCGTGGTACGGGCGACTCTGGCGGCGATGAACCGTCGGTTGGATACCCTACTCAGCTGACCCGGCGCGCCGTTGATCGCGGCACACTTGACGGATGAAGCGTGCCGTCATCGCACCGACAGATGCTGTTTGCCTGGCCGACACCTTGGCGCCGCCATGGCCGGGCCGGACAGTCATCGTCGACGGCGCCGCGACGTACCTGCGGGAGACCCCGGCGACCGGGCTGGACGCGGAGCCCGCCCTCTACGTCCACGGCCTGGGCGGCTCGTCGGCCAACTGGACCGACCTCGCCGGCCTGCTCGCGCACCGGCTCGACGGCCAGGCGATCGACCTGCCCGGCTTCGGCCGCAGCGATCCCGCGCGCCGGTACTCGCTGGCCGCCTTCGCGCACCGGGTGATCCGCTGGATCGAGTACGGCGACCGGGGCCCGGTGCACCTGTTCGGCAACTCGCTGGGCGGCTCCATCTCGGTACGGGTGGCGGCGCTGCGCCCGGACCTGGTACGCACGCTGACGCTGATCTCGCCGGCCATGCCGTTCCTGGACGCCCGCCGCTCGGTACACGGCCGCATGCTGCCGTTCCTGCTGATCCCGAGGGTGGAGCGGCTGGCCGCCCGCCGGATGACCGCCATCGCGCCGGACGAGCTGGCCCGGCAGATCCTGGAGCTGTGCTTCGCCGACCCGACCAGGATCGCCGAGCAACGGCTGGCCGAGGCGGTCGAGGAGGCGCGGATCCGGTACGCGGTGCCGTGGTACGCCGACGCCTACGTCCGCAGCCTGCGCTCACTGGTCGGCAGCTTCCTGCGGGCCTACCTGCCGGGCAGCGGCTCGCTCTGGCGGCTTGCCCGCAGGATCACCGTGCCGACCCTGGTCATCGGCGGCGCGCTGGACCGGCTGGTGGACGTCCGGGTGGCTCCGCAGGTGGCCAGGGCGATCCCGGACTCGCGGCTGCTGATCCTCGAGGGCGTCGGGCACGTCGCTCAGATGGAGGTGCCGGAGCTGGTCGCGAGGTCCGTCGCCGCGCTGCTCACGGAGGTACGTTCCGGTACCCAGGGTGATGTGGCACGCTAGGCGGCGATGTCGCAGCCGCCCTACCGGAGCAGCCCGGACCGGCCCCGGCGGCCCTCGGCCGGCGGGTCGCGTAGCTACGCGGGCCCGCCGGCCGAGGGCCGCGGCCGTGGAGCGCCGCGCGGGGCGATCATCGGGGTGGCGACCCTGGTCCCGCTCGGCGGGCTGGCGATCGTGGGGGTACGGGTGGCCTCCGGCCTGTCCTCGGCCGGCGCCAACTGGAGCGGCCCGCCGTCCGTGCTGAGCTACGCCATCAACCACGAGTCCGGGCACCAGTTCGGGCACGGGCACGAGCTGTGCCCGGGCAACGGCAAGCCGGCGCCGGTCATGCAGCAGCAGACGCTCGGATTGCACGGCTGCGTCGCCAACCCCTGGCCCTACGTGGACGGGCGCCGGTACGCCGGACCGTCCGGCCATTGCTAGTGTTCCGTCTCGCGAATGAGCTTACAGTCTTGTAAGCTGTGGTTATGGTT
>CAZYCD010000155.1:0-11193 GCA_964645345.1 uncultured Micromonosporaceae bacterium
CTGTCGTCCTCGACCACGAAGATCGCCGAGTCCTTCCAGTACGGGCTGTGCGAGATGGTGTCGATGATTCTGCCGGTCGCGAGGTCGTTGTCGGCGACCTGAGCCGCCGGGCTGAGCGGGCCACCGGTGTGGTCGCTGGACAGCCAGAACATGTTCAGGTTGGCCGGACCGTTCGCCGCGAAGTCCTGCTTCCAGATCTCGTACCGGTACTGGTCGGGGATCGCGGTGTCGAACTTCGGGTACGCGTGGTTGGTGACACTGTTGAGTGACGGGATCGGCGAGGAGGTGTACTGGGCGATGGTGGTGGGCTGCCCGGTCGCGTCCATGTTCTTTGCGTCGCAGTAGAAGGTTCCCCAGTTGTTGCCGGCCGGTACCGACTCGAACTGGTTGAACTCACCGAAGTCCCGCACGGTCTTGCCGACCGCCTGGGTCCCGCTCCAGATGGTGCCGGTGCGCTGGTGGCCCAGCGCGTCGTCCTCGGTGTCGTAGCTGCGCAGGTACTCACCGGCGGACGACTCGGTGTACTCCGGGTTGTCCCCCTGCATCAGCCAGTTGTGCCCCTCGGCCGAGTTGGTACCGGTGTCGTAGAAGTTGTCGTACAGGCCGAACTGCTCGGCCAGCGCGTGCTGGTTGGGCGTCACGCTCTCGCCGAACTGGGTCAGCGCCGGGTCGCCGTTGCCCTGCGGCAGGTCGCCGAACTGCTGGTCGTAGGTGCGGTTCTCCTTGACCAGCAGGAAGACGTACTTGATCGTCGACGGGTCCCCGATGTGCACCGGCACCGGCACCGGGGCCGCCTTCTTGTTGCCGTTGGTCAGCTTCACCGACCCGGGCGTCCAGCCGTTGTACCGGAAGACCTTGTCGCTGTAGCTCGCTGTGTCGTGGTCGCTGGGCAGCTTGAACCGGGTCAGGCTGCTCGTGGTGTCGTGGGTGTTGTGCCCGCTGGCATCGGGGCGCAGGGCATCGATACCGCGGGTGTTGCCGACGACGATCTGGCCGCCGACGACGTCGACGGAGGCTGGGAAGTAGTCGGTCGGCAGCAGGCCGACGTAGTGGACTGCCTCCTGCGCCTTGGTGTACCGGTACACCGCGACCGCGTTGGCGCGGCCGAGACTCACCAGCAGGTGACCGTCGTCGGTGAGGGTCACGCCGTCCGGCTCGTACCCGACGCTGGCTTCCGGCCATGGTTGGGTGGCGATGGTCTGCACGACCGCGTCCTTGCCGGTGTTGATGACCGATACGCTGTCGCTGCCGGTGTTGGCGACGAACAGTGTTCCGTTCTTGGCGTACAGGGTGGTCGGGTGCAGTCCGACACTGATGGTCTTCACGGCCGCGGCGGGGTCCGCCAGGTTGATGACGCTGACCGCACCGGTGGTGGCGGCCCCGGTGTTCGGGTTGGCCGGCACCTGGGTGCCGTAGGAGTTCAGCGTGCTGTCGCTGGCGGTCGCGGTGCGGCCACCCTCGTCGCCGACGTACAGCTTGCTGCCGACGCGCACGATGCCGCGCGGGGCGTTGCCCACCGCCCAGCTCTGCCCGAGGGTACCGGTCGCCGCGTCGATGGCGACGACGCGGTTCTGGCCGTTCACGGCGGCGTACACGGTGGAACCGTCGGCCGAGAACACCGCCTGTGCCGGCAGTGCGCTCTTGGCGCCGTCCTTGGGGATGCTGATCGCGGTCGGGGCGCTCACGGTGCCGTCGGCGTTGACCGGGAACCGCGCGTATCCGTTGGTCTGCGGTACCCACAGCGTCGAACCGTCCGGCGAGTAGGTCGGCCCCTGCTGGCCCACGGCGTTGCCGCTGATCCTGAGGTTCGCCGCCGAGGAGTTGCCGACCAGCTGTTGAACCTTCCAGTTCTTCAGGTCCACGATCGTCAGTGCGATGCCGCCGTCGGCGGTCAGTGCCGCCAGGTGGCTGCCGTCCGGGCTAACCGTATCGGTCATGATCTTACCGTTGTTGATGACCAGCCGGTCACCGATCGGGTTGATCACCTGGTCGCTGGACAGGACCTCGCCCTGACCGTAGGTGTGGCCGGCCTGTTCGGTGCCGAATCCCCGGGTGGAGGCGTAGGCGACACCTGAACCGCCGCCGATGACGGCCAGCGCGGCGGCTGCGGCGATCACCATGCGGCGCCGGCGATCCAGGCGACTGAAGACCTTGAGATAGGTCTTCGGGTCGCTGCGGCGTTGTCGAGTGACTTGCATGCCTTATCCCTTCGGAGCGGTTTCCAGCAGGTCGACGATCCCGTCGAACTGCCACAGGGGGTTGGGGGCATCCCCGGTCGGAGTGCGCACGACGAAGTAGCCGTTCACCTGCCTCGGTCCATCGCCGTCAGCGATGTACCGACCGTCTGCGGTGACGTCGAGCTGGTAGGCCGCGTTCCCCACCGCTTCGACGCCGGGCAGGTGCCAGGTGACCACGCAGCGCCAGCCGTTGCCCGGACCGCTGTTGGCGACCAGGCCGCCACCCTTGTCACAGGTCGCGGCGGCCTGCAGCTGCGCCTCGGTGACTTCGGGGCGGTGCAGCTGCTCGGTCTGCACCCGGTACAGGTGGGCGAACGAGGTGGCCAGCGAGCGCTCCAGCTTGTTGTGTTCGATCCCGGAGCCGGTCGAACCGGGAGCCGCGAACGCGATGACCGCGACCGTGAGGGCGAGCAGCGCGGCCATCGGCAGTACACCCGCGACGAGCATGCGGCGCCCGGTACCGTCGTAGGTGGCGCTGGTGAAGTCACGTCGCAGGAACAACCGGTACGCCAGCGCCGTCGCGACGACGGCCCACAACACGCTGACCACCAGGCTGATCAGCAGCGGCCCGAGCTGTGCCGGGCTGGTGAACAGGCCGTGCCAGGCGATGAAGGCGTAGCCGGGCAGGGCGAAGCGCACCGCGACCGGTAGCGGCAGGATCTGCGCGACCTGCATGCCGAGCGCGACGACCGCCGGCAGCAGCAGCCCCATCGGGGAGCGCCCCAACGCGACCGACCCGAGCAGGCCGATCGCCACCAGGGCCAGCGTGGGTGCCAGCGCGCAGACCCAGGCGAGCAGCACCGTGCCGGCGGCGTCCGCCGGGGCGAGCACGTGCCCGTCCAGCCCGATGAGCGGCCGGTTACCCATCACGACCACCCCGGCGGCGGCGCTGGAGCAGGCAAGGCCGGCGTAGGGCAGCAGGATGACCGTGAGGCTGGCCAGGGCCTTCGTCGCGAAGATCCGGCGCGGTGACCGGATCGCCACCAGTAGGTGACGCCAGGTGCCGAGCCGGTCCTCGGCGGCGAACACGTCGCCGGCCACCACCGAGGTGAGCAGCGGCAGCGCCCACATGCCGGAGAAGCCGAGCCCGACCAGCGGTGCGGCCCACCCGGTGGCGTGCAGCCAGCGCCCGAACACGGTGTCGGAGGGCAGCATGCCCTGCTTGGTCGCCCCCACCACGACGACCGCCGGCCCGATCCACGCAGCGAGGATCAGCAGCCGCACCCGCCACAGGGCGAGCAGCTTGACCAGTTCGAAGCGGTACCCGCGACTGACCGCGACCCGGCGGACGGCGGCGGCCGGTACCTCGATGGTGGTGCTCATCGGTCGCCTTCC
The DNA here is from genome assembly GCA_964645345.1 of uncultured Micromonosporaceae bacterium. Classification (GTDB taxonomy): domain Bacteria; phylum Actinomycetota; class Actinomycetes; order Mycobacteriales; family Micromonosporaceae; genus Rugosimonospora. Next base: position 3,573 of record CAZYCD010000155.1, read on the forward strand.
TGCTTCTCGGTGAGGGCGAGGAACGCCGCCTCCAGTGGCGAGATGACGAGAGCCAGTTCGCGCACCGCGATCCCGGCCCCCACCACCCGGACCACCAGGTCGTCCAGGGCCGCCACCGCGGCGCGCACCACGATGGCGTCGCCGTTCGCGCGCCGGGGGGTGACGGGTCCGTCGACCAGTTGCACGCCGGGCGTGCCGAGCGCCAGTTCGCGGGCGGCGGCCACGTCGGTGGTGACCAGCCGGTACTCGAGTTCGCCGCTCTCCGCGCCCAGCTTGTCCGCCGGGCCCGAGAAGACGATTCGACCGGTGTTGAGGATCGTCACGTCGGAGCACAGCGCCTCGACGTCGTCCATGCGGTGGCTGGACAGCACCACGGCGGTACCGTCGGCGACCAGGCGGGCGAGGACCTGGTGCACGTGGTTCTTGCCGGCCGGATCCAGACCGTTGGTCGGCTCGTCGAGTACCAGCAGCCGGGGCCTGGTGAGCAGCGCGGCGGCGAGTCCCAACCGCTGGCGCATCCCCAGGGAGAAGCCGCGCACCCGGTCTCCGGCGACGTCCGTGAGCCCGACCTCGTGGAGCACCTCGTCGATGCCCATCAGCGCAGCGTCGCGGCCGCGAAGGGCGGCAAGTGCGGCGAGGTTCTGTCGGGCGGTCAGCGACGGGTACAGCCCGGGGCCGTCCACGAAGCCGGAGACGCCGTCGGGTCCGGCCAGCGCGCGCCCGACCGGTACCCCCAGGATCTCCAGGCTTCCGCGGTCGGCGACGGCCAGTCCGAGCAGCAGGCCGAGCAGCGTGGTCTTCCCGGCGCCGTTGGGACCCACCAGGCCGTGCACGCGACCGGGCGCCACGTCCAGGTCGACGCCGTCGAGCGCGACGACCTCCCCGAAGCACTTGGTGATCCCGCGCGCCCGAACCGCCAGGGGCGTGTCCCCGGAAGGTTGAACTCTTTCGATCACCCTACGGACCGTAGGAGCCGAGAGCCCCATCCGGCCAAAAACCGCGTGAACAATGACTTAAATGGGCCGGACCGGCGTCATCGCCGGTGGAGAACTTCCCCGCGGAGGGTGGACATGACCAAGCTCGAGGCTCTCGCCCACGGCGTGCTCTTCCCGTCCATCGGCCGGCCGGTACTGCCGCGGTGGCTCCCGCCGCGCATCGAGGCGGGACTCGGCGGCGTCGTCCTGTACGGGCGGGACATCAGTTCGCGCGAACAGGTTGCCGGGCTCACGTCCGCCCTGCACGCGCTGCGTGATCACGTAATCATCGCCACCGACGAGGAGGGCGGCGACGTCACGCGCATCGAGGCCCACGGGGGTACCAGCATGCCCGGCAACTACGCGCTGGGGCGCATCGACGACCTGGACGCGACCCGGGCGGCCGCGGAGCAGATCGGCCTCTCACTGCTCGACGCGGGCATCGACTGGGACCTCGCGCCCGCCGTCGACGCCATCTCCAACCCCCTGACGCCCAACGCGATGCGCACCTTCGGCGACGACCGCGCCCGGGTGTCCGCGCACTGCGCCGCATGGGTACAGGGGTTGCAGGGTACCGGCGTCAGCGCCTGCGCGAAGCACTTCCCCGGCCACGGTCGCAGCGGCACGGACGCGCACCTGGGTACCCCCGCGGTCGACCTCGGCCGCGACGAACTGGTCGGCTGGTACCTCGATCCGTTCCGGACGGCCGCCGCCGCCGGCGTGGACGCCGTCATGGTCTCCCACGTCCGGCTGCCCCGGCTGGACCCGCGGTACCCGGCCTCGATCAGCGGTCCGGCGGTGACCGGACTGCTGCGGGAGGAGATCGGCTACGACGGCGTGGTCATCAGCGACGCCCTGGAGATGCGCGGCGTGCGGGACATCGCGCCGTTGGAGGAGTCCGTGGTACTCGCGCTGCGCGCCGGCGTCGACGCGCTGTGCCTGGGCGGAGCCTCGTACGACGAGGACGTCGACGTGGCGGTACGGGCGATCACCGGTGCGGTGGTCGCCGGCCGCCTCGACATCTCCCGGCTCGAACAGGCCAACGCCCGCATCGCGCGCCTCGGCCGCCGGGCGCGGCAGACCACGGCGCAGCGGGACGACAGTGTCGGCCGCGAACTCGCCCGGCGGGCCCGCCGCGTCACCGGGGACACCGCGCTGCGCGGCCGGCACGTGCTGGTGATCCGCCTGGAGCAGGAGCACTCCCCCGCCGTCGGCGGTCCCGGCGGCGCCCTCGAGAACCTGCTCGACGCGGCCGGCTACCGGACCGAGACGGTCGCCGTCTCGGCCGGCACCTACAACGGCGCGAAGCTGGTCACGTCCGAGGTCGGCCTGTTCACCGGCGAGTTCGGCGATGACGCCGAGGTGGTCCTGCTGGTACGCAGCCCGCATCGGCACGAGTGGCAGCGGCGGCTGAGCGAGGAACTCGTCGCCCGGCATCCCCCGCTCGTGGTCGTCGACATGGGCGCGGACGGGCTCGACTTCACCGCCGCCCGTGGATGGGTACGCACTTTCGGCGCCTCCCGGGCGTGCTCCGAGGCGGCCGTCGACGTCCTCGCGACGACGCGGCGCTGAGGGACGCGGTGGAATGTCGGTGGTGGGTGGGATGCTGCCGGCTTGTGGGGCGGTTCACGGGGTTTCGGTTCACGGAACCAGCCGACCTTCAGCGCCACGACCGCCTCGACGGCGACGGTACCGGCCTCCGCGCCGGGCGCCGGCGGCCAGGAGGGCGGCGTGGCCGACGCCTGGTGGCAACTGCTCTACGACAACCACGCCAACTGGTCCTCAACAGCCACGAGCACGCCTACGCGCGCCTCCGGCCGATGGACCCGGCCGGCGAGTACGACCCGAAGCACGGCATCCCGGAGATCATCGTCGGTACCGGCGGCGAGTCCCCGGACACCCTGGCCGTCTCCAACGGGGTGTACGCGAACCCGAACGTCGTCACCGGGTACGCCCAGGGCTACGGCGTCATGAACCTCACGCTCAAGCCGAACGGCTACTCGTTCAGCTACAGGCCGGTACTGGCCGGTGCCGGATTCGGCCCGTCCGCGCTGGACTACAGCGACTCCGGCTCGGGCCGCTGCTGAAGCCGACCCGCCCGGAGGGGCACGGTTCCCGCGGGAACCGGGCCCCTCCGTTGGACGGCGGGGACTACGCCCGGGAGTACTCGTCGTGGCGGCGCCACCAGAAGCCGTTCTCGTTGCGGCCCAGCGGCGCCCGGTCCAGCCACTGGTACATGCCCCACAGCGCGTCCACACCACGCTCGTAGGTCGAGTAGGTGTGGTACACCACGCCGTCCTCCAGTACGAAGGCGCTCATGCCGGGGCCTTCCTGCCGGTACGTGGGCCAGTCGGTACCGACGCTCGACGCGATCGCGTTGAGGAAGGGCATTTCCTCGCCGGTGGGGGACGGGCGTACGTCCATCATGCGGAAGTTGTAGTCGACGGACCCCGACTGCCACTCCTCCGGCGTGTGCGAGGTGCCGAAGTCGTAGTTGAAGTCCGTACCGTACGAAGACGCCCACGGGAAGGTCCAGCCCATCCGCCTCTTGTAGGCCTGGAGCTTGGGCAGCGGGGCACGCGACACCGCGGTGAACGCCACGTCGTGGTTCTCCAGGTGCACGACCGAGCCGTTGAAGCCGTCGGCGATGGCCGAGCAGGACGGGCAGCCGGCCTTGTAGTCCGGGCCGAACATGAAGTGGTATACGAGCAGCTGTGAGCGACCGCGGAACAGGTCGGCCAGCGCGACGTTGCCGTCGTCGGTGTCGAAGCGGTACTGCTTGTCGACGGGTACCCACGGCAGGTTCTGGCGCTGCCGCGCCACGTCGTCACCGCGGCGGGTGAGTTCCTTCTCCGCCTCGAGCAGTTCCAGCCGGGCCGCGAGCCATTCCTTCCGGGTCGCGATCTGGTGAGCGGTCATGGTCTGTCTCCTTCTGGTTGATAGCCGGGCGCCGGCTCGGGAAATGTGCCGATACGCTGGTGGTCACATGGCTGGTGTGAGGCCGGGAACCCAGTGCGGCGCGAGCAGGATCAGGACGCCGGTACCGACGACCGTCAGCGCGACCGGGATGTCCACCGCGGACTTGGGCGGCAGCAGCTTCTGGGCGAGGCTGACCACCGCGAGGACGGCCATCCACCCGACGCTCATCACGCCGACCGCCACGAGGAGCACGGTCAGTCCGATGCCCGAACCGACACAGCAGAGCCCGAATCGCAGGCCCGAGTGGCTGGCGTCCTGGCAGCACCGGCGCAGGTACCGTTTCGCCGGGGTGAGCTCGTACCCGCCGGCGGCGATGGCCAGGACCCCGGCGACCGCCGGCTCGTGTGGCCGGTAGCAGGCGTACACGGCGACCCCGACGACGGTCCACACCGCCAGGTACCCGGCGAGGAATGCGGCCGCCGCACGTACCCGCCCGGTGTCAGCGACGCGCCGCAGCACGGCCGGTACCGTGCCGGGCAGCATCATCGCCGCCATCATCGCCGCCCACACGGCGACAAACGTGGGGAACGGGTCGAGCCGGGTGGTCACCCCCATGTCCATCCCGTCCATCCGCCACACGACGATGAACCAGCACGCCGCGGCGAGGCCCAACGTCGCCGCGGCGGCGGTGACGCGCGGGCGTAGCGCGGCGCCGCTCTTACTGCCCACTACGGACGACAGGGTGGTACGGCCTGGGTCGGCGGTGGTCATCGTGATCCCCTTGTCATGAGTCGAGATGGCGCCGGAGCGCGTCGAGGCTGGCATCCCAGTCCCGGGCGAGGGCGGCCAGGAACTGCTGCGCGATCCGGATCGACCCGGACAGCAGCCGGTACCGGATCCTGCGCCGCTCACCGGGCTCGGCGACGACCAGTCCGGCTTCGGTCAGCAGGATGAGGTGCTTGGCGATCGCCTGCCGCGTGATCGGCAGCCGCGCCGCCAGGTTCGTTGCCGTGGCCGGCCCCCGCGACGCGAGCACCGCCAGGATCGCCCTCCGGCTGGGATCGGCCAGCGCGGCGAAGACCTCCTCGGCGACCGCCTCTGGGTCACGGCCGGGCATCGAGGTATTCGACGAGCTCGTCCAGTTCGCTCTGCCACCCCTCGACGTTGCCGCCGTACGCGGCGCGGTGGAGGTCGTCGGGTACCTGGGCGAAGCCCGACTCGACGACGGTCAGCCGGCTTCCGTCGCCGATCGGCTCGATGGTGAATTCGACGTAGGTACGGCGGGGATCCTCGGCCGGCAGGCCTGAGATTCCCCAGGTGTAGCCGAAGACGCGTGGTGGTTCGAGGCGCTCGACCTGCAACTCGACCGTGTCACTGTCGCCGAAGGTCAGCTGGGCCAGGCCACCGACGCGCAGGTCGATGGCGGCCTTCCGGCCGAACCACGCACCCAGTCCCTCGGCCGTGGTGAGTGCCTGCCACACCTTCACCGGCGGATGGGCCACGTCGATGCTGCGCTCGATCCGGTCGGGAAAGCTCATGAGCCACCTCCATTAGCAACCCCTCGGTTGCTATAACCATATGGCAACCGCTCAGTTGCGTCAACCCCGATCCGACCGGGTGCGGTTGACGGGCCTTCTGCGCGAATCGGCAGCGCTTGCGAGCTTTGCGGTGCACAGTGATGTCATGGCCCGGGCTGCACGGCACAGGCGCGACTCGTACCCGACCAGGCCGCGAAACGGAACGACCAAATGCGACACGGAGGACGCCCGCAGGTCAGGCGAGCAGCCGTGACACTTTCCTAAGGAGGCAGGCACCTTGGCCGTTGCGAAGCAGACCACGAAGAAGGCGGCCGCCACGCGCGCGAGTGCGACGAAGACCACGAGGCCCGGCAGCACCCGCGCGAAGAAGGCCACCGCGACCACCGCCCCCGGCATGCGCGCCACCCCGAAGAAGCCGGCCACCCCGAAGAAGCCGGTCGCCGCGAAGAAGGCAGCCGCCGCGAAGAAGGCAGCGCCCTCGAAGGCAGCGCCCGCGAAGCGGGCAACCGCGCGCAAGACCACCGTGGCGGCGCGCACCGGCCCCGCGAAGAAGGCCACGACCGCCAAGCGCACCACGGCGCTCAAGACCAGGGCAACGGCGAAGACGGTGCCCGCCAAGAAGGCCCCGACCAAGCGGACCGTGGCCGCCAAGACGACCACGGCGAAGAAGACGACCTCCTCGAGAACGACGGGCGCCCGCAAGGCGGCGACGAAGGCCACCCCGGCCCGTCCGGCGACCGTGGCCAAGCGGGGTACGGGCACGAAGAAGGCCGCCGCGCCCACCCGGCGTACCACACCGGCCAAGCGGGCGGCTGCGGTACGCCCGGCAGCCAGGGGCGCCTGATCCCGGTTCCCGGAGACCGCCGGCTGGATGTTCGCCTTGGGGAGTGGACGCCTCGGTGTCCGAAGTGGACGGTCCGCCGCGCGGCAGGACCGCGAGCGGTTCAGCCGCTTCCGGTCCGGGTCGTCCCCGAGGTGGCGCGGTGCCGGCGGCCCGCGGTCAGCCGCCACCAGAGGAACGTCGACGCGCCGGTGATCACCTGCGGCACGAAGGTGGCCGTGCGCCACACGATGTCGACGGCGAGCGCCTGGCTGCCGTTGGCGCCGAACGCGGCGAGGAGCCCGATGAGGCTCGCGTCGACGGTACCCAGGCCGCCCGCGGTCACCGGGATGAACGACACCACCATCGCGAACGAGAACGCCGCCAGCGACTCCGGCCAACCCACCCCTGAGCCGGGATGGGAGCCCCGCTCGACGCCCCGCAGTGCGACCAGCAGGACCGACCACGAGGTGAACAACGGCAGCAGCGTCGACCCGATGACCGCGGGCCACCGGCGCCGCATGACATCGACGACATCGGACCGGAAGTCGAGGATCTTGCCGCTGACGTCGACGCTCCTGGGGTGGCGTGGCAGGCGGCCCACCACGGCGTTGACGTAGCGGTCCGCTACCCGACCGACCTTGCGCGCCCCGGCCTCGCTGCGCAGCACCACCGCGGTCGCGGCCACCGCGGCACCGACCATGAGGCTACCGACCACGGCGATCAGCCCGAAGTGCCACCGCACCCGTCCGGTGACCAGCAGGGCAAGCACGCCCACGACCGGCATGACCAGTGTGGCGAAGACGTTGAAGACCGTGGAGATCGCCGACGCGCCCGCGGCCGCCCCGGCACCGAACCCGTAGGACTCGAGCATGTCGTACTCCACGCCCAGCCCGACGGCGCCCCCGGCCGGCAGCGCGTTGCTCAGCGCGAAGGAGGTCTGGCCGACCACGAACGCCGGACGGTAGCGCAGGCCCGGCAGGGCGGCCTGCAGCGGCCACGCGCCGACCGCGATGTTGACCGCCGCCGCCGCGAGCAGCGCGGCGAGATACGGGGGCGGTATCCGCCGGATCGACGACCACGCCTGAGAGTAGTGCGCGAACCTCGGGAACACGCCGACGAACACGGCCGCCAGTACGGCCGCCGTCACGGCCGATACGGCGATACCTCGCCACGGCGGCCTGCGGCGCGGTGACCTCTCGGACGTCTGTCCATAGTGGACGGCCCGGTCGCCGGCGGGTGTGCTCACGGACGCGGTACCGCCGTGGTGACGGCGCCGTTGCACCCGTCCACGGGCATCCGGGCGGCCGCGCGCCCGGACAGGACCACCTCCGGTTCACCGCCCACGACGGTCCGGTACCCGCCGGGGC
>CAZYCD010000156.1:0-11172 GCA_964645345.1 uncultured Micromonosporaceae bacterium
CCTCGTGCAGCTTGAACCCGCCTGCGCCGGCCCGCAGCTGCTCCCACATGGCCTCCTCGGAGACCGTGTTGCCCTTGCCAAGCAGCAGCACGTTGACCGGCCAGGAGTCCATGGACTCCAGCATCCGGGCCAGGTGCCAGGCGCCCGGGGTCACCGTGGTCGCCTTGCTGCCCTCGGCCGGCCCGGTACCCCCGCCGACCAGTGTGGTGATCCCGCCACCCAGCGCCTCCGGCACGATCTGCGGGCAGATGAAGTGCACGTGGGTATCGATCGCGCCCGCGGTCAGGATCTTCCCGTTGCCGGCGATGATTTCGGTGGACGGGCCGATGACCAGATCGGGGTGGACGCCGTCCATGATGTCGGGGTTGCCGGCCTTGCCGACCGCGGCGATCCGCCCGTCGCGGATACCGACATCGGCCTTGACGACACCCCAGTGGTCGAGGATCACCGCACCGGTAATGACGGTGTCCGGTGCGCCGTCGGCCCGGGTGGCGCGCGCCTGCCCCATCGACTCGCGGATCACCTTGCCGCCGCCGAAGACCGCCTCGTCCCCGCCGGCGCAGTGGTCGACCTCGACCTCGATCAGCAGGTTGGTGTCGGCCAGCCGGATCCGGTCACCGGTCGTCGGTCCGTACAGCGCGGCGTACCGCTGCCTGTCCAATGACGTCACAGCACCACCCCGTTCGCTTCGCGGGGCGCTGTTCGCGCCGCCTTCCCGCCGCGCCCTGCCGCGCTCACAGGGGGCCGCCCGTCTCGCCGCGCAGCCCGGGGACGATCCGGGCGCCCGCCAGGGGTACCAGGCTCACCTCGCGGGTCACGCCCGGCTCGAACCGCACCGCCGTCCCGGCCGGTACCGCGAGCCGCTGTCCCCGCGCGGCCGCACGGTCGAAGCGCAGCGCCGGATTGGCCTCGGCGAAGTGGTAGTGGGAGCCGACCTGCACGGGCCGGTCGCCGGTATTCGTGACCACGAGGACGGTCACCGGGCGACCGGCGTTGATCTCGACCGGGCCGTCGCCGTAGAGCACCTCGCCGGGCCTCACGGGATCGGATGGTGGACCGTCACCAGCTTGGTACCGTCCGGGAATGTCGCCTCCACCTGCACCTCCTCCAGCATCTCCGGTACCCCGTCGAGCACGTCGGCGCGGCCCAGCACGTGCCGGCCGGCCTCCATCAGGTCCGCCACCGTTCGGCCGTCCCGGGCACCTTCGAGCAGGAACGCGGTAAGGACGGCGACCGCCTCGGGGTAGTTGAGCAGCAGGCCCCGAGCTCGTCGCCGATTGGCCACGTCGGCGGCGACGTGGACGAGCAACCGCTCCTGCTCGTGCGGGCTGAGGAACACCCCGACCTCCGAAGACTCAGGCGTGGCAAAGGATGGTCGCACCGGCGCGTTTCCACGGCGTTACAAGTGCAGGCTCTTGGCAGTGTGGCCGCCCTGCTCGGCATGGGCCCGGGCGGCTGCCACGGCACGGTCGACGTCGCCGCTGCTCAGTGCCCGAACCAGCGCCTGGTGCTGGCGGTGTACCGACGACGGGGATCGCGCCTGCCCGACGTTGACGGTCAGCTCGATGTACGGCTGGAGGTGGTGCTCGACGAACAGCGCCATGCGTGGACCGAAGCCGATCCCGTAGACCGCGCGGTGCACCTCGGCGTGCGCGGTACCCAGCGCCTGGATGTCCTCGGAGTCGACGTCGGCGAGCCCGGCCACCAGGGCGCGGACGTGGTCCCAGTCGCGACGGGTGGCCCGCTGCACCGCCAGCCGGGCCGCGAGGCCGTCGAGCTCCACCCGGAGCAGTCCGATGTCACCGAGGTCGTCGACCCCGCTCGGAGTGGCGACCAGCCGGTTGGGCCCGACCCGCTGGACGAAGCCGTCACTCTCCAGCCGGCGCAACGCCTCCCGAACCGGGGTACGGCTGACCGCGAGCCGGTCGGCCAACTCCACCTCGAGCACCCGGCTGCCGGCCGGGATCACGCCGTCGACCAGTTCGCCGCGCAGCTGACGGTAGACGGCCTCGCCGTGCGGGAGCCGTGTATACGGTGGCGTGTTACGTCGCAGTGACAATCCTGTTTCCTGACAACAGAAATCGGCCTCTCACCCTCGTCGGATATGGCGAGGCGCCGGCGCCAATGTATACATTGGCGGCCGGGTCGACAAGCGGGAGTGTCCACATGCGACGGATGTTTCTCAACGGCACGGCCATGTCGGGCCAGCGTGACCACGCGGCCATCGCGGGGGCGACGTTCCTCGGCCCGGCCCGGACCGCGCCGCACTACCGGTTCTTCGCGGTACGCGACGATTTCCCCGGGCTGTACCCGGTCGCCGACGGCGGGGTGGGCATCGTCGGTGAGCTGTACGAGCTTTCCGAGGAGATGCTCTACGGATCGCTGATGCCCGAGGAGCCACGCGAGCTGGAGTTGGGCGCCGTCGAACTGGACACCGGCGAGATCGTCAACGCGATGCTGCTGCAACCCGAGCGGCTGGACCCTGCCGACCTTGTCGTGGACATCTCGCACCTGGGCGGCTTCCGCGCGTACCAGGCCTACCTCGCCGCCAACGCCGAACTGCGTGCCGTGCTGGGCCTGCCGGCCTTGCGGCCGGGAGCGGGTGGGTCGTGAGCGAGTCGCGCCGGGGCGCGCCGCGCATCGACGGTCCACGCCTGCTGCGCCGCCTCGACGAGCTGGCCGAGATCTCCGCCGCTGGCCCCGGCGTCACCAGGCTCGCCTACTCCACGCACGACGTCGCGGCGCGGGGACTGGTCGCGGGTTGGATGACCGAGGCCGGGCTGCGCGCGGAGGTCGACGCCGCGGGCAACCTGATTGGCCGGCGGTCCGGCACCGAGGAGCTGCCGGCCGCGCTGGCCACCGGCAGTCACCTGGACACCGTGGTCGAGGCAGGCCCGCTGGACGGTGCCTACGGCGCGGTCGCCGCCGTCGAGGCGGCCGCCGCCATTCACGCGGTCGGCGTACCACTGCGGCACGACCTCGCGGTCATCGCGTTCAGCAACGAGGAGGGCGCCCGCGGTACCCCGGGCATGGTCGGATCCCTCGCGATCACCGGCCAGCTCACCGAAGCGCAACTTTCCGCACCCGACGACGAGGGGATCAGCCTGGCCGACCGGATCGAGGCCGCCGGGGGCGACCCGGCCGGCATCGCGAGCGCGGCGTGGCCGCCCGGCTCGCTGGCCGGCTTCCTCGAACTGCACGTCGAACAGGGCCCGGTGCTCCACCGGACCGGCACAGCGGTGGCGGTGGTCTCCGGCATCACCGGGCGGGCCACGCTCGACGTAACGGTCCGCGGAGCGGCCAACCACGCCGGTACCACGCCGATGGACGCGCGCCGCGACGCCGCGGTGGCCGCGGCGCTGGTGGTACTCGCGGTCCGGGACCTGGCCGGGCCGCACGGGGTGCGTGTGGCCACCACCGGCGCGCTGCGGCTGGATCCGGGAGTGCGCAACGTGGTCGCCGGCCACGCAACCGTCGGAATCGACCTGCGCGACCTCGATGACGGCCGGATCACCGCCGCTGTCGAACGCCTGCGCCTGGAGGCGGCACGGATCGCGGAACAGACCGGTACCACCGTGGAGGTGGTGCCCCGGTCGGCGGTCGCCGCCGTCGCGGCCGACACGCGGCTCGCCGCATGTGTTCGCGACGCCGCCGAACACAGCGGCCTGGCCCACCTCGACCTGCCCTCCGGGGCCGGGCACGACGCGCAGGTGATGGCCCGGCTCGGCCCGGTCGGCATGCTGTTCACCCCCAGCATCGCCGGGGTCAGCCACGCCCCGGCCGAGGCCACCGCCCCGGAGCACCTGATCGCGGGCGCGGATCTGCTGTGCCACGCACTGCTGCTGGCCGACGCCCGGATGTCGGCACAGCCCGCCACCCTGCCGCCCCACCCGCCCAGCCACGAGGAGACCGGATGACCGCCGCCCCGCACGCCACGGTGACCACGGACTCGGTCGACAGCGGCGGCGTACTCACCGCCGACGCGCTCGGCCTCGTCGCCACCCTGCAACGCACCTACGGCCACGCCCGGTCGATCCTGTTGCGGCGTCGCCGCGAACGGGCCGAAGCGTTCCGGGCGGGCCTACGGCCGGGGCTCAATCCCTCCACTGTGGACATCCGCGACGGCGACTGGCGGGTACCGCCGGCCCCAGCGGACCTGACCGACCGGCGCTGCGAGATCACGGGCCCGGCGGACCGCAAGATGATGGTCTCGGCACTCAACTCCGGGGCCCGGGTGTTCCTCTGCGACCTGGAGGACGCGCTCGCTCCGACCTGGCTCAACATCGTCGACGGGCACCGCAACATCCGGGACTACGCACTCGGCACGCTATCCTTCACCCGGGAGGACGGCCGGGTCGACAGCGTCGCCAAGGGCGCGGCGACCGTGGTGGTGCGGCCCCGGGGTCTGCACCTGGAGGAGAACCACGTACTGGTCGACGGCGACCCGGCCGCGGCCGGCCTCTTCGACGTCGCCGTGGCCGCCACGCTCGCCGGTCCCGGCCTGGTCGCCCGCGGCAGCGGTCTCTACCTTTACCTGCCGAAGCTGGAGAGCCGGCACGAGGCTCAGTGGTGGGACGCCCTACTCGGCGACGTCGAGCGGCGCGTCGGGTTGCCGCCATGCAGCATCCGGGTCACCGTGCTCATCGAGACCATCACCGCCGCGTTCGAGATGGAGGAGATCCTCTTCGCGCTGCGCGGGCGGGCCACCGGCCTCAACGCCGGCCGGTGGGACTACATCTTCTCCCTCATCAAGAAGTTCGGCACCGACCCTTCCTTCATCATCCCCGACCGCCGGCAGGTGACGATGACCGTGCCGTTCATGGCCGCCTACGCGGGCCGCCTGGTCGCGGTCTGCCACAAGCGCGGCGCGCACGCCATCGGCGGGATGGCGGCGCTGATCCCCAGCCGCCGCGACCCGGTCCTGACCGAGCGCGCGATCAGTGGGGTAGTGGCGGACAAGCAGCGCGAGGCCGACCTCGGATACGACGGGACGTGCGTGGCGCATCCCGACCTGGTACCCGTCGCCACCGAGGTCTTCGACGGCGCGCTGGGGGAAGCAGCCAACCAGCTCGGCCGGGTACCGGAGCTGTCGTCCACAGTGGACGAGCTAGTAGACGTCGCGATCCCGGGTTCAGCCGTGACCCGGGACGGAGTCGCCGGCAACGTCAGCGTGGCGCTGCGGTACGTGCACGCGTGGCTCGGCGGCCTCGGCGCCGTAGGCCTCGACGGGCTCATGGAGGACCTCGCCACGGCGGAGATCAGCCGATCACAGCTGTGGCAGTGGATCCACCACCGGGTGCGGCTGCCCGACGGCGAGGAGATCACGGTACCGCTGGTGGAGAGCCTGCTGGACGAGGAGGTCCAACGTTTGGTGGCGGCGGGTACCGACCCGGACACGGTGGCTCGGGCGGCCGACGTCGTGCGGGCCGCCGCGCTGACGCCGCAGCTTCCGGATTTCATCCCGGACGTCGTCGCTCCGTAGTCCGCCCCGGCCTGACGCCTTCAAGGCGACCGTTCCGGCGCCTTGTCGTCACGTCGACGGAAACAGCAACGTGCGCCCAGAGAAACTCAGCCGAAATGCTGCTCGCCGACGCTGGCGACACCGATTCGCTTGGTTAACGCGCGGCGGTCCACCTATTCGCCCCGCGGTGAGAGGAGCACTTTGTGAGAAGCGTTGCCGGTCTTCGGCCGGACGATAGCGCCCCGCTCGACGTCCGGGGCATCGCGCGGCGGCGGCTGCTGCTGCGCGGCCTACAGGTGGGCGGGTTGGCGGTACTCGGCGGGTCCGCGCTCGCCGCCTGTAGTTCGACGTCGTCGCCCTCGAGCGCCGCTACTGGCGGGGCGAAGAACTTCGGCGAGTTGACGCTGCGGCTGTCCTGGATCAAGAACGTCGAGTTCGCTGGCAGCTACATCGCCGACAACAAGGGCTACTACAAGGCCGAGGGCTTCTCCTCGGTCACCCTGATCGCCGGTGGCCCGTCGGCCACTCCCCAGGAGACTGACGTGGTGACCAAGAAGGCCCTCGTCGGGATCAGCGCCCCGGACATCACCGGCGCGGCGATCGTCAAGGGTGCGCCACTAAAGATCATCGGCGCGCAGTACCAGAAGAACCCGTTCTGCATCATGTCCATGTCCAGTAAGCCCATCAAAACACCGCAGGACATGTACGGGAAGAAGATCGGCGTCCAGGCCACGAACGAGTCGGTGTGGGCCGCCTTTGTCAAGGCCGCCGGGATCGACGCTTCGAAAATCACCAAGGTACCGGTGCAGTTCGACCCGCTACCGTTGACCCAGGGTACCGTCGACGGTTGGTTCTCGTTCGTCACCAACGAGCCCAACGACCTTCGCAGCAAAGGCTTTGACGTGACGTCGTTCCTGCTGGCCGACTTCGGGTACCCGCTGGTGAGCGAGACCTACATGGTCCGGCAGGACACCATCGACAGCAATCGCGAGCTGCTGAAGGCCTTCCTGAAGGCGGAAATCAAGGGCTGGACTGACAACCTGGCCAACCCCGGCCTCGGCGCGGACCTGGCCGCCAACACCTACGGTAAGGGCCTGGGGCTGGCCGCCGCCGAACAGACCCTCGAAGCGGCCACCGAGAACACGCTGATCCTCAACGCCGACACCCGCAAGAACGGGCTGTTCACCGTCACCGACACGCTGGTGGAAGAGAACGTCAAGACCCTTTCCTCGGGCGGTCTCGACCTGACCGCCGACAAACTGTTCGACCTGTCCCTCCTCAAAGAGGTCTACTCCGAATCGCCCGAGCTGATCACCGGACTGCCGACGCCGTCGCCGTCCGCCTCGTCATGAGTTCACCGGAGACCGTGGCCGGTCCGACCCACGGTCCGGCCACGACCCCGGATCCGGTTGACGCTCAGCCGGTCCTGACCGCCACCGGGACCGGGTTGTCCCTGCGCGCACTGCGCAAGGAGTTCCGGTTGGGCGGGAAACGCGTGATCGCCCTCGACAGGGTGGACCTGGACAGCCGCGAGGGACAATTCATCTCGCTACTCGGCCCGTCCGGCTGCGGCAAGTCCACGGTGCTGCGCATCCTCGCCGCCTTGGACCGGCCGACCGCGGGAATCGCCCTGGTACACGGCGAACCGCCCGAGGTGGCGCGACGCCGCCACCACATCGGCATCGCCTTCCAGGACAGCGCCCTGCTGTCGTGGCGCTCGGTGGTCGGTAACATCCGACTACCGCTGGAGATCGCCGGCATCACCCCAGCACCCTCCACCATCGCCGACCTCGTTCGTCTGGTCGGCCTGGAAGGCTTCGAAAAGGCCCGTCCGGCACAGCTGTCCGGCGGCATGCGCCAACGCGTGGCGATCGCCCGATCGCTCGTGGTGGACCCCCGCGTGCTGCTTCTCGACGAACCGTTCGGCGCGCTGGACGACATGACCCGGCAACGCCTCAACCTCGAACTGCAACGCATCTGGCAGGCCCGGGCCACGACCACCCTGCTGGTGACCCACGCCATCAGCGAGGCGGTGCTGTTGTCCGACGCAGTAGCGGTGATGTCGCCGCGACCGGGACGGGTCATTACGACCGTGCCGATCGACCTGCCCCGCCCGCGTACTCCCGAAATGACCCGCAGCCCGGAGTTCCACGAGTACCAGGACCGGCTGTCGGAACTGTTGTTCGGCCGCGGCGAGCCGGGTATTGCGACGGAGTCCGGATGAACCCCGGCCGGCTTCGCCTGGGTGGACTGGTGGGCACGCTGTGCCTGATCGCGGTGTGGGCTGTGCTCGCCACGACTGTCTTCACCACCGAAGACGGGGTCCCGACGCCTTGGGCGGTGCTGCGCCAGATCGGGCGCGACGGCTGGGGTTTCTACCGTCCCCACATCGAACAGACCGGCGGCGAGGCCGTCGTCGGGTACCTGGTCGGCAACGCGGCCGCGGTCGCCTGCGCACTGCTCGTCCTGCTGGTACCTGTACTCGAGCGGCTGGTCACCCAGCTGGCCATCGTTTCGTACTGCCTGCCGATCGTCGCCGTAGGCCCGATCCTGTCGCTCGTCTTCACCGGTGAACGCCCTATGCAGGCGCTGGCCGGAATCTCGGTCTTCTTCACCACGCTGATCGGAGCGCTGCTGGGCCTGCGCTCGGCGGATCCCGTCTCCCTCGACGTCGTCCGCGCCTACGGAGGCGGCCGATGGCAACAACTGCGCCGGGTGCGCCTGGTCGCTGCGCTCCCCAGCACCATCGCGGCGCTGCGCATCGCCGCCCCGGCCGCGTTGCTCGGCGCCATCATCGGCGAGTACCTCGGCCGGGTCGACGCGGGACTCGGCGTGGCGATGACCATCAGCGAGCAGCAGCTCGACGTCGCCCGCACC
This sequence comes from uncultured Micromonosporaceae bacterium, assembly GCA_964645345.1. Taxonomy (GTDB): domain Bacteria; phylum Actinomycetota; class Actinomycetes; order Mycobacteriales; family Micromonosporaceae; genus Rugosimonospora. Next base: position 8,339 of record CAZYCD010000156.1, read on the forward strand.
TGGGGCATCGCGCTGGTCTCGGGAGCCATCGCCGGGCTCGGGTACGCGCTCGTCGGGCTGATCGGCCACGTCACCCTACCGTGGGCCAGACCGAGCACCGTGGACGGCGGATTGTGAACCTCACCGTCCGCCTCCTGCGCCCACTGGGGAACCTGCTGCTCTCCCTCGCCGTCGTGGTAGCGATCTGGGTGGCGTTCCTCGCCGTCTTCGACGTGGATCCGCTCGTGGCAAAGTCCCCGTTGGCGGTGTGGCGTTACCTCTTCACCAGTACCGACGGCGGACCACACCGGCACCTGGTGCTCTCCGCTCTGCGGCAGACGCTAATCGATGCCGGCCTCGGCTTCGTCGCGGGTCTCGCCGCGGCGTTGCTGGTCGCGTTGGGGTTCGTGCTCGCCCGGGCGGTCGAGCAGGCAATGATGCCGGTCGCCGTGGTACTGCGCTCGGTGCCCCTGGTGGCGATGACGCCGCTGCTCACCCTAGTCTTCGGGCGCGGACTGCTGGCCACCACCGTCATCGCCGGCATCGTCGTGTTCTTCCCGGCGCTGGTCACCATGACCTTCGGACTGCGCTCCACGTCCCGACAGACGATTGACCTGTGCCGGGCCTACGGCGCCGGCAGCGTAACCGTGGCCCGCAAAGTGATGCTGCCCTCCGCGGTACCGGCCATCTTCGCCAGCGCCCGAGTGGGTCTGGCCGGATCGCTGATCGGCGCGATGCTGGCCGAGTGGCTGGCGACCGGCAAGGGACTCGGCGAGGTCATGGTGCAGGCACCGAACACCTTCGACTACGACAGCCTCTGGGCGTCAGTGGTGGCGATGACCGTCGTCTCGATCGCGGCATACAACATCATCGCAGCCGTCGAGGCCGTCGTGGCCCCAAGGTTCACCCTGCGGTCCGGGTAGCGTCGGGCCCCGGGAGACTCGGCCAGCGGCACGTCAGTTCGGCTGGCGTCGCACCCTGGCCTCACCCCGCGGCACGCGCGCAGCGTGCCCTCCATTGTTGATTGAAGATCGGGTCACTGTCACACCGCTGACCGGCCGATGTCGCGCGTCGACCTTTCCAGCCGCGCGACTTTGCCGAGGGCCGGCTCGTGTCGCCGATCTTCCGAACCTGTTTGCAGGTCGCTCGATCGCCGTCAGCGGAACCAGTTGGTCGAGACGGGTTGTTAGGTGAAGCTGAGGATGTGACCGATGTCGACTCGCCGAAGACGGCCGATCGCCGGCTGCATGCGGAACAACTCGCCGCTGATGCCGATGCGCTGGATCAGCTTCTTGATGACCGTCTCGTCGTCAGAGGTCCGGATGGGAGCGTGTACTCCAAGCAAGACGATCTCGAACAGCGTTCGGGCCGGCAGCGGTCGACTGAAGTGATCGAGGGGAGCTCAGGGCCGTCGTGGTTGGTGACACCGGGGTCACCTGGTTCCGGGGGGAGGCTTGCGGGCCGATTCAAGGGCGAGGATTTCGTGGCCCAAGTCCGGCGTCCGTACCTGGATCAAGACTGCGGCAGGCTGGCGGTTGCTCGCGTCGCACGTCAGCCCGGCGCTTAACGGCGAGACGTCCCGTCCAGTCGGACCTCGGTCGCACGACCCCGATGCGAGGAGCAAGATAGCGAGGTGTCCACGGATATCGAGTTCCTGTCGGCGGTGATCGTGATCAGCGACGACCCGCCACGGCTGGCCGAGTTCTACCGCGATACCCTCGGGTTGCCGCTACACCCCGAGCAGCATGACGACGACCGCCCTCACTGGGGCGGCACGCTGGGCCCGATTCACTTCGCGATCCACCACGTGGCCGATTTCCCAGAGCACCAGCGCACCGGATCCGGAGCCGTCGTCATTGCGCTGGCCGTAGATGACCTCGACGCAGTCCTCGAACGCCTCAACCGTCAGGGCATCGAGCCGCTCTACCCACCCAAAGACCTTGGCTGGACGCGGATGACTGCCGTCCACGACCCCGACCACAATCTCGTCGAACTGACCCAGATGGCCGGCACCTGGTGGGCGCACGTGGCGAGACGGCGAGCCGAGGGGCACGACCCGGTGGAACGCTGGCTGCGGCGCACGGGTCCCTCGCCAGCCGATCGGCCGACGAGCAACGCCTCCGTCGGTTAGGGCCTGCCGGGTAGCGGACGGACGTACCACTACAAGAGTGACGCCGCATGACCTGGCTCGGCACCGCACGCTACAGCGGCCGAGCCACAGCTGGGGGGAGGCTCGGCCGGTGGGTACGGGACTCCCACAGGTAGGAAGGCGGCGTCGCGGACCGCCCGCCGTTACTGGGTCGGGATCGTCCGCTGATGCAGTCCGCCCGCCAGGCCCCCTCCTTGCGATGAGCACGGCGGTAGACGTACCTGACCCTCGCTGCGCACCAAGTACCGGACAGGTACCTGGCGTGAATTGATGGGTGTGGGCGGTGGAGGCGGCGGGTAGGAACACGGGTGACGGACCGACCAACAAGGAGGTTAATGTGACCACCTCGTACGAGCCGTCTGCATGGGACCCGTGGAACTACTCGCAGTCGTCCGGGTTCACCGCCGGTAGCGGCGTCAGTCTCGTTGACTATGACGTCGAGGCGACCGACGGTGGGATCGGGAAGATCGACGAGGCCACGGACACTGTCGATGACAGCTACGTCGTCGTCGACACCGGCCCATGGATCTTCGGCAAGAAGGTAATGCTGCCGGCGGGCACGATCAGCCGCGTGGACAGCAATGACCGCAGGGTGTACGTCGACCAGACGAAGGACCAGATCAAGAACGCTCCCGAGTTCGACAAGGACACCTACACCGGCCGGGAGTACCGGGACCGTCTGGGCGACTACTACGGCCGCACGGAA
>CAZYCD010000157.1:0-11014 GCA_964645345.1 uncultured Micromonosporaceae bacterium
TTTCATGGCTCCGGATGCTGGACTCGAACCAGCGACCCGCTGATTAACAGTCAGATTTAATGATGCGGCGAAGGGGAGGCGAGCGCTCAACAACGCCTTGTTCCGCGTCACCCTCGTTACCGTCGTTACCAGCGGCTCCCTGATAAAATCCCCTGATAAGCGGGCGACCGGAACGGAAACGTTTCTCTGAAGGCAGAAAAGGGTGCTGTCGCGGCCGTTCGGGTCGCGGGCAGTTTACTTTGCGCCCCGAGGGGCGGACGATCGGGAGTAGCGTGGCAGAAAAAAACACGAAGAGCGCAGCTTTAAAGGAGCACTGGGTCAGCCGAGATGGCGATCGCGACATCTACTTTAAGGGCGTTGAACTAGGTACGGGAACCGCTAAAGACGACCAGGCCCACATCTATAAAACAGCGGGAGGGAAGTACGTCGCGGCGCTGGAGGAAAACTACCTCACGATCGGCATCCGCAGACGTAGCGCCACGGTTGCCACGACGGCCGAAGAAGTTGCTGCTTTCTTCCGGCGCAGCGTGACGACGGGCTCCGGAAAAGATCGAGTCACCACAGAGTCGTTAAATGAAGCCGGAAAGCTTGCCCTACAGGAGGCGTCCAGAGCGGACGAGTCGTTCCTGCATCACGGCATCGAGATCGTGGACTAGTGCCGCTCGAGCGGATCAACGGCCTAATAAGTTTTACCGATCATTTTGAGGTAGAACGAGAAGCGTTTAGGGACCTCGGCGCGTTCGATCCCCTGCTGGACGTTGACCTGCCTTACGCGATAGATCCGAAATTGCTGCAGGAAAGCAGCGTGCCGGAAATGCGGGATGCGCACGCTACACTGCTCGCCCGTTATCGCGACATCTACATCCTTTTGCAAGCGTCCAAAAGCGTCGGCGATCGTCCGTGGCGGGAGGCATCAAATCTCGTTCGCTTTCCGGAGTTTAAGGGGCCGTGCCTAGGTTTCGCCGATGGAACCGCGGCCGGGCGTGGGTGGGGTCCAACCCTACGCGAAAAAGTGCTGCACTCCGCAAAAGAAGTGATCTCGCTCGGCATCACTGATCCCCGCTTCTTTGAATTAATCGGCGTATTCGAAGAGGGCATCGGGCCCGACTTGATCAGCGACATGATTGGGACGATCTTGCTATCGCCGCTCGCCGGGTATACGAAGCGCGTGTGCGAGACGCTGCAAGTGCCTACGCAACAGTTTAAAATTGGGGATGCGCAATACGAATTGCCGGGGTATTTACCGGAGCGTGGCGAGCATCCACGGTACATTATTCTTGTTCCTGAAGACATTCTTACGGAATTGCCGGTCGCGCTCGATCGTAGCGATGTTGGCTGGGTAGCGGAGCACAATGATGCCGCTCGAAAGTACCTAAACGCAACGTTTGGTGCTGACTGGCGAGAGCTATCTGAAAAGCGCAAAACGGTTGCACGCGCAGCCTTACTTTCGGACGCATCTGTACTAAACGAGTTTCTAACTCGGTATGAGGAAAAAGACGCCGAAGCATACAACTTCGATGACGATCCGCGAAATTTACGGCTGTGGTATGATCTCGCCCGTCGGTTCCTTGAATCAAGCACACGCCCTCGCTTAAAACTATCCGACGATCCAACCGCCGCTGAAGTGGCGGGGATCGTTCGCGCAATACTTACGGAATTCAAGCGGAACGTCGAACACAACGGCCTATGGCAGTTATTCTACAATGATAACGATACTCCACGCCGCGAAGCTATAATTCAGAGAACATTTCAAGCCGTTGCTCAAGCACACTGCGCGGCGAATGACCTAGACCTTGCGGTGGAAGCAAATGCTGGACGTGGGCCGGTAGACTTTAAAGTTACGCGTGGATCACGCGCGCGGGTCCTCGTCGAATTCAAGCGTTCGATGAGCAGCAAACTTCTCCAAGGGTATCGCGCGCAAGTTGCGACTTACGCGGCGGCGGAAACGGCAACGGATAGCTTTTACGTTGTAATAGACTTCGGTGAAAACGACCACGCCATGGCAAAGCTATATGAGGAACACGCGCTCGACCGAGAGCAACAAAAGCGTCAACCGCAATTGATCGTCATCGAGGCTTGGCACCATGCTTCTGCAAGCAAAGTATGAGACGCCAAGGGTGCGCCTTCCCGGCATAGTCCAGGACCAGCGCGGGTCAACGTCGCATTCAGCGGCGGAGAACGATATGCTCAATGGTGCGGCCAGTGCTTCTTAAATCATGCGATAACCGACGCCCCCAGAGGCGCCAACATTCGCGCTCGCATTCGACGGCCACGTTAACGCCGGCAGCTAGCAGCCCAGAAGCCTCGGAAGCGGAGTTGATCGCGCGATCGAAAGCGGGCGATCAGGATGCATTTTTGGCGCTCATGCAGCGCTATCAGTTCTTGATTCGGACTACGGCGCGAAGTTATTTTGCCGCGAGTGCTGCAGACGAAGACCTCCAGCAAGAAGCGCTCATTGGGCTAGTGAAGGCAATTCGCGATTTCAAAGACGGCGTTAGCACGTTCCGATCGTTCGCCGAGCTATGCATCCGGCGACAGGTCATCACCTTCATCAAATCTCAGACGCGTCGTAAGCATCGCCTTCTTAATACCGCCGTGTCGCTCGACGCTCCGCATTTTGAAGACGGCGAACCACTCCTTAATTTTATCGCGGGCGCAACGGCACCGGCACCAGCGGAGGAGCATGTTGATTTTTTGGAGGTGCTGGCCGAGCTATGCTCTGAGCTTGAGCGTAAGGTGCTCTCGCTGTACACCAGAGGCTATTCGTTTGAAGACATGGCGTTTGAGACTGGCACGCATGTCAAATCCATAGACAACGCTGTATGGCGCATAAAAGTGAAGGCCAAGAAGCTTCGCGCAAAAATGAACCTAAAGATCGAGTAGCGTTTCGCCCTCCTCGGCCTTCTGTTCCACAGATTTCATCGTCACATTGGCCCCGCCTTCACTCGCTGCGCCTTTGCACCGGTATGCGTAAAACGTGTGCTCTTTGCCGGCGTTTGGATTGGCCACGAACGAGGTCTTTAGTTCATTAGTCTTCAGATTGAATTCGTATCCGGCCAGCAGTTTATCAACCTCCTTGCGTACCAACGTGCCGACCTTAACGAGTTCGCTGCACTGAACCTCTTCTTCCACAACCAGTGTAATATTCCGGAACAGTCCTGAGGCCAAACCGTAAGGAGTCTTCACGACGTACATTTTTCGGTCGCGGATATTAATGTCGCCGTAACTACCGAAACCTTTGGCACTCTTGTTTTTATGAGTATAGTCAGAGACCGCGTTCAAGAAGTTTCCATGGCATATTACCAGATCGATAACGGGGAATGCCTCAGGATCGTCCGGGTCCGCTGGATAACGGCCAAATACATAGAAGATTTCTCGACCATTGTGCATGCCGGCCGGGACCTGACTATTAGAGTCGAAATCAAATTCGCGCCCCGGATATGCCAGAGCCTTTAGCTCAAACCCTCCGGCGTGCTCGACCAACGTATAGTCCGGGTATGTATTGCGACCGCCCTCATCGTGCTTGAGCCCCGCCTCATCTAGGCGCGCCTTAAACCAGTTTTGAAAATGAAATTCCTTGTCCCGCCCTTGTCGGTTTATTAGCGCATTTGCTTGTATAGCTTTAAAACAAGCAAGAAATGCCCGAACGTAATACGGCTCCAACGGTGCTTACTCTCCCTCTGGCAGTTCTGTGATCGCGCGACGCACGAAGCCTGCGCGTTCTTCTTCGCTTACGGTTGACGCGGCCACAAGTATCTTCGATGCAAGTAAGTTCCTTCGGTCTGCGGCGGACCGCAATCTCCCGTCCAATAATTCAAGGTCGCGACGGTACAGCGCAAACGCTACTTCGGAGGCATTTGCGCGTGCAGCGTCCGCACTAACAGCATCAATGGGACGAGCCACGATTACGATGTCGCGGTCAATAGGATCGGACGCCGCTGCTTTCGGCGACGCTACACTCATCTCGGCCTTAACCGAGTGCGTCTGTACTACTGAAAAGCCGCTTTTAGTTAACGCGTCCGATAACGCGAACCAGCCGGCATCATCTGAATGATGGAAGGTGAACACGAGTAGCCCATTAGCTTTCAACACCCTTCGGCATTCCATGAACACCCGCGCAAGGCGAACGGAAAAATCCTCATGATCGGTGTGTTGTACTTCCAAATGGGACCGCGTCGTCGTGGCGGAATGGTCCGCTCCACGGGCGACAAAACCATAGCGGCGTTGCCATACCCAGAAGAAATCGGCCAGTTCGCTGTAATGAACATTATCGAAAAATGGAGGGTCAGTCAGTATCACATCGATGGACGCGTCAGGTAATCGCGATAAGGCCGAGTCGCCACAGCCAATATGCACGTTTGCATTAGGACAACCTTCGTCTATCTGCTCAACGATCGCCTCACATATCGATCTGCCGATATTAAATACCCGATCTGTCTTGACGCTCTGGCCTAGACGAATTTCCCAGGGCTGTTCCGCATATTCGAGTGCCTTCAGCAACCGTCTTTCAAACAGCGTGCTAAAGGAGCCACTGCTTCGCGGTGTACCCCACACGTTTGCCTCAAGAGGCATCCGTTCGGGCTTAAGGATGTGGTGACTAAACATATGACGCACGGCGCCGGTTCCCTCACCCTTGAAGGACGCAAACATGTTATTGAACTCAAGCACGCCTGAGAACAGAATACCTAAGGCGAGCCGACACTGCGGCTGCTCGACGTCCGCAATAGCACGCGCAAGTTTATCTAACGCGACTATTTGACGATCATTAAAGAACTCGTGCCACGCGCGGTATCGGTAACGCAATACCTGATTCGTGTTGTATCCTGGCTCAATTAGTCCGTCGGAAAGGGAAGCGCGAATTGCCTTCGCTTGTTCAGCAAATGATTCATAGCGCTGTATGTCTTCATCGGTGACCCGTAAATAGCGCTTCTTACCGTTCGCGCTTAGCACCATCTTCGCGTACATCTTGTGCCGAGGCACGCGTCCGGCTTCAGACACCGCTTTATGTATGAGAAAGTGCGACTTGCAACTACCACAGTACGCTTTTTGGCCCGACGCATTACCGGCGTTAAGGTCGGTTTCGCCACCGCATTCGTTGCAGTTCAGCGTAGCATCACTGACATTAACGGACGCTATCTCACCACAGTGCTTGCAAACCGCCTTTGCTGCAGGATACCGTTTCGGATAGGCATGCCGCGCAAAAATATAGTTCGAAAAGAGCGATACATCGTTTTCGCATTTAGGGCAAGAAACGACTTTCACCCAGAAATAATAGAGGACATCCGAGAAGGCGCCACTCTCCGTGCGGTAACTGTACATTGAGCGGATATCGTGGGAGACGGTTCTTTCTACCGTTTTGTAGGCTTCTAGCAACGCCGTCCGATCGGGTAGATCGAACAATAGGTTTACTGCGGCACACGCAACCGGATTGATATCCTTACCGAAAACGGAACAGCCGAGCTTAAACGCCTCGCCCAGTGAAGTCCCGCTTCCCATAAACGGATCGAAGACGGTGGCCCCACCAAACTGGACAGGCGCGTAAAAAAGGCTTTCAAGGGACGAACTGGGCGCAGATAACGAAGCTATTGCTAGGCCACGAAAAACCGACCCGAGCCGCTGCGCCCACCACTTGTGCATGTGGTAGACCGGACGGTGAACTTCTTTGCGCCAGCTTTCGGCTTCCGCTATCGCATCAAGCCCTAACAGACTCCCGGGGACTTCGATGAGGCGCTCACCATCCGGTATGTTAGCAATGTGCGTGAAACTACTGCTGTGCTCGTTCAAGGCAAACAGCGCGGCATCATCCCGAGGCGATATTGCTGTTGCAGCTTTTGACATTGGCTCCGATCTAGGGCAGTACGCGTCTTCACCGTAATATTCACGCCGTCACCGTCTAATGGAAAGGCGACGACGAACGAACGTTCGACTCGCGGCGCCTTAGCTCATCCCCCTGTCTTAAGCCGCCCGGCTGTCGCTACGCTCTACCTTCCGCTATTTGGTATGTAGCGGGCGTACCCTCACGGCTTTCATCAAATTCGCGCCGGATGCGGCACCATTCGGCTTCATCTTCTTCGTACGCAGGGAGGCCCAAATGCGCTTCCAAACCCGGCAAACCGGCGCCAACTGGAAGCACGATTGTTTTTCGCCCACTTGCAAAACCGAATCGAAGGATTTCGACAACGTGAGCGACGCGGGCGGCCGAGTTTGCGCTATTCGTTTTTACGGCCGCAAGTGAGCGTATCAACTCCTCGACCTGGTGCCGTCGAACTTGCCCGCACGTTTCCTCGGGTTTAATTGCCGGATCAAGCGCATCGTCCGTGACCTTTTCTGCATTCATTTCTTCCTCTTACCGATTGGTACGCTTGCCGCTGCGCCGGTTTGCGGCCTGATTACATTTACTCGGCGCACGCGCGGCACTAAACCTGCCGTGAAGCGTTTCGGGATCGTCTCCGTTCAATAACTCATTGAAGACACCAAAATCCAATTCGCCGGCCGTGAGCGGAACAGCAAACTCGGCGACGCCTTCCCGCGACATGGCTCGGACTCTGTCGTAGGCCACGGCAAGGTCGCAACGATGGGCATAACGCTCTCCACGTTTAACTGCCTTCATGATGGCGGTTAGAACCCAGGCCGTACTTCGCACCATCCAAGTCGCCACTAGCGCGCGCGGCTGCCCTTCGTGCGGGCGGAGACTCGCGCAACCTTAGCCATGACGTCCGATACACGCGTGCGATTACGATCCTCTACATGCTGCTCGACAATCGGGAAGCCGTTCTTAGCGGCGATTGTTGCTACGCGCTCACAGAACGCCTGCGTTCCTGAAACGTTCAGACTCGACCAACCTTTAAGACGAGCAACCTGCAACATAGCGATGATCTCGACATCGGATCCAGAGTTTGCGCGCAGGCGGTCCCCCTCGTCAATGAAATGGCCGGCCGCGTTTTTAAACTCCAGTCCATACGCCGTTTTTGCGATATCCCAATACTTTGCGAGGGGATGTTCACAAAGCGAACATTCGTACGCCTCCGAGAGTAGGGATTCGCGGCGCTTTTTCCGCGACCGCGCTGAATCGTTAGCGGCAGTGATCTCGTTACGCGAGAGCGTCGTTTGCTTTTCCGCTGCGAGCGCGGCTTCGGCTTCACGCACTATTGCAAGTGCTTCTTCAAGCGCTTTGTTACTATTTATCACGTCCCTATTTAACTTGCCTTTCCATGTTGGGCGCCCGTGGCGCTCCAGGGCGAATGCTGCACCAAGGTGAACGGATGGGGCGAAGGGTATGCCGCGCGATTCGTTTGATCGCCGATCTATGCGTGCTGCAGAGCCTACTGCTGCAAGCGCCTCGTTTGCAACTTCTTCCCATATCGCTCTTGCGCGTTCTGTAGACCCGCGTTCCGATGTTTTCAGAATCCGCTTGCCGTTCGCAAATGCGCGGTCGCGCAAAACGATGTGGGCATGAGGGTTGTCGGCATCCGCTTGCGTATCGTGCAACGCGGCAAACCACGGCACTTCACCGAACGTCAGCCGTCCGCAAAATGCGCGGACCAATGTCTCGCGCTGCGCCTCATCAAGTTCCTTTGGTAGGGCGACCATTATCTTGTCCACGACGCGCCCGTTTGCACGATCCTGCGCTTCGCATTCTTTGAGCCAGGCGCAGAGCGCCCTGCGTTCGAGGGCGATGTCCTGAGGAGTTTGACCAATGACGACTCTGCACGCCGATGATCTCGTAATGTATCGGCAATGTGCAACAGCGGTTCCTGGAGCGTGCGTACTGCGCCCAATTGCAGCGTGATGTAGAGAATAAATCGCCATCGTTACTCCATCGTTATCTTACCGCACGGTTTTCGCGCAGCGCAAAACCATAAGTGCGCCCTCGCACGTGCCGTGCTTCGGGCGCTGCGCGGCCTTTACGGGCCCACGCTCTTGCGTATAATTAAGGCAGTTTGCATTTCGACGCCGTACCAATGGAGTGAAAGTGACCACGGAGTCTAAGGTAACGACGGTAAGCAAAAGAAAGCCGATTGAGCAACGAATCGTTACGGCTGAGACTCGCGCAATTGAGGCTAGAAAGGCGGCGCAAGTTGCGCAGCACAGAGTAAACGCGTTGAAGCGCGAAGCAGCGAAAGCAGAGCGCAAACGCCGCACAAGAACCCTTATCCAGATGGGCGCGGAGTTACATGCGCTGGGCCTCAAGGACGCGGCGGAGGTTGGCCGTTTCCTTACGGCGCTCAAGGCTTGGACGTATACGGACAAAATTAGCGGCGAGCGGATTCCGATCGTCAACGATTTACTCCTCAAGGCACGCACAGCAGGAACGGCTTAAATAGTCGGGCGCGACGACGAGTTCTGCTCGTCGACGCACCCGGCTCCCGGCGTCATGGGCGTCCGATTACGGCCCCGCCGCAATCGTTTGATCCCATTCCTTCTTGCGCCGTTCTTTGCGTTGTTCTCGCTCACGATTCTTTGCATCGTGCGCCGCAATGCGATTGCAGTACGCCTCAAAGTCAGCCTTTGACTTTGCGTTGCGATCGATGTAGTAGAGCGCTTTAGCGCGGTTCGCCGCCACCTGATGCTCCGAAATGGGCACGCGATCGACGGGCGGCACCGTAGTAATCAGCGCAAACCATCCTATGATGCCCTTTTCGTCTTGACTCGGGTTGGGGCGACCTTTGTTGACCCTTGCGATCAGGCCGAGCCGTTCTGCGTAGCGCGTCCAGCGCCACACTTTTGTGCGTTGCGACTTTTGTTGCGAGTTCATGTCGAGCCGTTCGGTCAGCCGTTTTTGATCAATGCGGATAGCGAACCACGGTAGTCCGTAATACTGCATGAAGTCGAAGATCGCGTCCGCAACCATTTTCGCATGGCCCACCGCAGCGGCTCGCATGGGATTCGCGGCGTCCGCGAGTTGCCCAGCGTGATCTGTATCGTTAGATGTTATACTGCGCTGATTGGGTGATACAGTTTCTGTATCAGTAGGATTGGCGGCTTGTGCAGAGAGTGATACAGCGCAAACTGTATCAGTAGGATCGCCACCATGGAGCCGCTGCCGGTTACCCTCCCCTTCGCCGATCGATCCTAATGATACAGTATCGTTCTCGGTGAGAGCCGAGGACGATACTGCCGGCAAGTTGGAGTCGCCGATGTAGCCGGTCATGCGGCACCGCCCTGAATCGTCTGACGTTCCAGATAGCGTTCAAACGACGCGCGATCGATGCGGATAAAGCGGCCATCGCGGATGTAATCAAACTCTCCGCGTTGGCGAAGCACGTGGACATGCTTGCGAGAGCAGTCCAGCACTTCCGCCGCTTTTACCGGCGAGATGAAGCCGCACCCACCGACGGTGGCTGGCTTCGCGGCGCGCTGTGACCCCGCGCGCTCGGTCCTTTGCCCGCGCGAAGCGGGCTGGTTTTGCGTACCGATGTGCGCCAGCGGGGATCGAACCCGCGCCTCCGGGCGTTTTCAGGCCGGCGTGCCACCACAGCACTTTGACGCTGCCGTTACCGCCGTGAGGCGGGTAAACAGGCGGGCACTAGCATACTATAGAGGGCGCACCTCTGTAAAGTCAGCGCCTTAGTTGCTTCCAGAACGTTTACTTTGAGGTTTCCAATGCCGCGTAAGCGACGGGCAAATGGTGACGGTTCGATTTATCCCGTAGAGCGCATCGTGAACGGTCGCACGTACAGCTACTGGGTCGCGGAGATCCAGTGGCGTGATGAACACGATCGCGTTCAGAAAAAATCTATTCAGCGCAAAAACGAGCATCTTGCCCGCGAGGCCCTTGACCGCCTAAAGGGCGAAATTCGAGACGGCCGAGCAGTGACCGGTGATCGCGCAAAAATCACCGTTTCTCAAGTGCTAGGGAAGTGGCTGGAAGATAGACGAGGACGCCTGCGGCCGAATACAATCCGCTCGTACAACCTTGTGATCACGCAATACCTTGATCCGCTGTTGGGCCGGAAGCGGGCTGTCTCGCTGCGGCGCAGTGACGTTGATTCTCTCCTATGTGAATTACAGGCGCGGAACACCGGCAAACGTACGATGCAACTAACGTATACGGTGCTGAAAGCGGCGCTAGCGCCGCACGTTGCGTTCGTTGATCCGGCAGTTCACCCGTTTCCACGTCGCAGTGCGCCTGCAACCGAGCATCGCGAAATGACCGTTTGGAACGAAGATGAGGTTCGGCGGTTTCTCAACGCTGCGAAGGCGGATCGATATTACGCTCTGTACGCGCTCGCTCTGAGCACTGGAATGCGGCAAGGTGAGCTTCTTGGACTGCGGTGGGCGGACGTTTACCCAGACCACGTGGTCGTGCGCGCATCGTTCGACCAACGAGAGCGCAAGCTTGGTCCGACGAAGACGCTCGGATCGCGGCGGCGGATCGACATCCCATCTTCCGTCTACGAAGCCTTACAATCGCTCCGAGCGCGAATGGAAGCCAGCATATCTCAGGAAGCGAAAAAATCGCCTGCGGGCGCCTCTAGAGGCAAAAACGGGACGACTTCCACCCGCGCAGAGTCCCTCGTCTTTCAGAGCGAGGACGGAACCGCCGTGCACGCGAGCAATCTTCACCGCCGCTCGTTTCAGAAAATCATGGAACGGGCCGACGTGAGTCGCATCCGATTTCATGACCTCCGCCATACGGCGGCGACACTCATGCTGGGCCGTGGGGTGCATCCGAAGGTGGTGCAAGAACGGCTTGGGCATCGATCGATTCGCCTCACGCTCGACACGTACAGCCACGTCCTGCCGACGATGCAGCAGCAAGCCGTCGCGGCCGTGGCCGACCTGTTTGGCGGCGGTGACTCCATGACAATTTCCCCGACAAGCGCTAACATGATCGAATCCAGCGCAGCGGAGCGCCAACAATTTCAGGGCTTTTTAGAGTCACCGTCGCGGAAATCCGCATGAAATAACGGCGAAAAATTGGAAGCCCCGCAAACCTTTCGGTTTTGCGGGGCGTTTTATGGCTCCGGATGCTGGACTCGAACCAGCGACCCGCTGATTAACAGTCAGCTGC
>CAZYCD010000158.1:0-10998 GCA_964645345.1 uncultured Micromonosporaceae bacterium
CTAGCCCGCGGGGGCCTCGACCACGTCGGCCAGCACCACGGTCACGTTGTCCGGGCCGCCGGCCGCCAGGGCCAGCTTGACCAGTTCGGCGGCGCACTCGTCCGGCTCGGAGTGGTCGCGCAGCACCTGAGCGATCTGCTCGTCGGTGACCACGTCGGACAGGCCGTCGCTGCACAGCAGCAGCCGGTCGCCCCGGTCCGGCCGCATCAGCGTGTAGGTTGGCTGAGCCGGCCGAGCCTGCAGCACCTGGCTGACCAGCGAGCGCTGCGGGTGGACCCGTGCCTGCTCCGGCGTGATGGCCCCGCTGTCCAGCAGCATCTGCACGTAGCTGTCGTCGCGGGTGATCTGGCTCAGCTCCCCGCCGCGCTGCAGGTATCCCCGCGAGTCTCCAATGTGGACCATCGCGATGCGGTCGTCGGCCAACCACATGGCCGTCAGCGTCGTGCCCATCCCGGTCAGCGACGCGTCCTCCGCCACCAGTTCGGCGATCCTGGCGCTGGCCGCGTCCACCACCGCCCGAAGGGTGGCCAGCATGTCGCCCCCGGGAGGGGCACCGTCCAAAGAGGACATCGTCGCGATGGCCGCGCGGCTGGCCAGTTCCCCGGCCGGCAGCCCGCCCACCCCGTCGGCGACCGCGACCAGGCCCGGGCCGGCGTAGGCGTCGTCCTCGTTGGTCTCGCGCCGGAGGCCGAGGTCGGTGCGGGTGACCGCGCGCAGGAGCAGGCTCATGGGGTACAGCTTGCCAAATGATCCTGTGCCAAGTCTGTACCTGCTGACCAGGCGGCCATCCGGGTCAGGCCGGTACGTCGGCGGACACCGACCGCCACCAGCCGTCCACGGCCGGCGGGTCGTCCACGTCCACCGGCTGCCCGGGCCGGGGTACGGCCACCGGCACGCCCCGCGTACCGGCCTCCAGCAGGAGCCGGTCCACCGGCTCGGCCCAGGGGTGGAAGGCGAGGACGAAGGTACCCCAGTGGACCGGTACCAGCAGCCCGCCGCGTACGTCGAGGTGGGCCGCGACGGCCTCCTCAGGCGTCATGTGGATGTCCGGCCACCGCTCGTCGTAGGCGCCGATCTGCACCAGGGCGGCGTCGAACGGCCCGTGCGCCGCGCCGATCCCGGCGTACCCGTCGAAATAGCCGGAGTCCCCGGTGTAGAACACGCGCCGGGTGGGGCCGGCCACGACCCAGGAACTCCACAGCGTGCGGTCGCGGGCCAGGGTCCGGCCGGAGAAGTGCTGGGCGGCGGTGGCGGTCAGCCGCAGCCCGTCGAGATCGACCGACTCGTCCCAGTCCAGCTCGATGATCCGGTTCGCCGGTACCCGCCAGCGGTCCAGGTGCGCGCCGACCCCGAGGGGTACCACGAAAGGGGCGGACTGGCCGGCGGCCAGCGCCCGGATGGTCGCCAGGTCGAGATGGTCGTAGTGGTCGTGGGAGATGACCACCGCGTCCAGCGCGGGCAGGCTGTCCAGGGGCGCCGGTACCGGATGGAGCCGGCGCGGGCCGAGCACCGACGAGGGTGAGCACCGGTCGCTCCACAGCGGGTCGAGCAGTACCCGCCGCCCCTCGATCTCGACCAGGACCGAGGCGTGGCCGTACCAGGTGAGCTGCGGCCCCCGGGCGGCGGCGGCCGCGCCGGCCGCGGCCGCGTCGGCGAGCGGCACCGGGCCGGCGGGCTTGCGGCGCGGGTCGCGGCGCAGCAGCTCGCGCAGCATGCCGCGGCTGGTGGCCGGGTCGGGGCGCAGCGGCCGGGTCTGCGCCCGGTTGTGGAACTGGCCGTCGTGGTACTGCGGCGAGCGGCTCATCCGCTCGGCACGGGCGCCGGTCGCGCGGGCGCCGAACGCGGCCGGCCCGAACAGCCGGCGGGACCGGACCGGCGGCTCGACGGCGTGGGCACTGACGGCGGGCGGGGTCACGTCCTCGGCGGTCACCGGACAAGAGTGCCACGCCGTACCCGCTCAGCGCGCCCTCCGATGGCACGAGGATGAGGCCGCCTCACCCGGATCGGGCGAGCGACGGCCGTCGTTTGGCCGCTGCCCCGGCGGGTACCCGGCGTCCGTTACGCGGGGTGTGGAGTCGGCGACGGTCCCTGGAGCCGGCAGCGACAGCGAGGGAGGCCACCATGCGGGCCAAGGAGACAGACTTCGGCGGCCGGCGGGCTCTGGTCGTGGTGTGCACCAAGGGCGAAGAGGCGTTCGAAACGGTGGCCACGACGGTGAAGGAGAGCGGCATCCGCGCGGCCCAGGTGACGGCGGTCGGCGGGTTCCGCACCGCGGACCTCGGCTACTACGACGCGGGAGCCGCCGACTACGTGCACATCCCAGTCGAGGAGCAGGTCGAGGTGCTGTCGCTGATGGGCGACGTGGCCGAGGACTCCGGCGACACGGCGCTGCACCTGCACGCGGTCCTCGGCCGCCGGGACGGTTCGACGGTCGGCGGCCACCTGCTGCGTGGCGAGGTGTGGCCGACGCTGGAGGTCATCGTCACCGAGGTGGCGCCGGAGCTGGCCAAGCGGTACGACCCGCAGACCGGGCTGGCGCTGATCAGCCCCTGAGGACGTCGAGAACCGACCGGATGACGTCCGGTACGGGTACCGGCCGCCGGGTCTCCCGGTCGACGTAGACATGCACAAACCGGCCCACCGCGGCCGGTTCGTCGCGACCGCTACCGAACAGAGCCAGCCGGTACACGACGCTGGAGTTGCCCAGCCGCTCCAGGGCCAGGCCGGCGGTGACCACCTCGGGGAAGCGCAGTTCGGCGAAGTACCGGCACTGGGTCTCGACGACCAGCCCGATCGCGGGCAGCCGCCGGATGTCGGTACCGCTGGCCTCGATCAGCCAGCCGTTCACGGCGGTGTCGAACATCTGGTAGTGCACCACGTTGTTGACGTGGCCGTAGGTGTCGTCGTCGGACCACCGGGTCGGCAGGGCGCGCAGTACCGGGAAGTGCTCCCGCCGCAACGCGAGTGGATCGTCCATAGTGGTCATTCGCCGGCCGCCCGGGCGGCCATCAGCGACTCGACGCCGTCGAGGAAGCGGTCGAGCCCGAAGGCGAACTCCTTGTCGAAGTCGCCGTCCTCGTCGTCCAGCACCCCGCTCTGGATCACCTTGTGTACCTCGGGTAAGCGCAGCGGGTCGATGCGGCCGGCCAGAGCCCGCCCGTACCCGCCGGCCGGATCCGGCTCGCCGCCGCCGGTGGCCAGGGCCGCCGGGGTGAGGTCCGCGGTCAGCGTGGCCCAGTTGCGGACGAACCCGCTCAGCAGCAGGATCACCGACATCTTCTCCTGCGGGTCCAGGCTGGTACCGGCCATCGCCGCGAGGCCGTCCTCCAGCCAGACGATCTGATTCGGGGTCAGCGGCGGGGCGTTGATCGGTACCCGGACCGCCCACGCCGCTAGCGGCGTGTCGAGGTGATGAGACAACGTGAACTCCTCCTGGGAACCGACGAGCCGAACGCTACGCGCCGCACTACCCGCCCGACGGCTTATCGAACGAGTCCGACCTGCGGTAGTCAGCGGCGGTCCACAGTGGATCGTCTTGCGCGGGCCTCGAGGTACCGGCGCTCCGGCTCGCTGCGGGTACCCTCGGCGGCCCGCCGGTACTCGTCGCGGGCCGCGCCGTGGTCGCCGGCCAGGTCGAGCAGGTGCGCCCGGACGGCGTGCAGCCGGTGGTGCCCGGCCAGCGCCGGCTCGGCCCCGGCCGCGTCCAGCTCGGCCAGGCCAGCGTGCGGCCCGTCCACCATGGCCAGCGCGACGATCCGGTTGAGCAGCACCATCGGCGCCGGATCCAGCTCGCGCAGCAGGTCGTAGAGGCCGAGAATCTGCCGCCAGTCGGTCTCCGCCGCGCTCGGCGCCTGCGCATGCACCGCGGCGATGGCTGCCTGGAGCTGGTACCGGCCGATGGGGGTACGGGACAGCGCGTCGGTGATGAGAGCGAGCCCCTCGGCGATGAGCGACCGGTCCCAGCGCGTGCGGTCCTGCTCGGCCAGCGGGACGAGGCCGCCGTCCGCCCGGGTGCGCGCCGGGCGGCGAGCGTCGGTCAGCAGCATAAGCGCGAGCAGCCCGGCCACCTCGCCGTCGTCGGGCAGCATCGCGCGAACCTGCCGGGTGAGCCGGATCGCCTCGCCGGTCAGCTCCGCGCGGTGCAATGCCGCACCGGAACTCGCCGTGTACCCCTCGTTGAAGACGAGGTACAGCACGTGCAGCAGGGCGGCGATCCGGTGCGGCCGCTGGTCGGGCGGCGGCATGGTGAACGTGGCACCCGCGTCGAGGATGGTCTTCTTGGCCCGGCTGATGCGCTGCCCCATCGTCGGCTCGGGTACCAGGAACGCGCTGGCGATCTCGGCGGTACTCAGGCCACCGACCGCGCGCAGGGTCAGCGCGATGGCCGAGGCGTCGCTCAGCGCGGGATGGCAACACAGCAGCAGCAGGGTGAGGGTGTCATCGACCGCCGAGGCCCCGACGCCCCCGTCGTCACCGGCGGCGGGCGGCGGTTCGAGGCGCGCGGCGGCCAGTTCCCTGCGTTCGCGCGCGGAATCGGCGCGCCACAGCTCGATGCGGCGCCGCGAGGCGACCGTCACGAGCCAGCCCAGCGGGTTGGCGGGCTCCCCCTCGACGGGCCACTGGGTCGCCGCCGCGAGTAGCGCCTCCTGCACGGCGTCCTCGCACGTCTCGAAGTCGCCGTACCGGCGGACCAGGGCGGCGAGGACGCGCGGCGCCAGGTCCCGCAGCCGACCGGCGACCTCGCCAGCCGCGGAGCCTGTCGGAGCGACGCCCGGCCAGCGCTCGCCGGTCACGCCACGGACCCGCCGGCCACCGCGCCGCCACCGTCCTCGGCGCCCGCGCGCAGCCCGCCGGCCGGGCCGGCGTCCTCGACCACGCCGGCCGTACCCGGGCCGTCGCCGGCTTCGACAGCCGACGGCGGCGGCTCGGGCATGCCGGTCAGCACCGGCCGGACCTCCACCTCGACGTGCTCCGCCTCCGGAATGCGCGCGGCATACTCCACCGCCTGCTCGATGCTGTCGCAGTCGACCAGGAAGAAGCCGGCCAGGTGCTCCTTCGCCTCCGCGTACGGCCCGTCGGTGGCCACCGGGCGCCCGTCGCGCCGGGACACCCGCCGCCCGGTCGACGGGTCGGCCAGCGCCCCGGCCGCCAGCAGCTCGCCGGCCGACGTCAGGTCCTCGCTCAGCTCGGCGTACCGGCGCAGGCCCTCGGCCCAGTCCGCCGCCGTCATGCGCTCCCAGACCGCGCGGGACTGCGGGTTGCTGTAGATCAGGATCAGAAACTTCATCGGTACCACTATGTCGAAGTCCGGCCGGCAGCCTCTACGTCCCTGGTGAACGGGTACCCGACCGGGGCGCCCGAGCCGAGGAGAGGTGTCATGTCGCAGCCGCACAGGTTGAAGACCGGTCTCGCGCTGGGCGAGTCGCCCCGCTGGTACGGCGGCCGCCTCTGGTACTCCGACATGGGTACCAACGAGGTGGGCGTCGTCTTCCCCGACGGTACCGGCGAGGTGGTGGCCACCGTCCCGGGCATGCCGATGGGTACCGGCTGGCTGCCCGACGGGCGGATGCTCATCGTGTCATCCCGCGACGGCCGGCTGCTGGGCCGGGCCGCCGACGGTACCCTGGCGACCCACGCCGACCTGAGCGGACTCAGCCGGTACCCGTGGGGGGACATGGTGGTCGACGGCCGGGGCAACGCATACGTGGGCAACATCGGGTTCGAGTTTCCCGGCGGCGAGTTCGTCCCCGGTACCCTCGCGCTCGTCGCCGCGGACGGCACGGCCCGGCGAGTCGCCGACGGCCTGGCGTTCCCCAACGGTGTCGCGGTCACGCCGGACAACGCCACGCTGATCATCGCCGAGTCCTACGCCGCCCGGCTCACCGCTTTCGACATCGATCCGGACGGCGCGCTGTCCGGCCGGCGGGTCTGGGCCGAGGTCGAGGGGAGCGCCCCGGACGGCATCTGCCTGGACGCCGAGGGCGCCGCGTGGTTCGCCGACGTGCCGAACCAGCGCTGCGTGCGGGTACGCGAGGGTGGCCAGGTACTGCAGACCGTCGACGTCGACCGGGGCTGCTTCGCCTGCGCGCTGGGCGGCCCGGACCGGCGGACCCTGTTCGTCACGGCCGCACAATGGCCGCCCGCGGGCAACGAGCGGACCGGCCTGATCCTGGCGTACGAAGCCCCCGCGCCCGGCGTCGGCTGGCCGTGACCGGTACCGGCGAGAATTCTGCCGGATGATGTCCTGACCGGGCCGGTCCCGCTCGTCCATCCGGTGAGGCGGGCACCCGGCCCGCCGAAGGGACGTTCGAAGGAGCATCGCCATGGCGCAGTACCTGGCCCTCACCTACACCGCCGACATCGACTGGTTCGCCCCGGAGCACGCCGCCGAGCTGGCCGAGTACCAGGAGTTCGGGCGGGAGCACAAGGACTGCATCCGGGCGGCCGCCGTGCTGCACCCGACGGGTACCGCGACGGTCGTGCGGGTGGTCGGCGCGCGCGGTGGCGAGGTGGTCACTACGGACGGGCCGTACGCCGAGACCAAGGAGGCGCTGACCGGCTACTACCTCATCGAGGCCGCCGACCTGGACGAGGCGGTCGCGCTCGCCGCCCAGATCCCGGCCGCGTGGGGCGGCGCGGTCGAGGTCCGCCCGGTGCTGGCGGCGAATTGACTGACGGGCACGGGCGGCTCGCGCAGACCGTCCGGATCGAGGGTGCGCGGATCCTGGCCACCCTCGTCCGGGCGGTCGGCAACCTGCAGACTGCCGAGGACGCCGTGCAGGAGGCCGTGCTCGCCGCGCTGCGCGAGTGGCCCCGCACGGGGGTACCGGCGCAGCCGCGCGCCTGGCTCACGCTGACCGCCAAGCGGAAGGCCATCGACATCCTGCGCCGGGAGGGCGCCCGGGCGGCGAAGGAGCGCGAGGGGGCCGACCTGATGGAACTGTCCACATCGGACATTCCGCCGGACAGCGTGGTGCGCGACGACCAGCTCCGGCTCATCTTCACCTGCTGCCATCCCGCGCTCGCACCGGACGCCCGGGTCGCCCTGGCGCTGCGCACGCTGTGCGGGCTGTCCGTCCCGCAGACCGCCGCGGTACTGCTGACCAGCGAGGCGGCCATGGCCAAGCGGCTGACCCGTACCCGTCGGAAGATCGCCGTTTCCCGCATTCCCTACCGGGTACCGGCGGACTCCGAGCTGCCCGCCCGGCTGGCCGCGGTGTGCGCGGTAGTCCACGCCCTCTACACCAGCGGGCACGCGCCGCTGGACGGGCCGGCCCTGGTGGACGTGGACGTGTGCGCGGAGGCGCTGCGGCTGGCGCGCCTGCTGCACGAACTGCTGCCGGACGAACCGATGCCGGCCGCGGTACTGGCATTGCTGCTGCTGACCGAGGCGCGCCGGCCGGCCAGGTCCGACCCGGCCGGCGAGGTCGTGCTGCTGGCCGACCAGGACCGCACGCGGTGGGACGCCGGCCGGATCGCCGAGGGTCGCGCGCTGCTCAACGCCTCGCTGCGCCGCACCGGCGGGGTCGCCGACCCGTACCAGTTGCAGGCCGCCATCGCCGCAGAACACGCCGCGGCGCCCAGCTACGCCGGTACCGACTGGGCCGAGATCGTCCGGCTGTACGACCTGCTGCTGAGCGTGGCACCGAGCCCGGCGGCGGCGCTGAGCCGGGCGGTCGCGGTCGCCGAGGCCGGCGGGCCGGACGCGGGGCTGGACGCCCTGCGCAACGTCCCGCCAGGCCCGCGCTGGCACGCCGTCCGCGCGGAACTGCTGGCCCGCTGCGGCCGGTACGCCGAGGCGGTCGACGCGGCCAGCGAGGCACTGGCCGGCGACCTGACCTGGCCGGAGCGCCGGTACCAGCAGTCCCGCCGGGACGCATGGGCCGCGCTGACCCAGTCTTAGAGCGCGTGTCCCGTCGTGCTGTCCACGTTCGCCGGGATGTCGCCCTCGTGCCGGTCGCCGGTCGTCGAGGTGCCCGTCGGCTCGAACATGAGGATCGAGCCGCCCGGCGACGAGGGCTTGTGCTCGGTGCCCTTGGGCACCACGAAGGTGTCGCCGGCGCGCAGCACCACCGTCCGCTCGCTGCCGTCCGCGTCGCGGATGGCGACGTCGAACCTGCCGTCAAGCACCAGGAAGAACTCGTCGGTCTCGTCGTGGACGTGCCACACGTGCTCGCCCAGGGCGTGTGCGACGCGCACGTCGTAGTCGTTCATGCGTTGGATGATCCGCGGGCTGTACACGTCGTCGAAGGAGGCCAGTGCCTCGGCCAGGTTCACGGGAGTGTCCATACCCCGATTATCGACCGGTCCGCCCGGGCTCGGCTCACCCGGTACGTGCGGCGCCCGGGCCGCCGGACCGCCACTCCTCGGCGAGCAGCCCGAGGATCACCTCGTCGAGGAACTCGCCGCCGACCCACGCGGCCCGCCGCCGCGTGCCCTCGAGTATGAACCCGCAGCGGACCGCCGCGCGGGTCATCGCCTGGTTGTCGGCCAGCGTCTCGATCTGGAGCCGGTGCAGCCCGCGCACATCGAAACCGTAGCGGCACAGTACCCGCACGGTGTCCGCCCCGAGTCGCCTGCCGCGGAAGGCCGGCCGCAGGGACAGCCCGAGGTGGGCGCAGCGGTTGTGCGCGTCGATCCCCCACAGCAGGGCCTCGCCGGCCGGCTCGTCGCGCTCGTCGGCCAGGTCGACCACGGTGAAGCAGGCCACATCGGCGGCCGGGCCGGCGACCGCGTACGGCGACGCCGCCGAGTCCGCGGGGATCGGCTGCCACGGCCGCGAGTCGGCCCGCGACCGCGTGTGCACGTCGTCGTACAGGTCCCGGTGCAGGACGGCGACGTCCGCCTCCCGCCGCGCCCGCAGCAGCACCCGTTCGCCCCTCAACATGCCGCACTCCTGACCGCGTGACAGACGTTCCGGCCATTGTGCGGCATCAGCCGGCCACGCTACATCAGCCGGCGCGGGCCGGCAGCCGGCCGGCGACGGCCACGGTACCGAGCAACGGCACCACGAGCACGAGTGTCCATTGTAGACCAATCGCCTGCGCGACCCAGCCGATGACCGCCGGCCCGAGCAGGATTCCCGCGTAGGTGAAGGTGGTGAACCGCGCGACGAAGGCGGCCGCCCCCGGACCGGTACCGCCGGCGTGCCCAGCCGCGCTGAACGTCAGCGGTAACAGCGACGAGGAGCCCAGGCCCACGACGCCGAAGGCGGCGACTGCGGCGACCGGATGCGGGCTGAGCACGGCCAGCGCGAAGCCGGCGGTCGCGACCAGCCCTCCCGCGCGGAACAGGTTGGCCGGCCCGAACCGCACGGTCAGCCGGTCGCCGACCAGCCGCCCGGCCGTCTGGCAGGCGGTGTACGCGGTGACGGCCAGCGAGGCGAGGGCCAGGGAGGCGTTGCGGCTGTCGTGGAGGAAGACGCCGCTCCAGGTCAGCGCCGCGCCCTCGCCCACCATCAGCACGGTACCGGTCAGCCCCAGCACGATGACCGCGCGGCTCCAACCCGAGCGCCAGCCCGGTCGCGACCCGCGCGCCCGCGGCGACGGTTGCGGATCGTCCCCGCCGCGCCGGTCGGCCGAGGACGGCAGCAGGTACCGGCCGGCGACCAGCGTGCCGACCTCGACCAGGGCGGCGATGGCGAGGAAGTGGCGGAGCACCGGTACCCCCGCGGTGATGAGCGCGCCCCCGCCGAGCGACGCGACGACGGCGCTGATGCTCCACGCGGCGTGGCAGCCGTTCATGATCGGCCGGCCGAGCCGGCGCTCGACGGCGACCGCGTGCGCGTTCATCGACACGTCGACCGTCCCGTGCACGGCGCCCAGCGCCACGGCGGCCGCCGCGAGCCCCGCGAATCCCCGGCTCAGCCCGACCGCGACCAGTACCACCGGCAGCGCGGCCATGGTCACCCGGATGAGCCGGCCGCTGCCGTACCGGGCCACGAGCGCGCCGACGAACTGCATGGTGACCAGGGCAGCCGCCCCGAAGATGGTCGACACGAGGCCGAGCTGGGCGGTGCTCAGGTGCTCGTCGACCTTGATCGACGGCAAACGGATGATGTAGCTGGCCAGGGTCAGGCCGTTGAGGAAGAACACGGCGGTGACCGCCCTGCGTCCCCGCATCCCGGCCAGGTCGGGAGCCGACCGCTGCAGGATCGCCTCGTCTGTGGTGGTCATCTCGCCCCGTTCCGGTCCGTGGCCCGCCCCGGTCGGCCGGCCCTGTACCCACGACGAACGGACCCGATCCGCGGTCTACCACCGGGCACCGACAATTCCCGGCGGGTGGACGCGGTGCGGCCCCGGCCGGCGCGACCCGGCGCGGCGCGAAACCGCGCCCGCGCTACTCGGCGTCCGCGACCCGGTCGAGGGCCGGCAGGTAGGCCCGGTACGGGCCGACCTCGTCGCGGTACCGGCGGGCCAGCACCTCACCGACCTGAGCGAGGTGGGTGAGGTCGTGCGCGACCCAGGTCGACAGCACCTGCCCGAGCGTGACTTCGCCGAACTCCGGGTGCCGGCCCCGCCGGTCGAGGTCGGCGGCGGTGAGCCCGAGCGCGCCCAGGGCGTCGAGGCTGGCCGACCGGCCGGCGCGGAACCGGCTCAGCAGCGCCTCCACCGGTTCCCGCTCGCGGCCCAGCATCGCCTCGCGGTCGAATGGCTCGAACGCGCGGCCGGTGCCCTCGCGCAGGACCATCCGGGCGCGCGGCAGCCAGTTGCTGGCATCGCCCTCCAGCAGGTGGCCGACGATGTCGTAGGCGCTCCAGGTGCCCGGCCCGTCGTCGCGGCGTACCCAGTCCTCCGGCAGCCCGCTCAGCAGGGTGTCCAGCACGGCCGGGGTACGGGCGAGGATCGAGGTGGCCTCGGTCAGCTCCATGCCACGACGGTACGGACCCGGATCCGGCCGGCGGACCGGGAGAAGCTGCCTGTGCTGCGCGAGAAACTGCCTGCCTAGTCGACGGTTTCGAAGGAGCGCTTGGAGAAGCCCATCATGTACCCGTCGATC
>CAZYCD010000159.1:0-10928 GCA_964645345.1 uncultured Micromonosporaceae bacterium
AGCATGTTCGTGTCGTAGGCGTAGTGGAACGTGTACTTGTTGCAGGACTTGCCGTTCAGGTCGTCGCTTGCCGCGCTGATGTTGAAGTACAGCTTCTTGGCCTGCTTCGCCACGTCCGCCACAGCCAGCGCCGCCGACGAGGTCGGCACGTCGAAGATGGCGTCCACGCCCTGTCGGTCGTACATCTGCTGGGCGTCGGTCTTGGCCACGTCGGGCTTGTTCTGGTGGTCCGCGCTCACCACGCTGATGTCGTGGGTGACCGCCTTGCTGCCGTACTTGGCGAGGAAGTCGTCGATGGCCATCTGCACCGCGGCCACCGAGTTCTTGCCACCCAGCGCGGAGTAGACGCCGGACTGATCGTTGATGATGCCCAGCACGATCTTCCCGCCGGACAGGGCGCCGCCGCCGCCGCGCGCCCCACCGCCGCCGCAAGCGGTCAGCAGGACCAGGACGGCACCGGCGGCCAGACCGCCGGCCAGCCCACGCCTTACGCGCATGGCTATGTTCCTTTCGCTAGATACCCAGGTAGGCGAGCAGCTCGTGCTCGCGCGCGTGGACCTCGGAGTTGTCCAGCGCCTCGACGATCCGGCCCTCGGCCAGCAGGTAGTGCCGGTCGGCGACGGTCGTCGCGAAGTGCAGGTTCTGCTCGACCAGCAGCACGGTCACCCCGTGCGCCTTGACCTCGCGCAGGATCTCCCCGACCCGGCCGACCAGCAGCGGGGACAGGCCCTCGGTCGGCTCGTCGCACAGCAGCAACCTGGCCCCGGTCCGCAGTACCCGGGCCAGGGCGAGCATCTGCAGCTCACCACCGGACAACGTGGTCGACGGCGAGTTGCGCCGCTGGTACAGGGCTGGGAAGGCGTCGTACACCTTGGCCATCGGCCAGGCGGTCGGCCCGCAGGACGGCGGCAGGGCCAGGCACTCGGCCACACTCAGCGTCGCGTACCCCCCGCGGTCGTCCGGCACCCAACCCAGACCCAGGCGGGCCCGCCGGAACGCCGGCAACCCCGCCAGATCACGCCCGTCCAACTCGACCCGCCCGCTGGAGGGCCGGTGCAGTCCCATTACGGTGCGCAGCAGAGTGGTCTTGCCCGCGCCGTTGCGCCCGCACAAGGTCACCACCTCGCCGGCGCCCACCCAAAGCGAGACGTCCCGCAGCACCGCGGCCTCGCCGTAGCCTGCGGACAGGTGCTCAATGCGCAGCATCGACAGCCCCCAGATAGGCGGTGATCACCCGCTCGTCGGTGCGGACCTCGTGGTACCCGCCCTCGACAAGGACCCGGCCCGCCTGCAGCACGGTGACCCGGTCGGCCAGCGCGCCCACCACGCTCATGTTGTGCTCGACCAGCACCACAGTGCGGCCGGCCCGGACCCGGCCGATCAACTCGACGGTCCGGTCGACGTCCTCCAGCCCCATCCCGGCGGTCGGCTCGTCCAGCAGCAGCACCCGCGGGTCCAGGGCCAGCGCGATGGCCAGCTCAAGGGCTCGCTTGCGACCGTAGGACAGTGCCGACACTGGGGTACCGGCCGCGTCGGCCAGCCCGACCTCGTCGAGCAGCTCGACGGCCCGGCCGGTCCACCGGTGCAGCAGCTTCTCCGAGCGCCAGAACCGCCAGCCCAGGCCGGTACGGCTCTGCAGCGCCAGCTCGACGTGCTGCGCCGCGGTCATCCTCGGGAACAGGCTGGTGACCTGGAAGGACCGGGCCACACCCAGCCGGGCCACGCGCTCGGGCGGCAGACCGGTCACGTCCCGCCCGGCCACCTCTATCCGCCCCGCGCTCGGTGTCAGGAACCCGGTGAGCAGGTTGAACAGCGTCGTCTTTCCGGCGCCGTTCGGACCGACCAGGGCGTGCACGCTGCCCTCGGCCACGTCCAGATCGACCCCGTCCACGGCGCGGAACCCGCGGAAGTCGCGGGTCAGGCCACGCGCGGCCAGGATGGGCATGACGGCTCCTTCGCTGTGACGCCGGTCTCGGTGTCCGGCCACGCTATGGGCTCGATGTGGACACAGCCATCTGTCGCGGCCACATGGACCGTGCCGATGGTGTGTGGTCCGGGCCCATGTGCGCCCGCCGCAACGGACCGTAGGTTCAACCGCCATGACAAAGGCGCAGGTGGTTCAGCTGGACCTGGCCGGCCGCACGGCGGTGGTGACCGGGGCCGGCAGCGGCATCGGCCGGACGTGCGCGCTGCGGCTGGCCCGTGCCGGGGCGAGGCTGGTCGTGATCGACCGGGACGAGGTCGCGGCCAAGGAGGTCGCGACGCTGACCGGCGGCCGCGCGGTCATCATCGACCTGTCCGACCCCACCCCGCTGGACGAGCTGGACCCAGCCATCGACGTGGTCGTCAACAACGCCGGCTTCCAGCACGTGTCGGCGCTGCCCGAGTTCCCGCCCGAGCGCTTCGCGCAGCTCCAGAAGGTCATGCTGGAGGCGGCTTTCCGGCTGGTACGCCGGGCTCTGCCGCATATGTACGAGCGCGGCTGGGGCCGGGTCGTCAACATCTCGTCGGTACACGGCCTGGTCGCCTCGCCGTACAAGGCCGCCTATGTGGCCGCCAAACACGCCCTGGAGGGGCTGTCCAAGGTGGTGGCGCTGGAGGGCGCCGAGCACGGGGTCACCTCGAACTGCGTGAACCCGGCATTCGTGCGCACCGCGCTCGTCGAGGGGCAGATCGCCGACCAGGCGGCCGCCCACGGCATCCCGGCCGACGAGGTGGTCACGAAGATCATGCTCGACCGCGCCGCCATCAAGCGGCTGATCGAGCCGGAGGAGGTCGCCGAGCTCGTCGCGTACCTGTGCACGCCGGCCGCCGACTTCATCACCGGCGCCTCGATCCCGCTCGACGGCGGCTGGACCGCACACTAAGGCGCACAATGGCCGGCATGTCAGCCACCATCGACTACCTGGAACTGCTCGCCCGGGAGGCCGCACCCGTCGAGTTCGAGCGGCCGCTGGTCGCCGCGCGGGCCGCCGGCGTACCGGCCGCCCAGCTCGCCGAGCTGGAGGACGTCAAGCTGGTGGCCCTGCGGGTGCGGGCGCTGCTGGAGCGCCGCCGCCGCCGCGAGGAGGAGCTGTCCGGGCTGTTCGACACGGCCAGCGACCTGGCCGGGCTGCGCGACCTGGACGCCGTGCTGCGGGCCATCGTGCACCGCGCCCGCACCCTGTTGCAGGCCGACATCTCCTACATGACGCTCAACGACCCCGCACGCGGCGACACCTACATGCGGGTCACCGACGGCTCCATCTCGGCCCGCTTCCAGCAGCTGCGGCTGCCGCCGGGCGCCGGCCTCGGCGGCCTGGTCGCGCAGACCGGCACGCCGTACGTGACGGCCAACTACCCGGAGGACGCCCGGTTCCGGCACACCACCGAGATCGACACGGGGGTACACGAGGAGGGGCTGGTCGCGATCCTCGGGGTACCGCTGCGGCTGGGCTCCAGCGTCATCGGCGTGCTGTTCGCGGCCAACCGCACCGCCCGGCCGTTCGCCCGGGAGGAGGTCGCGCTGCTGGTCTCGCTCGCCGCGCACGCGGCCATCGCGATCGACACCGCGCGGCTGCTGGCCGAGACCCAGGCCGCCCTGGAGGAGCTGTCCGCGGCCAACGCGGTCATCCAGGCACACAGCCAGTCGGTCGAGCGCGCGGCCGCGGCCCACGACCGGATGACCGCGCTGGTTCTGCGCGGCGGAGGCGTCGAGGACGTGGCCGCGGCGGTGGTCGACGTGCTGGACGGGGCGCTGCTGGTACTCGACACCGACGGTCTGCACCTGGCCGACGCCAAGTCCGCCGAGGCCCCCGAGGACCTGCCCGACATCGACCGCGCCGCGTTCGCCGAGGCGGTCGCCGCCTCCCGCAACGAGGGGCGCAGCGTCCGGCGCGGGGACGTGTTCGTGGCCGCGGTGGTGGCCGGCGCGGAGAACCTGGGGGCCCTGGTGTTCCGGCCGACCCACCCGCTGGTCGACGCCGACCAACGCATCCTGGAGCGGGCCGCGCAGGTCACCGCACTGCTGCTGCTGTTCCGGCGCACGGTCGCCGAGGCCGAGGGGCAGGTACGCGGGGAGCTGCTGGACGACCTGATCGCCCGGCCGGTCCGCGACCCGGCCGCGCTGCGCTCCCGCGCCCGGAGGCTGAACGTCGACCTCACCGCGCCGCACGTGGTACTCGCGGTCCGGGACGGTACCGACGGCGGGCTGCGCCAGCGCGCCGTCTCCTGGGCGCGGACCTTCGCGGCCAGCCGCGGCGGGCTGGCCGCGGTACGCGACGGCCAGCTGGTGCTGTTGCTGCCCGGTACCGCGCCCGGTGACGCCGCGCGGCTGGTCGCCCGGGAGCTGAGCCGGGTACTCGGGCGGCCGGTCACCGCCGGCGGTACCGGTCCGGTCGGCGGCCCCGAGGAGGTGGCCGGGGCGTACCGCGACGCCGACCGGTGCCTGGCCGCCCTTGCCGCCCTCGGCCGCGCCGGCGACGGCGCCAGCACGGCGGAGCTGGGCTATGTCGGCCTGCTGCTGGGCGGCGGCCGGGACGTGGCCGGGTTCGTCCGGCACACGGTCGGGCCGGTGCTGGACTACGACGCCCGCCGGGGCACGGCGCTGGCCCGGACGCTGGCCGCCTACTTCGGCGCGGGCGGCAGCCTGGCCCGCGCGGCGGAGACCCTGCACGTCCACGTCAACACGGTCACCCAGCGGCTGGACCGGGTGGCCCACCTGCTCGGCGCGGACTGGCACCAGCCGGAGCGCGCGCTGGAGGTCCAGCTCGCGCTGCGGCTGCACGGGCTGCGGTCCGCCCTGGACGCGGAGCCCACCACACCGTCCACTATGGACTGAACCGAGGAGCGTGTCATGGACGAGCTGGACGTGCGGGTTGCCGGGGGTACCCTGCGGGTCTGCCGGTGGCCCAGTGCGGGACCGGTCGTCCTGGCGGCGCACGGCATCACCGCCAACGCGCTGTCCTGGGCCGAGGTGGCCGCCCGGCTGGAGGGCAGGGCCACCCTGGTCGCGCCCGACCTGCGCGGGCGGGCGCGCAGCGGCATCCTCCCCGGCCCGTACGGCATGGCCGCGCACGCCGACGACCTCGTCGCGGTCCTCGACCACCTCGGCGAGGCCGGACCGGTACCGGTGGTCGGGCACTCGATGGGCGGCTGGGTCGCCGCGGTCACCGGGGTGCGGTACCCCGACCGGGTCTCCTCGGTACTGCTGGTCGACGGCGGCGTGGCGCTGCCGGTACCCGACGGGCTGGACATCGACGCGGTACTCGCGGCGGTCATCGGTCCTGCCATGGCACGGCTGTCCATGACGTTCCCGAGCCGTGCGGCGTACCTCGACTTCTTCCGCGCCCACCCGGCGCTCGGCCCGGCGTGGAGCCCGGTCGTGGCGGATTACGTGCTGCGCGATCTCGTCGGCGAGGAGCCCGAACTGCGCTCGTCGTGCAACCTGGAGGCGATCCGCGCGGACGCCACCGACACCCTGCTGCCCGACGGCTCGGCGGGCGCGGTGCACCGGCTGACCCGGCCGGTACGGATGCTGCTCGCGGAGCGCGGCATGCTCGACGAGCCGCGTGGCCTCTACGACGACGAGCGACTGGCCGCCGCGGGCCTCGACCGGGACCGGGTCGAGGTGGAGCACGTCGCCGGGGTCAACCACTACACGATCGTCGCCGGCCCGGTGGGCGCCGCGGTGGTCGCGGACCGGATCGCCAAGCTGGTCGCCGCCGCCTGACCGGTACCATCCGGGCATGGCCACCTTCGGCGCGGCGGACGGCACGGTGCTGGCCTACCACGAGTCGGGCGAGGGCGAACCGCTCGTCTGCCTGCCCGGCGGCCCGATGCGGGCCTCGGCCTACCTCGGCGATCTCGGTGGCCTGTCCGCGCACAGCCGCCTGCTGCTGCTGGACCTGCGGGGTACCGGTGACTCGGCGGTACCGGCCGACCCGGCCACGTACCGGTGCGACCGGCAGGTCGATGACGTGGAGGCGCTGCGCGCGCACCTCGGGCTGGAGCGGATCGACCTGCTCGGCCACTCGGCCGGCGGCACGCTGGCGATCCTCTACGCCACCAGCCACCCGGAGCACGTCGGCCGCCTCGTTCTGGTCACCCCG
The DNA here is from genome assembly GCA_964645345.1 of uncultured Micromonosporaceae bacterium. Classification (GTDB taxonomy): domain Bacteria; phylum Actinomycetota; class Actinomycetes; order Mycobacteriales; family Micromonosporaceae; genus Rugosimonospora. The sequence goes on from CAZYCD010000159.1 coordinate 6,090, forward strand.
AGCCCGCGGGTCGTCGGCCTCGAGGTGTCCGACGACGACCGCCGCGAGGTGGTCGAGCGGCGCCGGGGCGAACCGTGGTTCCCCGACGCGTACGCGGCGTTCGAGCGGCTGTGGTCGGGCGCCGGTACGGGCGCCGACTGGGCCGCGATCGCGCCGTTCAGCTACGGCCGGTGGGACGACGCGGCGCGGGCCGACGTCGCTGGCGACGGGATCCAGAAGAACCGCGAGGCCGCGAAGGCCTACTACGCGGCCGGCGCCTTCGACCCGCGAGCCGTCCGGGCCGCGCTGCGCGACCTGCCCGGGCCGGTACTCCTGGTGTCCGGCGGGTACGACGTCGTGCTGCCACCGGAGCGCGCCGGGCAGTACGCCGGCCTGTTCCCCCGGGCCGACCTGGCCACGCACGCAGGCGCCGGGCACTCGCCCTGGCTGGACGACCCGGAGTGGTTCGCCGCAAGCGTGGCCGCGTTCCTGCGCTGACCCGCCGGGCAGCGTCTACCGGCGCCGCCACCCGGGACGTGCTCAGCCGGCTGCCTCGACAAGCGCGGCCGCGAACCGTTGCGGGTACTCGATGTGGGGCGAGTGGCCGCACGATTCGAAGACCATTTCCCGGTACCGGCCGCCGGCCGCCGCGTACCGGTCGAGGACCGCCCGCGTCTGCGCCACCATCGGCTGCGGCGGGCAGGCCTCCGCGCCCGGCCAGCCCGGTACCGCGCCGAGGCTGCCCAGGTACGCGAGGTCGAACAGCGAGGTGTCCGAGACGATGACGTCGCTGTCGCCGCGGATCCAGGTCACCGGCGGCTTGTTGGGAATGGCGACGATCCCGGTGAGGTCGAGCCACCTCGGCGACATCGTGTTCAGCACGCCGCGGGTACCGGGCGCGACCAGAGGCCAGTTGGCCGATGCCACCGAGTCGCCCGGGTAGTTGTCGGTACCGACCACAGTGGACAGTACCGTGTCCAGCAGCGCCTCCTCGTTGCCCGCCAGGCATGCGGGGTCGGCGACGTAGCAGGCGCGCAGCACGGCGCGCGGACTGGCCTGCTCGGCACCGCTGCGTTCACCGGCGGCCAGCAGCTTGACAAAGTCCTGGTTGACGGCTCCCCCGCCGGTACCGGCGAAGTCCGGCGTGGTGGGCGTGCCGTCGGTGTCGCGGGTACCCCCGAACCCGTAGGGCGAGACCGGCGACTCCAGCACGAGGGCCGCGACCGCACGCGGCCGGTCGATGGTGAGCTGGGCCGCGACGCCGCCGCCCATGGAGTGGCCGACCACCACCGGCCGTACCCCGGGCGCCACCGCGTCGAGCACCGCGGCCACGTCGTCGGCGAAGTCGCGCAGCCCCCGGGTGGCGTCCACCGGCGCCGCGTCCGTCCCGCCGTACCCGCGCAGGTCCGGTGCGATGACGAGCCGGTCGTCGGGGAGCAGCCGCCACAGCGGCTCCCAGAACGCCGCCGAGGAGCAGTTGCCGTGGATGAGCAGCAGCGGCCGGCCGTCCGCTGGTCCGCCGACGAATACCTGCTGCCGGATCCCGTTCGCGGTGACCGTGCGCGCGCTGACCGTACTCATCCGCATCATGGTGGGCATCTGCCGCACACCGCGCAGTGGCGCGCGGCGACACATTCGGCCCCGGACATGCGTGGCCGGCCACCATTGCCGGTGCGGGGCAACAGGATCCGTCCATCCGCTCTACAGTGTGCCGGTGACCGGACGGCTGGCCTGGCGCCCCGTTGGGCTGGTTGTCCTCGCGGACGCCGCCCTGCTCGGAGCGACCCTCAACGGCTACGGGTACCACCGCGACGAGCTGTACTTCCGCCTCCTCTCCGCCCACCCCGCCTGGGGCTACGTCGACGAACCGCCGCTGACCCCGATGCTCGCGAAGGCGGGCATCGCGGTGTTCGGGGACACCTTGTGGGGCATCCGGGTACCGGCGCTGCTGCTGGCGCTGGCCGCCGTGGCGCTGACCGCGCTGCTCGCCGCGGAGTTGGGCGGCGGCGCGACCGCGCAGGTGCTCGCCGCGGTCGGTGCCAGCTCGACGTTCCTGTTCATCTCCGGCCACGTATTGCTGACCTCGACCGCCGACCTGGTGGTGTGGCTGCTGGTCATGCTGTTCGCGGCCAGGGCGCTGCTGCGGCAGCGGCCCCGGTGGTGGCTGGCCGCCGGGCTGACCACCGGGCTCGGGCTCTACAACAAGCAGCTGGTCGTGCTGCTGCTGATCGGGCTGGCGGTGGGTCTGCTGGTCGCCGGACCGCGCCGCGAGCTGCGTAGCCCGTGGCTGTGGGCGGGGGTCGCGATCGCCGTCGTGGTAGGCCTGCCCAACCTGATCTACCAGGTCGCCAACCACTGGCCCGAGGCAACCATGGCCCACGCCATCGCGCGCAACAAGGGGTCTGACGACCGCACCTTCTTCGTACCGTTCCAGCTCATCCTGCTCGGCCCGCCGCTCGCGCCGATCTGGATCGCGGGACTCGTCCGGCTGCTGCGCGACCCGGCCTGGCGCGCGGTGCGGGCGCTCGCCTGGGCGTACCCGGCGGTGTGCGTGATCGTCCTGGTCACCGGCGGGCAGGGCTACTACACCTTCGGGCTGCTCCTCCTGCTCTACGCGGCCGGCTGCGTGGTCGTGGCCCGGCGGTTCTCCGGTGCTATGCGGGCGTGGACGATCGCCGGGCTCGCGGTCAACGTGGCGGTCAGCGCGGTGATCGCGCTGCCGCTGATCCCGCTCCGGTCGCTGCCGCCGGCCATCGCGACCACGAACCAGACCGCCCGGGACAGCGTCGGCTGGCCGACGTACGTGCGCCAGGTGGCCGACGCGTACCGCGCCCTGCCGCCGGGCGACCGTGCGGTCGCGGTCCTGTTCGCCGGCAACTACGGCGAGGCCGGCGCGCTCGACCGGTACGGCAGGGCGTACGGGCTGCCCACCGTCTACAGTGGACAGAACGAGCTGCACCGGTTCGGCCCTCCCCCGGACTCGGCGACCGTGGTCGTCGAGGTGAACGAGGGCGAGGACCTCGCGCCGTACTTCGACAGTTGCGTCAAGGTCGGGATGCTGGACAACGGGCTCGGGATCGACAACGAGGAGCAGGGCGCGGGCATCACGGTGTGCCGTGGCCGGCACGGCTCGTGGCGCGACTTCTGGCCGGACCTCCAGCACTACGACTGACCGGTTGGCTCGGCCGGCACCGCCGGCCGAGCCGCGGGGTCAGGCGGCGCCCGTCAGGCGCCGCACGTGCGTACGCAGATAGACGGCGTGCACGATCTCCATCACGCCAATGGCGAGCAACCACACCCCGGCCAACACGGTGAGCGTGAGGATCGAGCCGATCGGCGACACGATCAGCACCACACCCGCCACCACCGTGACGATGCCGAGGAACGCCTGCCAGCCGCGCGCCGGGAGACCTTCGGTGGACAGCGCGACCGTCGTGGTCATGATGCCCCGCAGCAGCAAGCCGAATCCGATCCACAGGGCGAGCAGCAGGATGGACTGCGCCGGACCGCGGAAGCACAGCAGCCCGAGCAGCACACTGAGGGCTCCGCTGACCAGCCCGAGCACGCGAAGCTGCCCGGGCACGTGGGCGGCGAACGCGCCCGCGAGCTGGAAGATGCCGCTGACCAGCAGATAGCTGCCGAAGACCGCGCCAACAACCACGAGGGTGGCGCCGGGCCACGCCAGCGCCAGGACACCGAGCACGATGGCCACGACGCCCGCGGCGAGCAGCACCTGCCACGCGGCGTTGGCCAGCTGACCCAGGATGCCACCCGGGGGTACCACGTCCAGCCGGTCGTCGCCGGCGCTCGAGCTGGGGAAGCTCACGATCGACACTCCTTAGGTGGAGAGCCGGCCACTGCGGCCGCTCGCGCTCACCCTAGATCCATTCGGATGCGCCGGGCACCCCCCTGGATCGACCGCACGTGGCCGCGTCAACCCTCGACCGGCCGCCCGTACACCCTTGCATCAAGGGATCTGACCAGCCGGTCCTTGACCGATCGGGCCCGGCGGAGTGTGCTACCCGTACCCCCACACCTTGTGGTGGCTGAATGGAAACGGTATGAGCAGATCCTCACCGCGACGTCAGCGCCTGACCGTCATGCTCGTGGCCGGCGTGGCCACGCTAGCGGTCATCGCTGCGGGAGCGCCCGCCTCGGCGGCTCCATCCGCAGACCGGCACGTCCTCGGCGGCAGCCAGCCGCGGTGGCTGTCGCAGGCCCGGCAGCTGGGCCACACGCCGGCCGGTGACCGGGTCGACTTCGGCGTGCTGCTGCAGATGCGCGACACCGCCGGCGCCGAGTCGACGCTGGCCGACATCTCGGACCCCGCCAGCGCCGACTACGGCAAGTGGCTGTCCGGCAAGCAGTTCCAGGCCCGCTTCGCACCGACCGCGGCCGACGTCGGGGCGGTCCGCGGCTGGCTCGCGTCGCAGGGCTTCCAGATCACCAAGACCCTGCCCAGCGGCATGTACGTCGAGGCGAGCGGCACGACGGCCCAGATCGAGAAGGCATTCTCGACGACCGTCAACCAGTACTCGTACCAGGGCAAGACGGTGCGGGCGAACGCGACCGCGCTGTCTCTGGCGGCTGGTACCCCGGCCGTGGTCGCCGGCGTCATCGCCGGGGTCCTCGGCATCGACCAGGGCTCGCAGCTGCACAAGCCGGCCGCCACGGAGCCCGGGCCCCCGCCCGGCGCGCGGTTCGGCGTCCAGCCCTGCGGGGCGTACTACGGACAGAAGGTGGCAACCGACCAGCCGGCCGCATACGGCGCTCACCAGCCGTACACGGTCTGCGGATACGGGCCGCAGCAGTACCAGTCGGCGTACGGCGAGAGCGACCTGCTGCGCGCCGGCATCGACG
>CAZYCD010000160.1:0-10879 GCA_964645345.1 uncultured Micromonosporaceae bacterium
AAGCGTCAGTGAGGTCGCCGCCGTCCTGGCCGCGCACCGCCTCACGTACGACGTCGAACCGCACGGGTGGCCCGACCGGCAATTGCTCGAGGTTCCGGGACGAAGCCTCCGCTACGGCACGGAGCTCGCTTGCCCCCGGAGCGGGCGCTACTGGGGGCACAAGTTGTTCTGACAACACGCTGCTCGATTCGCCGCCACCCGGCGGTTGCAGCCACCGTTCCGCCGGTGACGACCGGAGGCCGCATCGCCAAGTTCCGGTGGCGGAAGTTGGGAACTGCCGGTCCCGTGCGGCGGTTGGGCGGCCGCTCCCGCCAGGACCTCGCCGACAGGCAGGCTCGCCGCTCAGCATGGATGGGGCGGCGGCCGTCGGACCTGGCCGTTCCCCGGCGGTACTGGCGCGGCAGCGCGATCCTGCTGACCATGGCGGCCGCAGTGCTGGGAGCGGTATCGTCACGAGGTGGTGGGCACCTGGCACCCGCAGGGCCACCGCTGAATGTCCCCAGTGCCGGCGTTCTACCCAGGCGCCAGTGCCCTGGGCGGCGCGCTGACCGCGCTCGAGGAGCGAACCGCCCCGGCGCCGGCTCTGAGAAACCCCTGAGGAACCCGACGCACACTGGGAACGTCCGACACCAGAGACAATGGGGGACGGATGACCGGACAGTGGCACCGACGTATCGACGAGCGCGACCAGGGGCAGCGGCGGCTGAGCCGGCTGACCGGCTGGACCGCGACCGCGGCAGTCGCGCTGGCCGGCACTTTCGGCCTCGCGCTGGCCGGGCACGACCGGGCGGCGGGCGCCTCGGTCGACCAGAACCAGGTCACGGACAACACGACCGGCAACGGCGGCACGACCAGCACCCCGGACTCCGGCGGCGGTGGGGTGATCCAGCCTCCGGCGCAGCCACCTGTGCAGAAGCGCGGGCACGGCCAGGTTTCCTCCGGCGGGTCGTGATGCACCGGGCGATGTTCCCGGCCATCGGTACCACCGCTGTCCTACTGGTCACCGAGTCCGCGGCCCTGGCGGAGGCGCAGCGCCTGTTGCGCGCCGATCTCAACGCGCTCGACCTGGCGTGCAGCCGGTTCCGAGCCGACTCCGAGGTACGCCGGCTATCCGCCGGCCGGCCGACCCGCGTCAGTCCGCTGCTGCGCGACGCGCTGTCCGCCGCGCTGCGCACTGCCGAGGCGACCGGTGGTCTGGTCGACCCGACTGTGGGCGAAGCGGTGGCCCGGCTGGGCTACGACCGGGACTTCGCCGCGGTACCGACGGACGGTCCGGCGGTACCGGCCGGTGCACCGGCACCGGGATGGTGGCGGGTACGGCTGACAGGCGACCGGGTCGTGGTGCCGCGCGGGGTGTCGCTCGACCTCGGGGCGAGCGCGAAGGCGTTCGCGGCGGACCGGGCGGCTGAACGGATTGCGGCGGCCTGCGGGTGCGGGGTGCTGGTGAGCCTTGGCGGCGACCTGGCGGTGGCCGGCCCCGCACCCGACGGTGGTTGGCTGGTCAGCATCGGTGACGACCACCGCCGCCCGGACCCGGCCGACCCGGTGGTCGCGATCTCCTCCGGCGGCCTGGCCACCTCGACCGTGACCTGCCGCGCCTGGCGGCGCGGCGGCCGGACCGTGCACCACATCGTCGACCCGCGCACCGGGCACGTGCCCGAACCGGTGTGGCGTACCGTTTCCGTCGCCGCGGGCTCGTGTCTGTCGGCCAACGCCGCGAGCACCGCGGCGATCGTGCTCGGTACCGGGGCGCCCCAGTGGCTGGCCGAGCGGCGCCTGCCGGCCCGGCTGGTCGGCGTGGACGACCGGGTGGCGGCGGTGGGCGGCTGGCCGGAGCCGGAGCCCGTGGCGGTCCGATGACCAACAACATCGCGCTCTGGTACGCCGCGCGTGCAACCGGGCTGGTCGCTCTGCTGCTGATCACCGCGACCGTGGTGTGGGGCATGCTGGGCTCCGCCCGTTCCGGGCCGCGCGGCTGGCCGCGCTTCACGGTGACCCTGTTGCACCGCAACCTCTCGCTGCTGACCCTGGCGTTCCTCGCGGTACACATCGGCAGCAGCGTCGTTGACCGGTACGCCGGCATCGGGTGGCTGGACGCCCTCCTGCCGTTCGGGTCGGTGTACAAGCCGCTGTGGCTCGGCCTTGGCGCGGTCGCTTTCGACCTGCTCCTGGCGCTCGTGGTGACCAGCCTGCTGCGACCGCGGATCAACGTGCGGCTGTGGCGCACGGTGCACTGGGCCGCGTACCTGTGCTGGCCGGTGGCGCTGCTGCACGGTATCGGCATTGGTACCGACTCGCGCGGCGGCTGGCCGCTGATCGTCACGGCCGGCTGCTTCGTCGCGGTCGCCATCGCCGGCCTGTACCGGCTGACCGTAGCGGGGAACGCCGCGTGACCGCCGAGGCGACCGAGCGGCCGACGGCGGGAGGCGAGGGTCACGGGTCGCCCGCGCCCACCCGTGCCCCGGTTGCCGTGCCGCGCCTGATCGCCTTGTTTGACAGCGGGTCCCTGGCGGCCCACCGGCAGCGCTACGGCGCGCTACCCGACCTGACCGGGACCCGACTCATCGACCTCGTGGATCGGGCGGGCCTGCGGGGGCGCGGCGGGGCCGGCTTCCCGACCGCCCGGAAGCTGCGGGCCGTGGCCGAAGGCGGGCGCCGTGCGGTGGTGGTCGCCAACGGCTGCGAGGGCGAGCCGGCCAGCGCCAAGGACCGTACCCTGTTGTCGCACGCACCCCACCTGGTCCTCGACGGCGCGGTGCTGGCCGCGCGGGCCGTCGGCGCGCGGCGCGTGGTGATCTGCGTGCACCGGGGCAGCCCCTGCGCCGCCGTACTGGACCGGGCCATCGCGGAGCGGGCCGACGACATCGAGCTTGCCCTGGTACCGCGCCGCTACGTCGCCAGCGAGGAGTCGGCGTTGGTGCGCTACCTCAACACCGGGGAGGCCCGCCCGCTCGCGGTACCGCCACGCCCGTTCCAGCGCGGAGTGGACGGTCGCCCCACCCTCGTCGACAACGTCGAGACGCTGGCCCACCTGGCGACGATCGCCGCCTGGGGGCCGGCCTGGTTCCGGGAACTGGGTACCGCAACGGACCCGGGCACCACCCTGGTCACCATCGGCGGCGCGGTGCGCCGTCCCGGCGTCTACGAGATCGGGTTGGGCAGCGCCCTGCGCGACGTCCTGGACCTGGCCGGCCCGCATCCCGCAGCCGCCGCGCTGATCGGCGGGTACTTTGGCGGATGGGTGCCGCTGCCGGCGGCCGCAGCGCTGCCGGTCTCCCATGATGCCGCGGACCCACAGGGACTGACCGTGGGTGCGGGCGCGATCCTGGCCCTGCCCCGCGAGGCGTGCGGGCTCGCCGAGACCGCGCGAATCCTCGGGTACCTCGCGGCGGAGTCGGCCGGCCAGTGCGGCCCGTGCCGCCTCGGCCTGCCCGCCGTCGCCGAGCAGCTGCGCGCGCTGGCCACCGGTCGGCTCGACCCGCCCGGGTACCGCCAGCTCGTCCAGCGGCTGGGCGTCATCGCGGGGCGCGGCGCGTGCCGGCACCCGGACGGCGCGATCCGGTTCGCTGGCAGCGCGCTGACGGTCTTCGCCGACGACGTGCGTACCCACCTCAACGGGTACGTGTGCAACGGCCTGCGGCACCCGCCGGTCCTTCCGGTACCCCGCGCCGACGTGGTCGACTGGGGTTGGCGATGACCGGTCCACGGCTGCGGGTAAACCCGATCGCGTGCAAGGCGCATGGGCTGTGCGCCGAACTGTTTCCAGAAATGATCAGCTTGGACGAGTGGGGGTACCCGATCCTCGATCCCCGCCCCGTACCTGAGGAGCTGACCCAGCATGCCCGGCGCGCGGTATCGACCTGTCCGGTCCTCGCGCTGCGCCTTGACAGGCAGTAGCACCGTCGGCGACGGGCGGTTCGTCGTTACCGGCTGGCGGCCCCGGCACGGCGCTTGGTCCACACGTCGAAGGCGACCGCGGCGAGCAGAACCGCGCCCTTGACCAGCATGACCCGTTCGCTCGGGGAACCGATCAGCGACATGCCGTTGTTGATGACGCCCATGATGAGCCCGCCGGTGATCGCACCGATCACCTTGCCGACGCCACCCTGGACCGCCGCGCCACCGATGAACGCGGCGGCGATCGCGTCAAGCTCGAACGACGTCCCGGCGGTCGGGCCGGCCTGGTTGAGCCGACCGGCGAAGATGACCCCGGCGAGGGCGGCCAGCACGCCCATGTTGACGAAGATCCAGAAGACCACTGACTTGACCTTGACGCCGGACAGGGTCGCGGCCTGCAGGTTGCCGCCCACCGCGTAGATCTGCCGGCCGAACACCGTCCGGTTGGTCAGCAGGGAGTACGCCAGCACCAGGACGGCGAGCAGCACCAGTACCCACGGGAGATTCTTGAACCGGGCCAGCTGCACGACCACGGCAATGACAACGGCGGCCGCTGCCGCAATCTTGACCAGGAAGACGGGCAACGGGTCGACGGCCTGGTGGTAGCCCAGGCGTGCGGCCCTGGTCCGCCACTGCACCATGGTCATGCCGGCCACCGCCACGGCGGCGACCAGGATGCTGAACAGGTCCGCCCCGCCGAGTGGCCCGAGACCGATGTTGCCCAGGTACCCCTGGGTGAACCCGTTGGACAGGGTACGGACCGGGTTCGGGAACGGGCCGATGCCCTGGTTGCCGAGCACCGTGAGGGTGAGCGCACGGAACAGCAGCATGCCCGCGAGCGTGACGATGAACGCGGGGATACCGAAGTACGCGATCCAGAACCCTTGCCAGGCGCCGATGAGACCGCCGGCGACGAGCGTGATGACCAGCGCCAGCGGCCAGGGTACGTGGAGGTTGACCATCAGGACGGCGGAGATGGCGCCGGTGACCGCGACCACGGAGCCCGCGGACAGGTCGATGTGACCCGCGATGATGATGAGGATCATCCCGATCGCGAGGATCAGGATGTAGGAGTTCTGGACGATGATGTTCGAGATGTTCTGCGGCTGGAGAAGATCGCCTCCGGTGAGCACCGAGAACAGGACGATGATCAGCGCGAAGGCGACATAAATTCCGCTCTGCCGCAGGTTGACCGACAGCCGCGGCCGGCGGTTCTGCCTCTGCGGCTCACCTGGGCCCTGGTCGATCGGGGCGGTGTCTGCCGTGGCGGGTGCGACGGTGTTCATCGGGGTCGATCCTGTCCCTTCGTCATGTACTGCATGAGACGTTCCTGGGCCGCGTCCTCCCGGCGGACCTCGCCTGTGATGCGGCCGGCCGACAGCGCGTAGATGCGATCGCACAGCCCCAGGAGCTCCGGCAGTTCGGACGAGATGACCAGAACAGCCTTACCATCGGCGGCGAGCCGGTTGATGATCGAGTAAATCTCGTACTTGGCGCCCACGTCGATGCCGCGGGTCGGCTCGTCGAGGATGAGCACGTCCGGGTCGGTGAAGATCCACTTGGACAGCGCGACCTTCTGCTGGTTGCCGCCGCTGAGCTTGCCGGTGACGCTGAGTACGCTGGGCGCCTTGATGTTCATGCTCCGCCGGAATTCGTCGGCGACCCGGTACTCCTCGTTGTCGTCGATCCATCCGCGACGCGCGAGCTTGGACAGCCCGGCCGCGGAGACGTTGCGCTTGATATCCTCGATGAGGTTGAGCCCGTACCGCTTGCGGTCCTCGCTGGCGTACGCGATGCCGTGCTCGATCGCGTCCCGCACCGTCCGGATCTCGATCTGCCGGCCGTCCTTGTAGATGCGCCCGGAGATGTTCACGCCGTACGCGCGGCCGAAGATGCTCATGGCAAGCTCGGTCCGCCCGGCGCCCATCAGCCCGGCGAGTCCGACGATCTCACCGCGGTGCAGCGTCAGGTTGACGCCGGTGACCACGGGCCGGCCGTGCTGGGTCGGGCTGTAGACACTCCAGTCCTCGATGCGCAGCGCCTCGGCGCCGATGTGAGGTTCGTGCGGCGGGAAGCGGTGTTCGAGGTCCCGACCGACCATTCCGGCGATGATGCGGTCCTCGGTGACGTCGTCGACCGCCAAGTCCAGGGTCTCGATCAGGCGGCCGTCGCGCAGGATGGTGATCGAATCGGCGATCGCGGCGATCTCGTTGAGCTTGTGCGAGATGATCACACAGGTGATTCCCTCGTCGCGCAGGCCCCGTATCAGGTCCAGCAGGTGTGCGGAATCCTCGTCGTTGAGCGCGGCTGTCGGCTCGTCCAGGATCAGCAGCCGCACCTTCTTGGCCAGCGCCTTGGCGATCTCGACCAACTGCTGCTTGCCGACCCCGAGATCGACCACCGGCGTGACCGGATTGTCCCGCAGTCCGACCCGCTGCAACAGTTGGCCCGCTTCATAATTGGTGCGGTTCCAGTCGATCATCCCGCGCGTGGCGCGCTCGTTGCCCAGAAAGATGTTCTCGGCGATCGACAGTTGCGGGCACAGCGCGAGCTCCTGATGGATGATGACGATCCCCCGGTGCTCGCTGTGCCGGATGTCGGAGAACCGGCACAACTCGCCGTCGAAGTAGATCTCGCCGTCGTAGGAGCCGTGCGGGTACACGCCCGAGAGCACCTTCATCAGCGTCGACTTGCCCGCGCCGTTCTCACCGCAGATCCCGTGGATCTCGCCGCGGCGCACCGACAGGCTCACGTCCTGCAGCGCCCGGACTCCCGGAAATGTCTTGGTGATCCCGCGCATCTGCAGGATGTCGTCGTTCATGTCACGTCCTTCTACCGGTGCCGGGGTAGACCTCGCCGTACCCGCCCCCGCCCATCCTGGGCCCACCAGGGTACGGCGAGGCATCCCCCGTTCCCCGCGTCAGCCCAGTTGTGCCTGCGTGTAGTACCCGCCGTCGACGAGTACCTTCTGGTAGTTGGTCTTGTCGACGATCACCGGCTGCAGCAGGTAGGACGGCACGACCTTGTTGCCGTTGTCGTAGTCCTTGGTGTTGTTCACCTCGGGCTTGCCGCCCTTCAGCACGGTGTCGGCCATCTGGACCGCCACCTTGGCCAGTTCGCGGGTGTCCTTGTAGATGGTCGAGTACTGCTCACCAGCGATGATCGACTTGACCGACGCGAGCTCCGCGTCCTGACCGGTCACGATCGGGTACGCCTGCCCGCCGACGCCGTAGCCGTTGCTCTTCAACGCCGACAGGATGCCGATGGACAGCCCGTCATACGGCGACAGCACGCCCTGCACCTTGGCGCCGCCGCTGTAGGTCTTGGTCAGCAGGTCCTCCATGCGCTTCTGCGCGGTGGCCGGGTCCCACCGCAGGATGGCCACGGTCTTGAAGTCCTTCTCGCCGCTCTTGACGACCAGCGTGCCCTTGTCGATGTAGGGCTGCAGCACTGACATGGCGCCGTTGAAGAAGAACGTGGCGTTGTTGTCGTCCGGCGAACCGGCAAACAGCTCGATGTTGAACGGCCCGGTGGCGGTACCGTCCGAGCCGTCGGCGTTCTTCACCTTGAGCCCGACCAGCAGCGAGGTCGCTTGCTGGACGCCGACCTTGAAGTTGTCGAAGGTGGCGTAGTAGTCCACGTTGGGGCTCTTGCGGATGAGCCGGTCGTACGCGATGACCGGGATGTGCTTGTCCGCCGCCTCCTGCAGCTGCGTGGTGATCGCGGTCCCGTCGATCGAGGCGATGATCAGCAGCTTGGCACCCTTGGTGATCTGGTTCTCGATCTGGTTCACCTGGGTCGGGATGTCGTTCTCGGCGTACTGCAGGTCAACCTTGTAGCCGAGCTTCTCCAGCGCGGACTTGACGTTGTCACCGTCGTGGATCCAGCGCTCCGACGACTTGGTCGGCATGGTGACCCCGATCAGCGCGCCGACGTTGCTGTCGGTACCGGCGGTCTTGTCCGCGGTCTTCTGGGTTGATCCGCAGGCGGTCATGGCCGCCGCCAGTGCGACGGCGGAGGTCACCGCCGCGATCCGTGCGATTTTCATCGTTTGCTTCTCCTTTTATATTGTTCGGCGAATTCACCTGTTTGGGCAGGTAGGTGTGGCTGTCCGACCGGCGTCGGGATTGAGGACGCCAGGCGATAGATGGCGTGGCGGTCAGGTACGGCGGGCTGAGACAGTCCGCTGGAGGAGGATGAATATCAGCAGCAGGGCACCGGTACCGATCTTGATCCACCAGGAGCTCAGCGTTCCCTCGTCGCTGATGATGGTCTTGATCAGTCCGATGACGAGGACTCCGAGCAGCGAACCGAGCACGTACCCGAAGCCGCCGGTGAGCAGGGTTCCGCCGATGACCACGGCGGCGATCGCGTCCAGTTCCATGCCGATGGCCGCTCGCGGATCGCCGGACTGGATGTAGAGCACGAAGACCAGGCCGGACAGTGCCGAGCAGAACCCGGACAGCGCGTAGACCGTCACCTTGGTGCGTGCGACCGGCAGCCCCATCAGCAGCGCCGACTGCTCGTTGCCGCCGATGGCGTAGACCCGGCGACCGAACCGCGTGTAGTGCAGCACGACCACCGCGACCGCGACCACGACCAGGGCGACGGTCGCGCCGACCGACAGGAACGCGCCGCCGGGCAGCGGTACGTGGAACTGCGCGATCGACGCGACGGTCTTGTCGTTGATGGGGATGGACTCCTTGCTGAGCATCAGGCTCAGCCCGCGGAACAGGAACAGCCCGGCGAGGGTCGCGATGAACGGCGGTACCCGGAAGTACTGGATCATGCAGCCCATCAGCAGCCCGCCGAGGGCGCCGGCCACCAGTACGACCACCGCGGCCACGGCGATCGGCCAGTGGTTCCTCGTCACCAGCAGGCCGGTCAGCACCGTACTGAACCCGACCAGCGAGCCGATGGACAGGTCGATGCCGCCGGTGAGGATCACGAAGGTGGCGCCCACCGCGGCGACGATGAGGTAGCTGTTGTTGATGAGCAGGTTCGCCGGTACCTGCTGGTCGAAGGAGTACCGGTAGGAGCCGTAGGCGTACATGACGACCAGCAGGGCGGCGGTGACCACGATGGGCAGCCGGGGGTCGCGCAGTACACGCGTCCGGACGGGTACCGGCGCGGCCCGCCCGGCATCGATCTTCGCGGTGGTCATGACGGGATCTCCACGGACTCGGTACTGACGGCGGCGTCCGCCGGTCGCTGGTCGGGTGCTGGCGGGCCCGCTGGCCCGCCCGGTCGCCGGCGTGCGGAGCCCGGCCGCACCAGCCTCGCCGCGCGGCGACGGAAGTCGGTCGACTGGAGCAGGCAGATGATGATGACGACCACCGCCTCGAAGACCATGTTCGCCTGGGCCGGGATGCCGATGGTGAAGATGGTCGTCTTGAGTGTCTGCAGGATCAGCGCGCCGACGACCGTCCCGCCGATGCTGAACCGGCCCCCGGTCAACGGCGTGCCGCCGATGACCACCGCGAGGATGGCGTCCAGTTCGATCCACAGGCCGGCGTTGTTGGCGTCCGCGCCGCCGAGGCTGGAGCTGTTCCACAGCCCGGCCACGCCGGCGCACAGCCCGCAGAACACGTACACCATGAGCTTGATGCGCTGCGCCCGCACGCCGGCCAGGCGGCTCGCTTCCGCGTTGCCGCCGACCGACTCGACGAGCAGGCCGAGCGCCGTGCGCCGGGTCAGCACCGCGGTCACTGCGACGAAGCCGACGACGATGAACACCCCCGTGGGTATCGCGGCCACGTACCCGCCGACGACGGCGTACGGCCTCGACAGCTCGGTCAGGATGAACCCGCTCGTGATGAGCTGGGCGATGCCCCGGCCGGCGACCATCAGGATCAGCGTGGCGACGATCGGCTGGACGCCGGCGCGGGCCACCATCAACCCGTTGAAGACTCCGGCCGCGAGCGACGCCAGCAGCGCGAGCCCCATCGCGGTCAGTACGAGCGACACCGAGTTCTGGTCGCTGGCGTGGCTGATGAGCCGGCAGGCGATCGCGCCGGAGATGGCCATCACCGCGCCGACCGACAGGTCGATGCCGCCGGTGGCGATGACGAGCGTCATCCCGAGTGCCACGAGGATCGGCACGGTACCGAAGTACAGGATGGAGACGAGGCTGCCGTACAGGTGGCCGTTGCGCACGCCGACGCTGAAGAAGTTGGGTGTGAACGGCAGGTTGAACAGCAGGAGGGCGACCAGGATCAGCAGCGGCCAGAACAGTTGGTGGCGGGTGAGGCCGCGCCAGTCGCGCTGACGGATCCGGGTGAGGGTGGCGGTCATTGCTGCGCTCCGCGGGCGATCGTGTGCATGATCTGGTCGGCGGTCAGTGTGGGGCCGCCCGCGAGCCGGGCGACGAGGGTACGGTCGCGCAGCACGCCGACGGTGTCGCTGAGCCTCAGCACCTCGTCGAGTTCGGCGGAGATGTAGAGGACGGAGACCCCGTCGCCGGCCAGCGAGACGACCAGCTTCTGGATCTCGGCCTTCGCCCCCACGTCGATGCCGCGGGTCGGCTCGTCCAACACGAGCAGCTTCGGACTGGTGAGGATCCACCGGGCCAGCAGGACCTTCTGCTGGTTGCCGCCGGACAGCGCGCCGGCCCTGGCCTCCGGGTCGGCCGGCCGGATGTCCAGCGCCGCGATGT
Organism: uncultured Micromonosporaceae bacterium; assembly: GCA_964645345.1. GTDB lineage: Bacteria > Actinomycetota > Actinomycetes > Mycobacteriales > Micromonosporaceae > Rugosimonospora. Next base: position 10,553 of record CAZYCD010000160.1, read on the forward strand.
ACTTGGCGACCAGCCGGTCGGCGGTCTCCCTGGGTATCGGCCGGGTCCAGCCCCGGGCCGCCTGCATCGCCAGGATGATGTTCTCCCGCACGGTCAGCTCCGGGATGAGGCCCTCGGCCCGCCGGTTCTCGGGGCAGAACGCGACGCCGCGGGCGATCGTTGCCTGCGGCCCGCCGCGGTGCGAGACGGGCTTGCCAGCGACCGTCAGCTCGCCGCTGTCGGCCTGGTCGGCGCCGAAGATCAGCCGGGCGAGCTCGGTGCGTCCCGAGCCCAGCAGCCCGGCCAGGCCGACCACCTCACCCGCGGCGATGTCGAGGTCGAACGGCG
>CAZYCD010000161.1:0-10867 GCA_964645345.1 uncultured Micromonosporaceae bacterium
CATGGCGCTGATGGGCCTGGACCCCACCGGCCGCGGCCGAGGACGCTGGACCATGAGATGGAAGCCCGCACTGAACGCCTTCGACGTGGCATTCGAAGGCCGCCTGTCGGCCGGACGCAACTAACCGCGGAACCCAGTTACACCATTTTCTTGACAGACCCCCTTGTCCAGCATCAGCTGGGACGGAAACGTCAAGCATCAGGTGGGACTTGACAATTGTCCGGTCTCGGGACCTGCGTGACAGATCGTTGTCAGGATCTGCGTGACACTCCGCCGAGTGCTTTGGGGATCGCAAATGACAGAGCCACCGTGTGGGGCCGTGCTGGAAGTTCGGGGCGGGATATTCGCTACTGGGCGCCGAGGCCGAGCTGCAACAGGTTTGTTCCGTCGTCGTTCTTGGCGAGCAGATCCTTGTATCGGACGGGGTCTGCTTCGGCGATGGCGCGGGCTTGGGTGACGAGGTCGTGCAGGTTCGCTGGATAGTAGTCGGCCTTGAGGAGGAAGCCGCGGGCTAGCCATTCGCGGGTGGGTAGGTGTTCGCACGCGACGAACGCCGTGAGGCAGGCTGCCCGGTACTGGCCGCGCAGGTCGGCTACCTCGTCGTCGGCTGCCCGGCTGTTGTGAGTGGGCCGGTGCTCGTGGAGCGCCTGGCTGGATTCGTAGACCAGGGTGACTTGGGACCAGTACCAGGCACGGATCGCGCATACCTTTTTGTGCGCTGGCCCGGCCTCGACCACTGAGATCAGGTAGCGCTGGACGTTGCGTCGCCCGACCGTGTTGAGGATCGGGTGAACCAGCTGCTTGTTGAAGGACACGTCCTCGTCGCACGCGATTGTTTCGAGCACACGGTCAGCGACGGTATCGGCCAGGTCGGGTCGGGCGGTCAGCAGGTTGCCGAGGTGGATCCGCTTGGCATTGCGGCGTTCGTAGATCCGGAACCGTTCGTCACTGCGGTACGGCTCGGGCAGTTCCGCAGGCTGCCACTCGGGGCACAGATCGGCAAGTAGATCGTCGAGGCGCTGCTCGAACTCCGCGCCAAGGTCACCGTAGGTCCAGTCCTGCATCGCGTAATCATGCCGCGCCGTGGCGACGCTGCCATCCGATCCGGTTGGTTACCGGTCCTCCAAGTCCGGGCGATCGGCGCCGCCACCCACGTCCAGGCCGTACTGGCTGCCGCCGCTGAGGCAGCCGCGGTGACCCTCGGCCCGAACATCACCACCCGCACCCACACCCGCAGCGCCGGACGCATCGGCTACGTCCGCGCCTACCTCACCATCACCAGGAAGGAGACCATTGATGCCGACACCTGACGCGCCCGTACCCCGTCGCCACCCCGACGGCTCTCAGCGGGAGCGGTACCTGACCGTGAGGGAGGTAGCAGACCTCCTCAGCACGACAGAACGCTTTCCCCGCCGGCTGATCGAGGAACGACGCATCGAGTTCAAGCGGTTCGGACGACACGTACGTATCGCCGAAAGCGTCATCACTGAGTACGTCGAATCGTGCACGGTCATGCCGGTCCACCGTCGTTCGTCTCGCCGACCGGCCGCCTGATGGGCGGCAACAACCGAGGTCGAAAACGCCGCTTCGGCAGCGTCCGCCAACTGCGTTCAGGCAACTGGCAGGCCCGCTACACCGGCCCTGACGGGCTGCTTCGCACCGCACCAAATACCTTCGAGACCAAGCGAGCCGGCGAGCAGTGGCTAGTGGCCGTCGAGGCAGAGATTCTTCGCGGCGACTGGCTCGACCCCGACGCTGGCAAGGTGCCGCTCCTCGATTACGTGACCGAATGGATCAAACAGCGGGACCTCAAACCGCGTACGCGAGAAGAGTACGAACGTCACGTCCGGCTACACGTACGCCCGCATTTCGAGTCCCGGCTCCTGGTCGAGGTCACACCAGCCATGATCCGCTCCTGGCGATCAGATCTGCTCGCGGCAGGCGTCGGTGCGCCCACCATCGCGAAGACCTACCGCATCCTGCATGCGGTGTTCGTCACTGCAATAGACGACGAGTTGCTCCGGCGAAATCCATGCCGAGTGAAGGGCGCGGGCCAAGACAAGGCCGACGAGCGTCCGACAGCCACGCTTGATCAGGTGCTCGCCATCGCTGGCGCCATTCAGCCCCGATACCGGCTGCTCATCCTTCTCGCTACCTTCGCGCAGCTCCGATTCGGTGAACTCGTCGGACTGCGCAGAGGCAGCGTCGACCTCGACGCCATGGAGCTGCGCGTCAGGCAGGCGACCGCTGAGATGGAGAATGGCGTCCAGGTCGACGACGACCCGAAGTCGGAGGCCGGCAAGCGGCCGATCAGCCTGCCGCACGGTTTGCGGGCCGACATCGAAGCCCACTTGGAGCGGTACAGCCAACCCGGCCGCGACGGCCGGCTATTCATCGGCCCCGAAGGCGGCATCCCGCGCCGCCGCAACTTCAACCGGATCTGGAAGAAGGCGCTCACCGCCGCCGGCATTCCCACTGACGTTGATCTTCACCTTCATGATCTGCGGCACACGGGTAGCACCTGGTCCGCGCAGAGTGGCGCCACCCTCAAGGAGCTAATGGCCCGGATCGGACATTCGAGCGCTCGCGCCGCCATGATCTACCAGCACGCTACCCGCGATCGTGATCATGCGATCGCAGCCGCGCTCGACAGCCTCATCGCCGTGGCCCGGTCGAAGGTCACGGAGGGATCTGGCACGCGGGGCACTGCCGAGACGGACATGAGTAACGCCCTGGTCGGCGGGATCTCTCCCTGACCAGGGCGTCTGTCCTGAGCGATTCGGGGTGGAGCCGAGGGGATTCGAACCCCTGACCCCCACACTGCCAGTGTGGTGCGCTACCAGCTGCGCCACGGCCCCAGGTACCCGGGCTGGCCGGGCACTCGCGCAATAGTACACAGCGGCCCGACCCGAGTCACATCGAGATCCCCTCAGTTCATCGCAGGGTCCGCGGGGAAGATCGCGACCGCCGCCGTCAGGCCCCCCTGCCGGCGAAGCACCATCTGCCAGAGATCATCCGGGCGGTTCACGAACGCGTCCCCGGGCAGCGCGTCGAAGACGAACCACGAGCCCGTCTCGATCTCCCCCTCCAGTTGCCCCGGCGCCCATCCCGCGTACCCCGCGAAGACCCGTACCGATAGCAGCGCCTCGCGCAGCTTCTCCGGGTCGCCCGACAGGTCCACCGTGCCCACCGCACCCGACACCCGGTTGAAGCCCGCGACCCGGGTCGCGCCCAGCTTCGTGCGCGCCAGGCAGATCGCCGCCTCCGGCTGCACCGGGCCGCCCTCGAAGACCACCGCCGGCTCCACCGCCAGCGGGCTCCAGCCCTCCAGCACGTCCGACACCGGTACCTCCGTGGCCCGGTTGAGTACCACGCCGAGCGCCCCGGCCTCCTCGTGCGCGACCAGCAGCACGACCGTCCGTTCGAAGTTCGGATCCTTCAGCGAAGGGGTCGCGACGAGCAGCCGCCCGGTCAGCGACTCCATCTCGCGTCCCCCGATCCTCGGTTCCGGTTGCATGCCCGCTGCCCTACCCGGACACGGGCCTGGTGAATGCCGGCCGCCCGGTCACCGCACGCAACGCCATGACCGCACCGTACCCTGCCGTCCGCTTCCCGGTTAGTCTCGGCACGTGACCGCGCTCGCCGACATTGCCGTGATTGGCGGATCCGGGCTCTACGCCCTGCTCGACGACGCCGAGGAACACCGGGTGGAAACGCCCTACGGCGCCCCGTCCGATCCCATCACTCTGGCCACCGTAGCCGGACGGACCGTCGCATTCCTGCCGCGACACGGTAAGGACCACCGGTACCCGCCGCACCGCATCCCGTACCGGGCGAATCTCGCGGCCCTGCACCAGATCGGCGTGCGCCAGGTGCTCGCGCCGTGCGCCGTCGGCGGCCTGCGGCCCGAACTCGGTCCCGGCACCTTTCTGGTACCCGATCAGCTCATCGACCGGACCAGCGGCCGGCAGCAGACGTTCTTCGACGACCTCGTGGTGCACGTCAACTTCGCCGACCCGTACTGCCCGGTGGGGCGCAAGGCGGTGCTTGACAGCGCGCAGGATATCGAGATCAATGACGGCGGCACGATGATTGTCGTGGAGGGCCCCCGGTTCTCCACGCGCGCCGAATCGCGCTGGTTCACCGCGATCGGCGGCGCGGTCGTCAACATGACCGGGCACCCGGAGGCGGTGCTCGCCCGCGAGCTTGGCCTGTGCTACACGGCCATCGCATTGGTCACCGACCTGGACGCCGGGGTCGAGGGCGACCACGGTGTCACGCAGGAGGAGGTGTTCGCGGTGTTCGGGCAGAACATCGAGCGGATGCGCGGCCTGCTGCTGCGTACCGTCGCCGCCCTGCCAAGCACTCCCGAATGCACGTGCGCCTCCGGCACGCCCGCGCCGGCGTAGCTACCTGACTGACCGCTCAGGCAACCGGCAGCCGTACCTCGAACCGGCAGCCCCCGCCCACATTCGTCACCGCGACCGCGCCCCGGTGCGCCTCGACGAGGCCGCGCACGATGGCCAGCCCGAGCCCGCCGCCCGCCCCGTCGCGCTGACCGTCCGGCCGGGGGGTACGCGCCGCCTCACCGCGGAACGCCACGTCGAACACCCGGGTCAGGTCGGTGTCCGGTATCCCGCCGCAGGCGTCGGTGACCGCGAACCAGCCGCCGTCACCGTCCCGCCCGCCGGTCACCGTGACGGTACCGTCGGCCGGCGTGTACCGGATCGCGTTGCGCAGCAGGTTCGCCACGATCCGGGACAGCTCCGGCTCGCTGGCCTTCACCACCGGCCAGCCCGATTCGGCGGCCACCAGCCGGATGCCCCGCGCCGCGGCCACCGGTGCGGCCGAGGCGACCGCGTCGGAGATGACGTCCCCCAGCGGTACCGTCGCCAGCGACAGCCGCAGCGCGCCCGCGTTGATCCGGGACAGCTCGAACAGGTCGTCCACCAGCCCGGCCATCCGGTCCGTCTCGACCCTGATCCGCCGGTGGTAGTCGGCGACCGTGACAGGGTCGACGACCACGCCGTCCTCCAGCGCCTCGGCCATCGCGCGCAGCCCGGCGAGCGGGGTACGCAGGTCGTGCGACACCCAGGCAACCAGGTCCCGCCGGTTCGCCTCGGCGCGCCGTTCCCTGGCCCGGGCCTCGTCCGCCCACATCGCGTCGGCGGCCAGTCGGCGACCGAGCCACCACCCGGTCACCAGGCTGACCGCGCCGGCCACCGAGATGACGATCAGCAGTACCCGGAGATCGTGGTGGGAGATGAACATCGCCCGCGCGACCCCGATGACCCCGGCGAGGACGGCCAGTACCACGACCGCCACGAGTACCGCGAGGTGCGCGACGATGGAGCGGCCGCGCAGCAGCCTCAGCACCAGGGCACCGGGCAGCGCGACGAGCAACGCGCCGAACAGCGCGGCGCCCGCCATCATCAGCGCCTCAGTCACTTGTCAGCTCGTACCGGTACCCGACGCCCCAGACGGTGAGGATGCGTCGTGGCGAGGCCGGGTCCCGTTCGATCTTCTCCCGCAACCGTCGCACGTGGACGGTCACAGTTGACTGATCGCCGAACGTCCAGCCCCACACCGCTTCCAGCAGTTCGCCACGGCGGAATGCCCTGCCCGGGTTGCGCATCAGGAAGGCCAGAAGGTCGAATTCCCGTACCGTCAGGGCCAGCTCGTGCCCATCCAGCCGGGCGATCCGCCGCGGTACGTCCAACTCCAGAACGCCGTCGGCGAGTGTCTCCGGTACCGGCGCCGGCCGCGCCACCGACCGGCGCAGTACCGACTGGACGCGCAGCACGAGTTCCCTCGGCGAGAACGGCTTGGTGACGTAGTCGTCCGCGCCCAACTGCAGCCCGAGTACCCGGTCGGCCTCCTCGCCGAGCGCGGTGAGCATGACGATCGGTACCCCGTCGGCGGTGGTACGCAGGCGCCGGCACACCTCCAGCCCGTCGATGCCGGGCAGCATCAGGTCCAGCACGACGAGGTCGGGCCGGTCCCTGGCGAACGAGGCGAGCGCCGAAGGGCCGTCCCCGGCCAGCCGGACGTCGTACCCGGCCCGCTCCAGGTACCGGCGCACCACGTCGCTGACGGTCGGGTCGTCGTCGACGACGAGGATGGACTGGCCCATGGCCGCAACGGTAGGCCACCCCGGCCGCGGTCGGCCGGGGTGGCGGGGAGCGTCAGGGCACCGTAAGGAGTCAGGTCTCGCCGCCGATGTCCGTCTGGTACGCCTCGTAGACGAGGTCGGCGCCGCGCTGGCGGTGCCGGTACAGGTCGCGGAGCAGGTCTCCCGCCCACAGCCGCAGTTCCTGCGCTCGCGCGCCCGGTGCGCGCACCCAGACCGCGTCAATCGCGTGACGCAGCCGTGCGTGGTCCCGGACCAGCCCGTCGACCCCGTGCGCGAGGCGCGGGGCGCTGGACAGCAGTTCGGCGTAGAGGCCGTCGTGGCCCTCGGTCACCGCGATGTGGTCGGCGAACGCCTCGCGCAGCGCGGCGAGCCGGGTCAGCACCCCACTGCGCCAGCCGGGCTCCCCGGCCGGCGCGGCCAGTGCCCGTTCCACCCGTTGAATCGTGGCGAGCAGCTGCGCCCGCTGCCGGCGGGCCACGTCGAGCGAGCTGGTCGCGGTCTCGGTCGATGGCAATCCCACGGTTCACCTCCCGCGGTCTGGCCTGCGAAGGCGTCGGGGCCCTCGCCTTTGTCGACGATCGTCCGGCCGACCGGCCCCGCTGTCCAGACCCCGACACAATTCGCCGTCAGGTCGGCATCATCGGAGGTCTTCGGGTACGGACGGCGGGTCGCCGCTCAGCCCTCCGGGCGCTCGCACCCAACATTGTTGAGCGTGAATGACTTCGGGCTCTGCGCCTTGCCCTTCGAGGTGCCGAACAGGTTGAGCGACACCGACTTCCCCGGCTTGATGGACGCGTTGATCACCCAGTCCTTCGCGGTGACCCGGTTGCCGTCGTGCGTCCACACCCCGCCCCACCCGCCGGTGAATGTCTGCTTCTCCGGCAGGTCGAACACGAGTGACCAGCCGTTGATGTCGCTGGTACCGGTGTTGGTCACGGTCACCGCCGCGCTGAACCCGATCGAGTAGTCGTTCAGCTGGTAGTCGACCCGGCAGGCGAGCTTCGGGGTGGGCGACCGCGGCGGGGCCGGCGGCTGCGCGCGATTACGCGACGCGGCGGCGGCCGGCGACCCGGATCCGGGCCGGTGCGCGGTGGCCAGCGCCAGGCCCAGGACGCAGGCGATCACCAGAAAGACGGTCACCCCGGCCAGCAGGGGCCACCGGCGGGTCCGCCGGGGTGGCAGGGGCGGCGGCGTTACCGGCATGAGCCGCGTCCCGCCCGACCCGACCGGTACCGCGGGAACCACCCTGGTCTGCGGGGTGACCCGCGCGCGGCCCGGCGGTACCGCGGTCCTCATCTCCGCCAACCGCTCGGCCACGGCCGCGCTCGCCGGCCGGCGGCCCGGCTCCTCCGCGACGCAGGCGGCGATGAGCGCGGACAGCGCGGGCGGCACCCGCTCCCCCTCCCGTAGCGACCGGGACAGCACCAGCCCGAGGGCGTAGACGTCGGTGGCCGGGGTGGCCGGCGCGCCGGCCCGCTGCTCCGGCGCCAGGTACCCCGGGGTACCGACCAGCGGCCCGCGCCGCTCGCCGGCGATGGCCGCGATCCCGAAATCGACGAGTTTGGCGCCGGCCGGGCTCAGCATCACGTTCGCCGGCTTGATGTCCTGGTGCACCAGGCCGCGCTCGTGCGCCGCCGCGAGCGCGCCAGCGATGTGCGCGCCGACCTGCGCCACCGACTGCCACGGCAGGCCGCCCCGGTCCAGCCGGTCCGCCAGGGACTCGCCCTCGACCAACTCCATGACCACGAACGGGGTGCCGTCGGCCGCCTCGCCGTAGTCGTAGACGTTGGTGATGTGCGGATGCGACAGCCGGGCGACCGCCCGGGCCTCCTGGCGCAGCCGCGCCCGGAAGTCCGTGTCCGCCGCGAACTCCTCGCTCAGCACCTTCACTGCCACCTGGCGGCCGAGCACCTCGTCGTACCCGCGCCAGACGACCGACATACCGCCCGAGCCGATGCGCTCGACCAGCCGGTACCGACCCGTCAACGTCTCCACGATGTCTAGCAGTGTGCCGCGATCGGGCCAGTCCCCGCCATTGTCCGACCCAGGTGTATTTTGCCCAATCCGGGGCAACTGCCCCGGGTGACAACGGTTGGCGGTCGGTACCGCCTGATCGAACGTGTCGGCACCGGCGGCGCGTCGGCGGTCTGGCGCGCCTGGGACGAGCATCTGGGCCGTCCGGTCGCCGTCAAGCTCCTCGGCCCCGAACGCGACGGGTCCGAGCTGATCCGCGAGGCCCGGGCCGCCGCCCGGCTGTCACATCCGCACGTGGGCACGGTCTACGACGTCGGCCGGACGAGCGACGGTACCGGTTTCCTGGTGATGGAGTTCATCGCAGGTCAGTCCCTCGCCCAGCGGCTCAAGGAGGGCGTGCTGTCCTGGCGCTCGGCCGTCGAGTTGTGCGCCGAGGTCGCCGACGGCCTAGCCGCTACGCACGCGGCGGGACTGGTGCACCGGGACGTCAAGCCGGCCAACGTGATGCTCTGCCCGACCGGCGCCAAACTCGTCGACTTCGGCATCTCGGCGGAGATCGGCGAGTCGGCCGACGAGGCGCCGGACGGCTGTGTCGTGGGTACCCCCGCCTACGTCTCCCCGGAGCGGCTGGCCGGCTCCGCCGCGCTGCCGGCAGCCGACGTGTACGCCCTGGGCCTGCTGCTGTACCGCGCGCTGACCGGCTGGCTCCCGTGGGACGTGGACTCGCGCAGCGCGGTCCTGCGCGCGCACCTGATGACCGAACCGGCTCCGCTACCGCCGATCCCCGGCCTGCCGGTCCAGGTCGCCGAGGACTGCGTCCGTTGCCTGGCAAAGGATCCCGACCGCCGCCCGACCGCGACGGAACTCGCCGACGCCTGGTTCCGGCTGGTACCGGCGGCCCTCGCCGTCGCCCCGGGTACCGCCACCCGCGCCGCCTAGCGTGAACATGGAAGTCAAGCGGATCGGTGGGCCGCCGTGTGGTGGAGGTACCCACCCGGTCACCTGAACCCGTCGGACCGGGACTTCGGGTCGGGTGCGGTGTGGCCGCCGCGGCCCAGGAAGCCCGCTGTGTACCCCGCCCAGACGAGGAACACCAGGGCGAGTAGGACGAAGCTGTTGGTGACAAGCTGCTGCGCCGGCGTCTGGGCCAGCTCACGGAGGTCGTTCTTCGGCATGAACCGCATCGGTCCGGTCCAGAACACGCAGACCGCAGCGGCCAGAAGCCACCACCGCCAGCGACCTCCGGCGCGGTGGCACCATGCCGCGACCGCCGCGGCGGCCGGGAGGAACCACACCCAGTGGTGCGTCCATGAGATCGGTGACGCCAGGAGCGCCGCCGCCGCGATGACCGACACCGCGGTGAGTTCATCACCGGCCCGGTTCGTCCGCCGGGCGATCGCGGCCGCGGCGATCACGACGACAGCGCTCAGCGTCAGGGTCAGCCACGACGGCGGCCGCGGGGTACGTAGCAGCCGGGCGGTGAGCGCGAGGATCGACTGGTTTTCGGCGTACGCGACGCCGCCGGCGCGACCCGGGTCCAGAAGGTACCGGCTCCAATAGGTCCAGGCCGCCCGCGGCTGTACCGCGAAGCCCGCGAGTACCGTCACCCCGGCCGCGAGAGCAGCTGTCCGGGCCTCCCGGCGCTGTCCGGTCACCAGGAAGTAGATCAGGAAGATCCCCGGCGTGAGCTTGATCCCGGCGGCGAGCCCGACGAGCACGCCCCGGCCCGGGCCGGTTATCAGGAACACGTCGGCCAGCACCATGGCCGCGAGAACCAGATTGATCTGCCCGAACGACAGCGTGTCCAGCACGGGATGAGCGAAGACGGCCAGCACGGCCGCCGGCAGGCTGATCAGGGCCGCCTGGCGGTGGGTGAAGCGAGGCGCCAACTGGCGGAGTGACACCTGACAGATCACCACGAGCGCCACGAACGAGGCGACGGTCAGTGCCGCCCGGGCGGCGAGCTCCGGCAGCAGCGCGAACGGGATGAAGACCATCGCGGCGAAGATCGGATACGTGAACGGAAGGCCGGCGGGCCCGGCCACCCGGTACGGGTCGGTGCCGTGGACAACGGCCGAGGCGCCCGCCCGGTACACATCGAGGTCGATCATTTGCGGCGCCCAAGGCTGGAGGAAGGCGACGAGGATCGCGGTGAAGGCAGCCACGGTGTAGCCGATCGTCACCGCCCACCGCAGCCACGGCATGCTCTCCGACCGCCCTGGAAGGAGTGTGCGGAGGTGCGGAAGCCTCCACCACCGACCGGCGGTCGCCGGCGCGATCCGCCCGGGGGTGAGGGTCGCGTCAACCTCATGCTCGCCGCTGGTCCATCCGGCCAGCGGGCGTCCACCGTTGCCGCGGCCTCGCTCTGACCTCAGAGCGCTCTCCCCATCTGGACGGACTGCCGACGGGTTGGCTGGCCACCAGGATTGCTATGGACGCGTCGGGTCACGTACATGCCGCCTCCCCCCATGGTGGTCTCAGCGCGGCCGGCGGCAACGGACAGGCCGCCACCCGAGGGCGCCGCTTTGACAGCTTAAGCCGGGCTGATCCCGTTAGTGGCGTTTACCACGATCTGCCAAGAGTCCTTCGCGACCGCCGACGGAAGCGGCGGCCCACCGGATGGTGGGCCGCCGTGTGGTGGAGGTGCCGGGAATCGAACCCGGGTCCTGTGCCGCTTTGCCAGGGCTTCTCCGAGCGCAGCTCGCTGTGCCTCTACTCGGCCCCTCCGATCACGCGAGCGAGTCGGTGTGACGGGCCCAG
>CAZYCD010000162.1:0-10740 GCA_964645345.1 uncultured Micromonosporaceae bacterium
TGGTTGCCGGACGCGATGGAGGGCCCGACCCCGGTGTCCGCCCTCATCCACGCCGCGACGATGGTGACCGCCGGCGTGTACCTGATCGCCCGGTCCAACCCGATCTTCTCCGCTAACGTCAACCTGCAGACGGTCGTGATCGCGGTCGGCGCGTTCACGCTGATGCTCGGTGCGATCATCGGCGGCGGCAAGGACGACATCAAGCGGGTACTCGCGTGGTCGACGGTCTCCCAGATCGGCTACATGTTCCTCGGCGTCGGACTCGGCGGCGTGGCCTACGCGCTGGCCATCATCCACCTGCTGGCGCACGGATTCTTCAAGGCCGGGCTGTTCCTCGGCGCCGGTTCCGTCATGCACGGGATGAAGGACCAGACCGACATCCGACGCTTCGGCGGCCTCTGGCGGCTGATGCCGATCACTTGGGCCACGTTCGGCCTCGGGTACCTCGCGATCATCGGACTCCCCCCGCTGTCCGGCTTCTTCTCCAAGGACCCGATCATCGAGGCGGCGTTCAACCGGCCGGGCTGGACCGGCTGGCTGTGGGGCACCGCCGCGCTGCTCGGCGCCGGGCTGACCGCGTTCTACATGACCCGGCTGTTCGTGCTCACCTTCCACGGCCCGAAGCGCTGGACCGACGACATCGACCACCCGCACGAGTCACCGCCGGTGATGACGGTGCCGCTCATCCTGCTCGCGGTCGGTTCGCTGGCCGCCGGTGGGCTGATGGTCAGTGCGCTGCCGGTGAAGGGTTGGCTCACCCCGGTCTTCAACCACCCGGTCGAGGAGCGCAGCATCCATCTGGCCAGCTGGGTGGTCATCGTGCTGAGCCTGGTCGTGACGGTGCTCGGCGGCGTACTGGCCTGGCTGCTGTTCCGGCGGGGTACCGCCCTGGCCGAGCAGCCGGCCGGCCCGGTGGTCACCGCCGCCCGCGCCAACCTGTACGGCGACGCGCTCAACGAGGCGGTTTTCGAGAAGCCCGGGCTGTACCTGACCCGCGCGCTGGTGTTCTTCGACAACCGCGGACTCGACGGGCTGGTCAACGGGCTGGCCGCGCTGGTCGGCGGCGGCTCCGGCCGGCTGCGCCGCGGGCAGACCGGTTTCGTGCGCACGTACGCCCTGTCCATGCTCGGAGGTGCGTTGCTCGTGGTGGCGGCGATGCTGGCGGTGACCCTCGGATGAGTGAGCGTAGCGAACGAATCCCGCGCCTGACAGGCGCCGGCGAGCGGAGCGAGGCGGCGCGATGAGCGGGTTTCCATACTTGTCCGTGCTGATCCTGGCGCCGCTCATCGGTGCCGCGGTGGTGGCCCTGATACCCCGTGACCGGCCGGAGGTCGCCAAGGCGGTCGCGCTCGCCTGGTCGCTCGCGGTACTCGTGCTGACCTTCGTCATGTACGCCGTCTTCAAGACCAACGGCCCACGTTTCCAGTTCCGCGAGTCGTACCAGTGGGTGCCGTTCTGGGGTACCCGGTTCACCTTCGAGGTGGACGGCATCGCGCTGGTCATGCTCGCCCTGGTGGCCCTGCTGGTACCGCTGGTGATCCTGGCCTCGTGGCACGACGTGGACAACGCGCGGCGCAGCGTCTCGACCTACTTCGCGCTGCTGCTGGCCCTGGAGTGCACGATGATCGCGGTGTTCGCCGCCGCGGACGTCTTCCTGTTCTACGTGTTCTTCGAGGTCATGCTCGTGCCGATGTACTTCCTCATCGGCTCCTACGGCGGCCAGCGCCGCCAGTACGCGGCGGTCAAGTTCTTCCTCTACTCCCTGGTCGGCGGGCTGCTCATGCTGGCCGCGGTGATCGGCCTGTGGGTGGTGGGCCGCCACCAGTTGGGCCACGGCACGTTCGACTGGCAGGAGCTGACCGGGCTGCACATGGCCACCAGCACGGAGCGGTGGCTGTTCCTCGGCTTCTTCGTGGCGTTCGCCATCAAGGCGCCGTTCTTCCCGTTCCACACCTGGCTGCCCGACGCCGGTGGGGCGGCGCCGGCCGGATCCGCCGCGCTCCTGGTCGGGGTGCTGGACAAGGTCGGTACCTTCGGCATCCTGCGGTACTGCCTGCCGCTGTTCCCCAACGCCTCGAAGTACTTCGCCCCGCTCGGGCTGGCCCTGGCGCTGGTCGGGATCATCTACGGCGCGCTGCTCGCCGTCGGCCAGAACGACCTGAAGCGCCTGGTGTCCTACACCTCGATCGCGCACTTCGGGTTCATCGGTATCGGCATCTTCGCCTTCACGACGCAGGGCGGTACCGGTGCGGTGCTGTACATGCTCAACCACGGCCTCGCCACCGGCCTGCTGTTCCTCGTGGTCGGCATGCTGGTGGCCCGCCGCGGCAGCGCGCTGGTCTCCGACTTCGGCGGCGCCGGCAAGCTGATGCCGGTGCTCGCCGGGGTGTTCCTGATCGCCGGACTGGCCTCCCTGGCGCTGCCCGGTACCAGCCCGTTCATCAGCGAGTTCCTGGTGCTGCTGGGCACCTTCACCGTGCACAAGACGGTCGCGGTGATCGCGACCGTGGGCATCATCCTGGCCGCCTCGTACGTGCTGTGGATGGTGCAGCGCACCACGCAGGGCACGCTGAACCCGGCGCTGGAGAAGATCGACGCGATGCGCCGGGACATCTCCGCCCGGGAGATGATCGTCGTCGCCCCGCTGATCGTGCTCCTGCTGCTGCTCGGCTTCTACCCGAAGCCGGTCACCGACGTCATCAACCCCGCGGTCACGGCGACGTTCTCCCACCTCGGGACGACCGACCCCAACCCGACGGTCGCACAGGGAGGCGGCAAGTGACTCTCGCCGACACCGCTATCCACTTCCCGCACCTCAACTACGCGGCGCTCGCGCCGATGCTGATCCTGTTCGGCGCGGCCTCGGTCGGCGTGCTCGTTGAGGCCTTCCTGCCGCGCGGCCGCCGGTACCTGGTGCAGTTGCCGCTGAGCTTGGTCGCGCTGGTGGCCGCGCTGATCTGGGTGGTGCGCGAGGCAGGTGTCCGGGAACTGACCGCCGAGTCGGCGATCGCCGTTGACGGGCCGGCCCTGTTCCTCGAGGGCGCGCTGATCGTTCTGGGCATCGTCGCGCTGCTGCTGATCGGCGAGCGGTCGCTGGAGCCGGGCGGCCCGTTCGTCGCGGCCGCCGCGGTCACCGCCGGTACCGACGCCGACCGCGCCCAGGCCGCCCGCGCCGAGGCCGGTACCGAGGTGTACCCGCTGCTGATGTTCGCCCTCGGCGGCATGATGCTGTTCGTTTCCGCCAACGACCTGCTGACCTTGTTCGTCGCCCTGGAGGTCTTCTCCCTCCCGCTGTACCTGATGTGTGGCCTGGCCCGCCGGCGCCGGCTGCTCTCCCAGGAGGCGGCCATGAAGTACTTCCTGCTGGGCGCGTTCGCGTCGGCGTTCTTCGTGTTCGGCATCGCGCTGGTGTACGGCTTCGTCGGGCCGCGCCACGACACCAGCAACATGTCGTCGGTCTCCTTCGCCGTCATCCATGACGCGATCCAGAACTCGACGAACAGCATCACGCTGCTGTACATCGGCCTCGCCATGATCGCCATCGGGCTGCTCTTCAAGGTCTCCGCGGCGCCGTTCCACGTCTGGACCCCCGACGTGTACCAGGGCGCCCCGACGCCGATCACCGCGTTCATGTCCTCGTGCACCAAGGTTGCCGGCTTCGGCGGCCTGATCCGGGTGCTCTACGTGGCCTTCGAGCGGGCCGGCTGGGACTACCGGCCGGTCATCGGCGCGGTCGCGGCGCTGACCATGCTGGTCGGCTCCATCCTCGCGGTCACGCAGACCGACGTGAAGCGGCTGCTCGCCTACTCCTCGATCGCCAACGCCGGGTACCTGCTGGTCGGCGTGCTCGGCCTGAACAAGGACGGCCTGTCCGGGTCGCTGTTCTACCTGGTCGCGTACGGCTTCAACGTCATCGCCGCGTTCGGCGTGGTGACCCTGGTGCGGGACGCCGACGGCGAGGCGACGCACCTGTCCCGCTGGGCCGGGCTGGGCCGCCGCTCGCCGCTGTTCGCCGGGCTGTTCACCTTCCTCATGCTGGCCTTCGCCGGTATCCCGTTGACAAGCGGCTTCACCAGCAAGTTCGCGGTGTTCTCCGCGGCCATCGGCGGCGGTCAGACCTGGCTGGTGATCATCGGCGTGGTCAGCAGCATCATCCTCGCCTTCCCGTACCTGCGCGTGGTGGTCCTGATGTACCTGTCCGAGCCCGGCGAGGCCACCCCGACCGTCTCCATCCCCGGCGCGCTCACCTCGGCCGCCCTGGTCATCGGGGCGGTGGTCACCCTGCTGCTCGGCGTCGTACCGGCGCCGCTGCTGGACCTGACCAACCGGGCCGCCGAGTTCGTGCGTTAGCGATGCCTGCCATCTTCCGGCCGCGCCCGCGCGGCGACTTGTCCCTGGTCGCCGCAGGCGTCCGGCGGTGTGGCATGGTGGAGACGTGGTGAGCGCGCCCTCCGGTACGGCAGTGCACATGATCCTGGCCGATCCGGCGTTGGAGTCCGCGGTCCTCGGCACCCTGGCCGAGGTCGAGGCCCGGCTGCACGACGCGCTCGACAGCGGCGACCCGCTCGTTGGGGAGGCCGCCCGGCACCTGCTGGACGCGGGCGGCAAGCGGTTCCGGCCGCTGATGGTGGCGATCGCCGCCCACCTCGGTGACCCGCGTCGACCCGAGGTCATCTCGGCCGCGGCTGTGGTCGAGCTGACCCACCTGGCCACGCTGTACCACGACGACGTGATGGACGAGGCGTCGATCCGTCGGGGCACCCCGAGCGCCAACTCCCGGTGGGGCAACTCGATCGCCATCCTGGTCGGCGACTTCCTGTTCGCCCGGGCGGCCGACGTCGCCGCCGAACTCGGACCGGAGGCCGTGCGGCTGCAGGCGCGCACGTTCGCCCGGCTGGTACACGGGCAGATCGCCGAGACCGTGGGTCCCCGCGACGCCGACCCGATCGAGCACTACCTGCACGTCCTAGCGGAGAAGACGGGTTCGCTGTTCGCGACCTCGGCGCGGTTCGGGGCGATGTTCGGCGGTGCGACGGTGGAGCAGGGCGAGGCCCTGGGCCGGTACGGCGAGCTGACGGGCATCGCGTTCCAACTGTCCGACGACCTGATCGACATTGCCTCGGAGACGCCAGAGTCCGGCAAGACGCCCGGTACCGACCTGCGCGAGGGCGTGCCGACGCTTCCGGTGCTCTACGCGCTGGCCTCGACCGACGAGGATCCGGACGCGGTACGGCTGCGCAAGCTGCTGGCCGACGGTCCGCTCACCGACGACGCCCGGCACGCCGAGGCCCTCGGGCTGCTGCGCGAGTCGCCGGCCATGCAGCGTGCCCGGCAGACCGTCCGTGGGTACGCGGAGCAGGCGCGGGCGGAGCTGGGCGTGCTGCCGGACGGTCCTGCTCGCCGGGCCCTCGACGCGATGTGCGAATTCATCACGGACCGTACCGGCTGAGGCGCAGTCCCTTCCTGCCCCGCGGTCCCCGACTGCGATGCGTTGCTTCGGCAACGCTTTGCGTGTCGGCAGGGCGTTCCCAAATCCCGGGTCATTTCATATGGTGTAAACCCTGGGCTTCGGCATGGGGGAGGTGCCGTTGCGAGATCCGCAGGGGGAACCCTCCGACCTCATCCGCAGCGTGTCCCGGGCGCTGCGGGTTCTGGAGGCGGTGGGCGCTTCGCCACGGGGATTGACGGTCAAGCAGATCGCCCGGCGCTGCGACCTCACCGTGGCCACGACGTACCACCTTGTCCGCACGCTCGCCTACGAGGGCTACGTGGCCCGACGCGAGGACGGGACCTACGTGGTCGGCATGGAGGTGTCGGACCGGTTCCGGGAACTCGTAGCGGCCCTGCGCGGTCCGGCCACGATCGGCGAGGTGCTGCGCAGGGCCATGCAGGACACCGGGTACAGCCACTATCTGGCGCGCTTCATCGGCGGCCGGGTGGTGCTCACCGCCGCCTGCGAGGGGCCACGGTCGCCGCACCTGGAGGACCTGGTCCCCGGCTTCGACGACGGCGCTCACGCCACCGCCCTCGGTAAGTCGCTGCTCGCCACGCTGAGCCAGGAGCAGCGCAGCCGGTACCTACGGGACTGGGGCATGCGGTCGTTCACTCCGAACACCCTGATCACCCCTGAGGCGTTGGAGGTCGACCTGGCGGCCGGGGAGCGCCGGGCGATGCACGTGGAGATCGGGCAGTTCCGGCCGGGGCTCGCGTGCGCCTCGGTGCTGGCGGTCAACGACCGCGATCCCGAGCGCCGCGTGGTGGTCGCCTGCGCGCTACCCGCCACCGAGATGATGACCTCGGCGAAGGTCGTGCGCAACCGGCTCACCCTGCTGGGCCGCGCCGTCGCGGCCACCTATCACGAGGAGCCGCCGGCCACCGGCGCGTGATTCCGGCCACTCCCGCCGCCGCCCTGAACCGAACGGGGCCGCGCGGCGTGAGTCCGGGTGGAAGCACGAGAGGATTTCACACGTGCCCGAGGACGACCCGGAGCTGCTGCGGGTGATCTTCGCCGAACACGGCGACGCACTCTACGCGCATGCGCTCCGGCTGGTCAGCGGGGACCGCCAGCGGGCCGAGGACCTGGTGCAGGAGACCCTCCTGCGGGCCTGGCGGCATCCGGAGGCGCTGGATCCCGACCGCGGGTCTATCCGGGCCTGGCTGTTCACCACGGCCCGAAACCTGGCGATCGACTCGTGGCGCCGCCGGTCGGTGCGGGTCGCCGAGGTGATCACCGACACGGTGCCCGAGCCGGTCACGGACGACGAGGCCGATCGCACGGTGGAGGGCTGGCTGATCGCCGAGGCACTCGGCCGGCTGTCGGACGTCCACCGGCAGGTGCTGGTGGAGTGCTTCTACCGCGGGCGGTCGGTCGCCGAGGCCGCCGCCCGGCTGGGCATACCGGCGGGGACGGTCAAATCCCGCACGCACTACGCGCTGCGGTCGCTGCGCCTGGTACTGGAGGAGATGGGGGTGACGCAATGAGGTGCACGAAGACGGTGGAAGCCGGTGCCTACGTCCTCGGCGCGCTGTCCCCCGCGGAGCGCGCCGGGTACGAGCGGCACATGGCCGGCTGCGTGCAGTGTCGTGAAGAGGTCGCCGACCTCGCGGTGCTGCCCGGGCTCCTGGGCCGGCTCGACGCCGGTACCGCCGTGGCGCTCGCGGACCCGTCTGTGCAGGCCCCGCCCGGGATCCTGACTTCGACGCTGAACGCCGCCCGGACCGAGCGGCTGCGTGACCGCCGCCGCCACCGCTGGCAGCTCGCTGGTACCGGACTGGCCGCGGCCTGCCTGGCCGTGGTGCTGGGCCTCGGTGTGGGTACCTTCGTCCGCGGCGAGCCGCCCGCGCCCTCGACGACTCCGGTGCTGGCGCAGATGACGCCGGTCAACGGGGAGGTGCCGGTCGTGGCCATGGTCGGGTACACGGCAGGTCACGGGGGTACGGATGTCCAGCTGCTCTGCCGCTACGAGGTCGCGCCGCCGCCGGGCGTGGTGTGGACGATCAGCCTGGTCGCGTACCCGCGTGGCGGCGGCGGGTCGATCCCGGTGACGTCATGGTCGGTGGGAGCGGGTTACGAAGACGCCAAGCTCTTCCCCGGGCACGTCCCCCTGGCCCCTCAGGACATCGCCCGGTTCGTGATCGTCCGAGCTGACGGCACGCAGCTGCTCTGGTACCGGCCGAGCTGACGAGCGCCGCGCCGTGGCGGCGCGGCGGGCGCCGGACAGGGCGTCCCAGGTGAAGATCGCGAGGGCGACCCAGACCAACCCGAACCCGATCAGCTGGGCCGGCGGCATCGGCTCGTGGTAGATCACAAGGCCGCAGAACAACTGCAGGATCGGTGCGACGTACTGCAGGATGCCCAGCCCGGTCATCGGGATCCGGTTGGCGGAGCCGGCGAACAACAGCAGCGGTCCCGCCGTGATCACGCCGGCCACCAGCAGGAGCAGGGTGTGCCCGGTGCCGTGGCCGAACGTGCCGCGCCCGGTCGCGGTCAGCCAGGCGAGGTACCCGAGACCCGGCGCGGCGAGCAGCCCGGACTCCACGAACAGCCCGTCCGCCGGCGGCAGCCCCAGCCGCTTCTTGACCAGCCCGTACGAGGCGAACGACACGGCAAGGGTCAGCGCGATCCAGGGCAGCCGGCCGTAGTCCACGGTGAGCACGACGACCGCGAGCGCGCCCAGGCCCAGGGCGATCCACTGCGCCCGGCGCAGCCGTTCGCCGAACAGGGCCAGCCCGAAGGCGACCGAGATCAGTGGCGTGATGAAGTACCCGAGCGACGTCTCGACCACGTGCGCGGAGTTGACGCCGTAGATGTAGACGCCCCAGTTGACGGCGATCAACACCGCCGCCAGAGCGATGCCGGCGACGGTACGCGGCCGGTGCCGCAGGGCCGCGATGCGCCGCCAGCCGCGCAGCGCGAACAGCAGCAGGGCGACGGACACGGCCGACCAGATGACCCGGTGCGCGAGGATCTCCAGCGCCCCGGCCGGGCGCAGCAGCTTGAAGTAGAGCGGGAAGAAGCCCCAGCATGCGTAGGCGGCCAGACCGAACAGGTACCCGCGGCGGACTTCGTTCACGGGTCAACGGTAAGGGCTGGCGATCCGGCCTGGTCCTTGCCGGTGACGAGGGTCACCGCTTGTCGATCTCCATCCATCGCTCCGGGCGCAGCAGCGGGGCGAAGCCGAGCGCCGCGTAGACGCCGTGCGCGTCCATGGTCGCCAGTACCAGCCGGGGGATGCCCGCACCCTCTAGCCGGTCGCGCAGCTCGCCGACGACCCACCGCCCCAGCCCGCGACCGCGGTGCTGCCGGTCGATGTAGACATCGGCGATCCAGGCGAACGTCGCCCAGTCGGTGACGGTACGGGCGAGCCCGACCTGCCGCCCCTCGTCGGTGAACACGCCCAGGCAGTACGAGTGGCGCAGCGACCGGGCGACCGTTTCCCGCGTCCGGCCGTTGGCCCAGTAGGAGTCCTCGGAAAGCCAGCGGTGTACCAGGTCGACGTCGAGCCCCTCGTCGCTGAGCCGGTACCCGTCGATCACTTGAACTTGTCCGGGATGACCGCGTTGAGGATCCAGCTGACCACGCCCACGATCAGAGCGCCCAGCACGGCGGTCGGCCAGAACTTGTCCACGTGGAACGGCAGCGTGAGCTGGGCGGCGATCCAGCTGGTCAGCAGGAACAGCGCGCCGTTGACGACCAGCGCGACCAGGCCGAGGGTCAGCACGTAGAAGGCGCAGCCGACGGTCTTCACGATCGGCCGGATGATCGCGTTGATCACGCCGAAGATGACCGCCACCGCGATCAGCGTGCCGATCTTGCGAGGGGTCGAGCTGCCGCCGAGGGTGATCCCGGACAGCAGGAGCGTGGAGATCCACACTGAGACGGCGCTGACCGCGATGCGGATGACGATGCCCATGCGCGGGATCTTCGCATGCACGGTCAACCGGTGGCGACCCGGTCCGTTGAGCGGATCAGTTGCCGCTGCCGGTCGGTCGCCGAGAGAGCGGGGCGTTCACCGTAGGGCGGCCGGGCTGGGCACGGCACCGACCATCCGTCCGGTATTCGGCTGAGCCACCCGCGCACGTCCGGCCGGCTCTGGCCTCGCTGTTAGCAGAGGCACCGTTGAACATGAGACCGCGGCGACCGGGAGAGTGATGGGGCTGTTGGCCTGCGAGCAACGTCGCTATCTCGATGGCCACGACTGTGGCGCGCGCGGCCGAGTTGCCTGTTCAACCCCTGCCCGGCCTCCGCGACCAGGAGCAGTGCCTGGTTCAGGGCAGCGGTGCAACTGAGGTCGAGTACGACGCGACCGCCTTCGGTGACCTGGATGTATGGGACCTGTTCAAAGTAGGAGACTCGCACGGCGTGCAGGTCTTGAATCTCGTTGGCGGGCGTGGTGATCAGAGCCGCCGTGCTGCGGGGGTCGAGGGGTTGCGGCGCAGCGCTCACGTCAGCTGGTGGGCGACCATATGCCGGGCTTCGCCAATCAGGTCCAGCAGTACATCGAGCGGGACCGAGACATACGCTCCCCCGTCCATGTGATCGCCCAGGCCAACGTAGGTCGTGTCATCCCCGTAGTAGCGCAGCAACTCCAAATGGACGCTCGAGCGCACGACACCCACGCTTACGTGTTCGTGCGGGCTGTCGCTGTTGTTCGAACACCACGACGGGCATTTCTCGGTCGCCTGCTCGACTGTCACGTTCCTCCTCCATCCCCAAGCGCATGCGGTTTGGCCCCACGATTGACCAGGCATGAGCGCCGCGCCCGCACAGGGTCTGCTTAGAGCTCGTCGATGTCACGATAGGCGGCTCCGAGACCGTTGTCTACATACGTCTACAGACGTAGCCCGAGAAGGGGAGACAGCTACCGGGCTTAACGTCAAGACATGATCGACCGCGACGGGCCGATACCGGTGTACCGGCAGGTGGCTGACGTCGTCGCCGAGCGCATCAGGAGGGGCGAGCTTCTACCGCACCGGCCCATTCCCTCCGAGTCGCAGTTGGTCGCGGAGTTCGAGATCGCTCGGGAGACAGCGCGACGCGCCGTCTCCGAATTGCGCGAGCGCGGACTCGTCTACACGGTTCCCCAACGAGGCACCTTCGTGGGTAGGGAGCCGCCGGGCTCTGGTTGACCGGTGGCGTGGGGTGCTACTTCCGGCTCGCTGGGGTGTCTTGGCCTGCGTGTGTAGGCGGTGTCGGTGGTGGTGGTCAGGGTGGTTGGTTGAGGATTTCGCGGAGTCGGC
>CAZYCD010000163.1:0-10714 GCA_964645345.1 uncultured Micromonosporaceae bacterium
ACCGCGGGCACGCGTACCCGTACGAGGGCAACTACTCGACGTACCTGGAGAAGAAGGCGCAGCGACTGGCGGTACAGGGTCGCAAGGACGCGAAGCTGCAGAAGCGGCTGACCGACGAGCTGGACTGGGTGCGCTCCAACCCGAAGGCGCGCCAGGCCAAATCCAAGGCCCGGCTGCAGCGGTACGAGGAGATGGCCAGCGAGGCGGAGAAGACCCGCAAGCTGGACTTCGAGGAGATCCAGATCCCGCCGGGCCCGCGGCTGGGCAGCACGGTCATCGAGGTGAACGAGCTGACCAAGGGCTTCGGCGACCGGGTACTCATCGACAGGCTCAGCTTCTCCTTGCCGCGCAACGGGATCGTCGGCATCATCGGCCCGAACGGGGTGGGCAAGACCACGCTGTTCAAGACGATCGTCGGCATCGAGGAGCCCGACTCGGGTACCGTCAAGATCGGCGAGACCGTCAAGCTGTCCTATGTGGACCAGAGCCGCGCCGGCCTGGAAGCCAAGAAGACCGTGTGGGAGCTGGTCTCCGACGGCCTCGACCACCTTATGGTCGGCAAGGTGGAGATGCCGTCGCGCGCGTACGTCGCGGCGTTCGGCTTCAAGGGGCCGGACCAGCAGAAGCCGGTCGGCGTGCTGTCCGGCGGCGAGCGCAACCGGCTCAACCTCGCGCTCACCCTGAAGATCGGCGGCAACGTCATCCTGCTCGACGAGCCCACGAACGACCTGGACGTGGAGACCCTGTCCAGCCTGGAGAACGCGCTGTTGGACTTCCCCGGCTGCGCCGTGGTCATCTCGCACGACCGGATGTTCCTGGACAGGGTGGCCACCCACATCCTGGCTTGGGAGGGCGACGACGAGAACCCGGCCAGGTGGTTCTGGTTCGAGGGCAACTTCGAGTCGTACGAGAAGAACAAGGTCGAGCGGCTCGGTGCCGAGGCGGCCCGGCCGCACGCGGTTACCTACCGGAAGCTCACCAGGGACTGACCTTGCGCTTCGTCCACCAGTGCGCGATCCGGTGGTCCGACATGGACGTGTACGGCCACGTCAACAACGCGCGGTTCCTCACGCTGTACGAGGAGGCCCGGGTGGCGTTGATGTTCCTCGGCGCGCGGAAGCACGGGGTGACCTCGTTCGAGGACGGCGTGGTCATCTCGCGCCACGAGGTGGACTACCTGCGACCGGTCGACTACGTCGACCCGGTACGGATCGAGCTGTGGGTCGAGGACATCCGGCCCAGCCGGTTCGTCATCGGGTACGAGTTGTTCGACGGGGATGCGGTGGCCAGCCGGGCACGCTCGGTCTGCGTCCCCTTCGACCTGCCCAACCAGCGACCCCGCCGGCTGAGCGCGCCGGAGCGCGAGTTCCTCACGCCATGGCTGGGCTGACCCGGGCCGACCTCGGGCCGTTCCTGGCGCGGCTGGTGCGGCTGGATCCGGCCGCACTGGTGCGGCTGCGGCCGGCCGGGCCAGGCAGGCTGACCGTCTGGGGACGGGTACCGTGGCGGATCCTCGTCGCCCGGACGGTACCGGCACCGTCCACAGTGGACGTCACGGTCTCCGCGCAAGAACTCCTCGACCGGCTGACCGCCGGGGGTACCGGCCTGCCCGGGCGGCGGGACGCTCAGTGGCGCTGGCCGCTGCCGGGCTCCTCCGGAGAGGCGGTCGAGTCGGTACCCGCGGCGGACCTCCTCCGGCTCGGTGCGGCGGCGGCAAGCACCCTGCGCTCCGGTACCGGCCGGGTCGGCGAACGCGTACTCCGGGACGCCCTGCTCGACCATGTTGCGATCGAGGTGCGCTCCGGCGATAGAAGGGTCGAGGTGCGGCAGGGACTGGTACAGGCGCTTCTCCGCATGGGATTCGTCACGCACGGTGGCCAGGGACCGGTTACTGTCCGTACGCTCAGTGACTGGGTCGGACTGGAAGCCGACGCGGGTCAAGTATGGGTGCAAAACCGAACGAATCTCGCAATTAGCATCCTACGATAGGCCCTCGACCGTATCCGAACGGACGAGGGACTAGTGGCCCAACGGTTTCCTGCGTAACATTCGGTTTCGCCGTGATGCGAACGTACCGGGTAGCGTCAGAGCCCTGATCCACGCACGGTCGGCGCGTGGACACGTTGCGAAGCGAGGAGTTCAGGACATGCCGTGGTGGCCGAAGCGGGGAGGTCAGGCCGGGGGCGAGGGTTCGCCAGCGGCTGGGAGTGACGTGGGTCTGCGCCTCGAGCTGCCCCTCCAGCGGGCTCCCGAGCCCACCGAGACCGTGGTCAGTCCGGTCAACCTCGAGCGGCTCGGTGCCGCCCTCGAGCGGTTGGAGATCCGCTATCTCACCGATGGCGACGGCAGCCTGCTGGCCATGTGGGAGCGGCACGCGGTGCTGTTCGCCCTGGAGGGTCCGCAGGACGAGATCCTGGTCATCCGCGCCCGCCCGCACGGCACCGTCCCGCGCGACTGGGCCGACCGCGCCTACCGGGTGGTCAACGAGTGGAACCACTCGCGCCGCTTCTGCAAGGCCTACGTAGGCGACCCGACCGAGCGCGGCATGCTGCCCATCTACGCCGAGATGCAGGTACCGCTGATCTCCGGCTGCCACGAGGCGCTGCTCGCCGAGCTGATCGACTGCGCGGCCGCGGTCGCGGTGGCGTTCGTCGACTGGCTGCACGACGAGGGCGGCCTGCTCTAGCCCGCGGAGCCGGCTTCAGGTCGGCGTTTGTCAGCCGGCCTCGGTCGACGCCTCGTCCATCGTGTTGACCATGAAGAAGGCCGCGCGTTCGAGGTAGTCCCACAGCGTCCGCTCCTGCTCGGGCGGCAGGCCCAGGCTCTCGACCGCCACGCGCATGTGGCGCAGCCACGCGTCCCGCTCGGCGGGTCCGACCCGGAACGGCGCGTGCCGCATCCGCAGCCTAGGGTGGCCGCGCTGCTGGGAGTACGTGCCGGGGCCGCCCCAGTACTGCACGAGGAACATCCGCAGGCGGTCGGCGGCCGGCCCCAGGTCCGCCTCCGGGTACAGCGGGCGGAGCACCGGATCGTCGGCGACCCCCGCATAAAAGGTGTCGACCAGGCGCCGGAAGGTCGGCTCCCCACCGACCGCCGAGTAGAACGTGGACTCCGCGGGCTCGCTCACCCGTCCATCCTGCCAGCGCACACATCGCGGTTCGCGCCGCGGGTGCGCCGCCTCACATCGACTCAGCGGTGCGGATCCGGCCCGAGGACGGATCCTCCGAGGTGCGCTGTCCGGGCGCCGACCCCTCGGGCGCGGCCGGCGCCGGCGAGGTGTTCGCGGGCGGGGCGGTCGTGGTCCGGGCGGCGGAGACCGGGGCGGTGGTGACCGGGCCGGAGGCCGACGCGGCCGGCGTCGCCTCCGTGTTCGGGCTGGCCTGAACGCGAGCGGTCGCGGCGGCCTCCGCCTCCGCGTTCTCCCGCCGGGTGCGCTCGATCGTCTCGACGAACACGGCCCGCGAAGGCCAGCGGCTCACCACCACGAGCAGCAGCAGGGCGCCGCCCGCGCTCCACCAGCCGACAACGGCCGGCAGGGGGGCGTACGTGGCCAGCAGGCCGGTCACCAGGACGCTGCCGCCCTGCAGGAGCTGCACGCCGGTCTGCATGACGCCGAACGCCCGGGCGCGGTAGGCGATCGGGAGCGCCTGGACGAACAGGCCGTTCGAGGCGGGTAGCATCCCGGCGGCGCAGACCCCGGCCAGCCCGGCCAGCAGGGCCACCACCGGGGCGCTCGGATTGAACAGCGCCGGTACCAGACAGAGCGGGCCGACCACCGCGAGCGGCCGGATCAGCTTGGCGCGTGTGGCCGGCGGTACCAGTCGGGTGATGAGCAGCCCGGCAATCAGGAGGCCGGTCGGGTTGCCGATCATGATGA
Source organism: uncultured Micromonosporaceae bacterium (assembly GCA_964645345.1). Classification (GTDB taxonomy): domain Bacteria; phylum Actinomycetota; class Actinomycetes; order Mycobacteriales; family Micromonosporaceae; genus Rugosimonospora. Next base: position 3,878 of record CAZYCD010000163.1, read on the forward strand.
TGGCCTGCGCCAGGCCGCGCCGCGCCGGTTCGCTCTCCAGCCTGGCCGCCCAGATCGCGGCCAGCCCCTCGGGCGGCGCCGCGAACACCGCGCCGGTGAGAATCAGGATGGCGATGGCGCGCAGCACCGGGCTGGTGAAGACCGTCACGAAGCCGTCTCCGGTCTCGCGCAGCAGGTGCGTGCGCGGCTTCCGGTGGGTGACGACCGGCTGCAGTGGCGTGCCGAACCGGATCATGAGTGCGGAGACCGCGAACGTGGCCGCGTCGACGAGCAGGGCCGTTGACGGCGAGGCGACGGCGACCGTCGAGCCGACCAGGTACCCGAAGACCTGGGCCGCCTGTCCCGTGCCGTTCTGCAGGGACAGCGCCAGCACGTAGCCGTCGCCGTTCAGGATGCGGGGCAGCATGGCCGACCGGGCCGCCTCGAACGGCGGGTTGAGCAGGGCGGTGAGGAACAGCAGCACGAGCATCGCCGGTACCGGCATGTGCGGTAGGGCGACTAGCGCGATGAGTCCGGCGCGCAGCAGGTCGCAGATGACCATGGTGCTGCGGTGCGGGTACCGCTCGGCGAGCGCGGCCAGCACAGGACCGCCCACCGCCCAGGGGAGGAAGCTGATCGCGAAGGTGGCCGCGGTGAGGACGGGCGAGTGGGTCTGCCGGTAGACCAGTGCGGTGACGGCGGCCTTGGCAAGGAAGTCGCCGATCCAGGACAGCGCGGTCGACAGGTAGATCGCCCGATATCCGCTGTTGGCGAAGATCTGCCGGAAGGTGGCAGCTTGCCTCCGGTGCGCGTCGGACAAGGGCGACCCCCTCCCGATTACTCAGCGCCGTCATGAGCGACGCGATCTGCTACGAATTCTGCCCGATCATCCGAGTCCACGCTAGGGTGAACGGATGGTCTGCCGGTCGTACCTCTGAACGACGGACGATATACGACCATCCGGCCGTTGCGCGACCCACGACGCTGAGCGGGGGCCTAACCGGTCGATAACTCCGGCCCGGATCGGGAGCCGGGAGGTGCGGTGAGACTACCGTCGCGGTACGCGCGGAGGGTGCTCCCCGGCACCCTCGTCACCGCCCTCGGCCTGTTCCGGCCCTCCGGGTGGTGCGCCGCCGGACTCCTCCACCGCGACCGGTACCGGAACCTGCGCCTCCTCGGTACCCACGGCGACGGCCGGTTGGATGGACAGCCGGCTCACCGGTACCTGGCCGCTGATGCCCGCCGTGGCCAGCGCCTCGGTGAGCCTGCGGCGCAACTCGCGGCCGACCCGCCACTGCGCGTCAGCCGGCGTCTTGACGGTCGTGCGGAGCATCGCGCCGTCGATGGTGATCTGCTCGACGCCGAGCATCTCCGGCGGGTCGATCAGGTCCTCGGCCCACTCGGGGTCCTCGGCCAACCCGGCGGCCGCCTGCCGCAGCACTCCGCCGGCCTGGTCCACCTGGGCGAAGTCGACGGTGATGTCGACCATGACGACCGCCCAGCCCTGGCTGCGGTTGCCGACCCGGACGATCTCCCCGTTCCGGATGTACCAGAGCACCCCGCGGCCGTCCCGGATCGTGGTGATCCGCAGGCCCACCGACTCTACGGTGCCGCTGGCCTGCCCCAGGTCGACGACGTCGCCCACCCCGTACTGGTCCTCCAGCAGCATGAACAGGCCGGCGATCAGGTCCTTGACCAGGCTCTGCGCGCCGAACCCGATGGCCACGCCGGCGATTCCGGCGCTGGCCAGCAGGGGCGCCAGATCGAAGCCCAGCTCGTTGAGGATCATCAGGCCGGCGATCGAGAAGATCGCGGCCGAGGCGAAGCTGCGCAGCACCGAGCCGATCGCCTCGGCCCGCTGGCGGCGGCGCTCGGGGAACAGCGCCATCCCGCTGGGGATGGAGCCGGGCAGCCGCTCCTTCAGCGGCCGGAGGATCGTCGGTACCGTGCCGTCCGAGGTGGTACGCACCAGCCGGTCGATGGCCCGATGCAGCAGGAACCGGGCGACCAGCGCGACGATCACGATCAGCAGGATCGACGCCGGCTTGACCAGGAACCAGTAGCTGCCCGCCGCCAACCAGCGGTTGCCGGTCACGTCGTAGACCCAGTGGCAGACATCGCTAGCGCTGACACAGTTCGGGGTGGGCGAGGGGGAGGGTGTCGGGCCGGGCACCTGCGCGGGCAGGGACTGCCACACCGTCGCGTAGCTTCTCGCGGCGGCGGCCAGGGGGTGTTCGACAGTCACGCTTGTCTTAGTACCTCATCGGCGGTCCTCACCGGCTACCGCCCCCGCCGGGGCCCGGTGGCGCCCGCCGGTCCACCCCGCCGAAGTCCGCGGGGTCCCGCGGAGGCGCGAATCCACGCAACACTTAGCCTCCGGTCGGTCACCGGCTGGGGCCGCGTCACCGAACCTTCACCATGCTGGTCCGATTAGTACGTGCATTTGGCCGATCTATCAGGGACTATTGGCGCACGGGAACGTTGCGCCGGCGAAGAGGGTGAGACGGATGCCTGACATACGACGCACAGTCAGCTCGACTGCCTTGGTCCTGAACCAGACGTACGAGCCGCTGTGTGTCGTGTCGGTGCGCCGCGCCGCCATCCTGCTGCTGTCCTCGAAGGCGGTCTGCGTCGCCGACGGGGACGGAGTCCTGCACAGCGCCCGCGAGGAGCTGCCCGTCCCGCTGGTCATCCGGCTCACCCGATATGTCCGGGTGCCCTATCGCACGCACGTCGGCCTGTCCCGCCGGGCGATCTTCGCCCGCGACGGCTGGCACTGCGCCTACTGCAAAGGGCCGGCGGAGACCATCGACCACGTCCTGCCGCGCAGCCGTGGCGGGCGGCACGCCTGGGAGAACGTGGTGGCCGCCTGCGCCAAATGCAACCACACCAAAGGGGACCGGACGCCAGCCGAACTCGGTTGGCGTCTCCATGTCGCCCCTGTCGCGCCCAAGGGGCTGGCCTGGCGGGTACTCGGCCACCGCACCCCGGACCCCCGCTGGGCCGACTGGCTGGACCTACCCGCCGCCGCTTGAGTGGTTGGCGCTCGTGGTGCCTGTGCGAGCGGAGCGAGCGCCGGAAACTCAGGTCACCCTTGAGCGTTCGGCGGAGTACTGCTCGTGGCGCCCGGCGGCTACGAGGTCGCGCAGGCGCTGCATCGACCGGTACAGGTCGGCGAACGTCGTATAGAGGGGTGCGACGCCGAGCCGGAGGCGGTCGGGGGTACGGAAGTCCGGGATGACCTTCTCCGCCTTGAGCGCCTGGCACACCTGCCACGCCTGGGGATGGTGCAGGGTGACGTGGGCGCCGCGCCGGTCCGCCTCGCGCGGTGAGGCGAGCCGGAAGCCCAGCGGTACCAGCCAGGCGTCGACCAGTTCCACGAGGTACCCGGTGAGCAGCCGCCCCTTGGCCGCGATCGCTTCGATGCCCGCCTCGGCGGTCAGCTTCGCGCCCTCCAGCGCCGCGTACCCGCCGAGCACCGGCGGGGTACCCACGAGGAACCGCTCGATCCCGTCCACCGGCCGGTACTCGCCGGCCATGGCGAACTGGTCGGCCTGGCCGAACCAGCCCCAGATCGGCTGGCGCAGCCGCTCCTGCAGGTCCCGCCGCACGTAGAGGAACGCCGGTGCTCCCGGCCCCCCGTTGAGGTGCTTGTACGTGCAGCCGACCGCGAGGTCCACGCCCGCTTCGGCGAGCCCGACGGGTACCGCGCCGGCCGAGTGGCACAGGTCCCACAGCACCAGCGCGCCGGCCTCGTGCGCGGCCGCGGTGATGGCCGGCAGGTCGGCGACGGCACCGGAGCGGTACGCGACGTGCGACAGGCAGACAAGGGCGACCCGGTCACTCAGCGCGGCCCGGACCGCCTCCGCGTCCACGCCCCGGTCGATGTCAGTCGCCAGCACCGCAAGGTCCAGCCGGCCGGCGTCGGCGAGCCCCTGCAGCACGTACTGGTCGGTGGGGAAGTTGTCGTCGTCGGTCAGCACCACCCGCCGGCCCGGTACCGCGCCGAGCGCCGCCGCGGCCAGCTTGTAGAGGTTGACGCTGGTCGAGTCCGACAGGGCCACCTCATCCGGCCGCGCGCCGACGATCCCGGCCAGCACGTCGCCGGCCTCCCGACCCAGCTCGATCCAGCGGTCCCAGCCGCGGATCAGGTCGCCGGCCCACTCCACCTCGACCGCGTGCCGCAGCCGGTACCGGGTGGCCTTCGGCAGCCGCCCCAGTGAGTTGCCGTCCAGGTAGATGGTGTCGGGATCGGTGATGACGAACCGGTCGCGGTACCCGGCCAGTGGGTCGGCGGCGTCCAGGTCCTCGGCGCGGCGGAGCAGATCGAGCATCCGGCAACGATATGGCGTCCGTACCCGACGCGCGCCGGCCAGCCGTCAGCGGCACCCGGCGGCACGTTGCCGGCCGACCTCCGCTACCGTTTGACCTGTCGCATGGTTCCTCTGACGCCTGGGGGCGTTGAGCTTGTCCATCCAAGAGACGGTCCTGATCTTTGCCGGGGGACCGATCGCCGTGGTCGCGGTGGTGTACGCGCTCGTGTATGCCGTCAGCGGCCGGCGGGCGAGCAAGCGGTACCGGCCGGGCCGGCCGTTCACGTTCGCCCCGGTCTGGTTCCTGTCCGCCCCCGACCGGCTCAACGCCGCCGCCGCCAAGCCGGCGTTGACCTCCGGCGGACACCACGGGGAGCTGCCCGCGGGTACTCCGGCGGGCCCGCTGCTGGCACAGGCCGCGGACGCGCCGGCCAACCAGCCGGCGCCGCACGGCGAGACGGGAGGCGCAAGTGACAGCTGGTGACCAGTCGAGGCTGACGGATCGGCCGGGGGTACTGGACGGTCCGTTCACCACGCCGCAGCTGCTGCGCCTGGACGAGGCGCTGCGCCTGGCCGACGAGTCGACCGGGCTGACGTTCAGCGTCTACGTGGGCGACCTGGACGAGCCGGTACGGGGGCACGCGGAGAAGCTGCACGGCCAGCTCGAGGAACCGGACCAGTCCGTGCTGCTCGCGATCTCGCCCAACCAGCGGGTACTGGAGATCGTGACCGGCGCCCTGGCCCGCCGCCGCATCCCGGACCGCGCGGCCAAGCTCGCCGCGCTGTCCATGGCGGCCGCCTTCGGCGGCGGCGACCTGGCCGGCGGGACAGTCGCCGGCCTCTCCCAGCTCGCGGGCCAGGCCGGCAAGTCCTGACCGGAAAGGGCACCGCGACCGCGGTGCCCTTTCCGGCGCTCAGCCCTCGGCGGCGTCGCGGGCGCGTGCCTTGAGCGCCCGCGCGATCCCGTCCCGGCCCTCCGCGATCAACCGCCGCAGCGGCGCCGGCTTGTCAGGGTCGGCCAGCCACGCCTCGGTCGCCTCGATGGTGGCCTGGCTGACGTGCAGCGACGGGTACGCGGCCTCCACGAACTCCTGGGCCGGCTCGCTGTCCCTGGTCGCCCACACCTGGTCCACCGCCTGGAAGTACCGCGCCACATAGGGCTCGGTCAACGCGAGCTGCGACGGGTGGTAGAAGCCGAGCAGCAGCGCGCGCTGCAGCCAGTTGGCCAGCGGCTGCGGCGCGGTCAGCCGCCGCCACGCCTCCTGCTTCGCCTCGGGCGTGCGGACCAGCGTCGAGGCGATGGCAGCCTGCCGCTCGCCGCTGGCCGTCCGGTCGCGGTCCAGCTCCGCCTGGATCTCCGCCTCGCCGATCCGGCCGCCGGCCGCCAGCGCCTGCAGCAGCCGCCAGCGCATCTCGGTGTCGATGGCCAGACCCTCGGGCGCGTCGCCGCGAAGCCACTCGTCGAGCAGGTCAAGCTCCGCGTCCGAGCGCGCCGAGTTCGCGTAGCCGCGGGACCAGGCGAGCTGGAATCCGCTGCCCGGCTCGGCGTCGTACAGCGCCCGGCGCGCGGTCGCGGCCAGCAGCGCCCAGCCGACCGGCGCCCAGGACTGGTCCGCGTAGTAGGTCAGTGCCCCCTGCGCCTGCGCGAGGCTCGCGGTCACCAGGCTGATGTCGTGCTCCTTGGGCAGCCCGTTGGTGACCAGCGCCAGGTAGTCGCGGGCGGGCAGCTCGCCGTCGCGCACCATGTCCCACGCCGCGCCCCAGCACAGCGCTCGGGACAGCGGGTTGTCCAGGCCGGCGATGTGGTTCACCACCGTGTCCATCGACCGCTCGTCCAGGCGGAGCTTGGCGTACGTGAGGTCGTCGTCGTTGAGCAGCAGGACGTCGGCCGCCTGCTTGCCGGCCAGGTCGCCCAGCTCGGTGCGCGCCCCGCTGACCGTCGCCTCGATCAGCTCCCGCCGCACCAGCTTCGAGCCGACCAGCTCGTACAGGCCGACGCCGATGCGGTGGGTGCGCAGCGTCGGGTACCCCTCGGGGGCCTGCTGGACGACCACCACGGAGCGGTACTTCCCGTCCTCGCCGATGGTGACCTCCGGCCGCAGGGTGTTGACCTGCGCGGTCTGCAGCCACTGGGTGGAGAACTCGCGCAGCGGGGTGCCGGAGGCCGACTCCAGCGCGGCGAGCAGGTCGTCGAAGGTCGCGTTGCCCCACGCGTGCTTGGCGAAGTACTCGCGCAGCCCGGCGAGGAACGCCTCCAGCCCGACGTATGCGACGAGCTGCTTGATGACACTGGCGCCCTTGGCGTAGGTGATGCCGTCGAAGTTCACCTCGACCGCGGCGACGTCGGGCATCTCGGTGTACACGGGGTGGGTCGAGGACAGCTGGTCCTGGCGGTACCCCCAGTTCTTGCGGACCGACAGGAACGTCGTCCAGGCGTCGGTGAACCGGCTCGCGTTGGCGTTGGCCCAGTGCGCCGCCCACTCGGCGAACGACTCGTTCAGCCACAGGTCGTCCCACCAGCGCATGGTGACCAGGTCGCCGAACC
>CAZYCD010000164.1:0-6458 GCA_964645345.1 uncultured Micromonosporaceae bacterium
GTGGATCACCACGGGCTCCCACGACCATACCGCCGATCCACCGAACAGCGAAAGTACCGGTGCACGGCATTGCGATCCGGTTTGCCGCATTACGGGCATCAGGCAGACGATGGAATTGATGACGGTGAGTATCGTGAAGAACGCGATCGTGCCGTTCATCGAGCGGCACTCCTCAGCTGCGCGCCGGGCTGGCTCCGACGACGCGCGGAGCCGTTCAACCGCCGCCGCTCCCCCTGGAGTCCGCTGACGGAGGTCTCGCGCCTCGACTAGCGCCGGGCCAATGCCGCACGGCTGTGGGCACCTCGACCGGCGTGGCACCACTCACACGCGCCGTTGCCCAAGGCAGGCTCCGTCATCGGCGAACACCCGCCACCCCATGACCTGAGGGTCGGCCGCGGTCCGCTCCCGGCGGGCGATCCGAGACTGGGCGAAGCGTTCATCCCGCGTCGTTGGACCAACCTGGCTGGCCGGCGTCACGGCGGTTGAGCAATACCGCGGCCACGGCGCTGATGACCACACCGGCCAGGGCATAGCCGGCAATGACCAGAACCGGATCCGTGATGGCATAGGCGTGGAAGTAGACGATGCGGCGTACCGCCTCGGTGCCCGCTCCGTTGGGGATCGCGGGGCCGACGGTGCGCCAGAATGGCGGCAGCAACGGTCGTTGGAAGGCGCCGCCGGCGCTCGGGTTGCCCAGCACCACGAACAGCAGCACCGTCAGACCGATCCCGAACACGCCGAACAGCCCCTGCAACGCCATCGAGACCGTGGCTGCGGCGAAGACGAGTAGGCTGCCCAGGGCCCAGAGGGGCAGCAGGTGGCCGGTCAGGCCATCCAGGACGGGCCCCACGATCAGCGCCCCGCCCAGGCCGGACAGTATGGCGTACAGCGCGGCGACTGCCAGGCGGATCAGCGCCCGGCGGATGTTCGCCGGTCGGGCGCCTCTGGTGACGCCGAGCAGCGCGGCGACCAGGTAGCCGCCGATGACCCAGCCAATCGCCAGGTAGAAGCCGGTCAGCCCGCGGCCGTCGCCGGACTGCAGCGGTACCACGTCCTGCATTGCCACGCTACGCGCCTGCGTCGCGTCGGCCCGGCTGACCACCTGTTGTACTGCGCTTGCCACCGCCGGACCGGTAGCCGAGGCGACCAGTAGCGTGTCGGTCGTGCCGGATGGATTCACCAGCAGCGCCGCTGCGCTGGTGTCTTCGCTGATGCGATGGCGTGCGGTGGCCTCGTCCGCGACAGGGACGGCCTGCACGGGTTCGCCGGGGATCGCATTGAGCGCGGCGACGGTCCGGTCGGCGACCGGGCCGGGTGCCACCACGGCGAGCGGGATCCGGTGCGGCTTCGGGTGATGCAACGCGCCGACATAGGAGAGGATGAAGCCGAGCTGGAGCAGCAGTATGGCGGTGACGAGCAGGGTTGTCCGGACCGAGACGGCATCCCGCAGCTCGGCCCAGAGCCCGAGCCCGGCAACGTCGCGGGTCCTAGCCTGCCGACCGGGCGTGCTCGCCTCGGGTCGCGCGGAGCGTGGTTCGTGCTTGCTGTTCATATCCCGTCTCCCGTCGCTCCGCTGGTGACACCCACCCAGGCGCCCGCGGACGCTTTGTCCGGAGGCGGCCACGCACTTGCCGGTACCGCCGCACCCATGCGGCTCTCCATACGATATTGTATTCAATACGAGATCGCATCGAGGAGGAGTGGTGATGCCCGACACGCCGCAACGCCCCGTTCGGCGGCGGGCGCACACCCGACAACGGTTGCTGGACGCCGCATACGAGGTGTTCGTCGCGCGCGGCTTCGGCCGGGTGACCGTGGAGGACGTGTGCGACGTGGCCGGCTTCACCCGTGGCGCCTTCTATTCCAACTTCGGTTCCCTCGACGAACTGTTCCTGGTGCTGTACCAGCAGCGGGCGACAGCCCTCGTCGAGCGGATCAACACCGTCGTGGGCCGGCCCACCCGATCCGCTGACGACACCCGTGTCCGGGAACTGGTCGACAACGTGCTGGACGTGCTCGGTGAGGACGAGCGGTGGTTCGCCCTCAACACCGAGTTCACCGTGTATGCGGTACGCCATCCGGAACTGGCCACCGCGTTGGCCGACCACCGCCGGGCGGTACGCGATGCGCTGCTTCCGGCGCTGATCGCGGCCACCGCCGACCGCAACCTGCCGGCCGCGAGCCGTACACCGCATCTGCTGGCCCGTAGCGTGGTTGCGATATTCGACGGGACCGCCTTTCAGATCGCCGTGGAGCCGACCGACAGCGAACTGCGCGAGTGGCGACGGGACCTGTTGCTGCTCGCGGTCGGCGTACCGGCCGGCGGAAGGTCCACGACCATGGGCTAAGGCAGAGCAACCTGGCGCTCCGCCCGGCACGCAGGGTCACCGACTGGCTACGTGACCGAGCGATCACCGCGGTGCACCTCGACCCATCGGTCCACGGGCTGATCCGGAACTCTGACCAATTTGGATCATGGCGTGACAGCGTCTGTGCACGCGAGCAACCCAGGAGCAACCGGTCGGCGGTGAGATGTCCGTTGTGGACGATCCCGAGTTCGTCGCGTCCGTGCCAGTCCTATCACCGCGCTCCTCCACAACGCTGGCGGTTCAAGGGCCCGGGGCCGCCTGTCACGCAGGACGTGCACCGGCCACTTGTGAGGAGTGGTTCGACGAGTGGCTGCGGCGGCCTCTCATGGCGTTGCCACTCGGGACGTGAAGATGTAGTTGGTGTCGAGTCGGCTGCCGGGTATGCGTCCGTTTCCCCAGCCGACGGTCCGCCGGTAGGCGCCGAGGGCGTCGGCCGCTGCGAGGGCGTCCTCGTCGGTGTAGGGCGATCCGGCGGGCGCCGGGTCTGATAGCGGTGCAACGAATAGGGCGTCGGTTGGGCAGTAGAGCTCGCACATGAAGCAGGTTTGGCAGTCGGTCTGGCGGGCGATGACGGGCACCCCGTCGGGACCGCGCTCGAATACGTCCATTGGGCACACCCTGATGCACTGGTCGCAGGTCACGCACCGAGTCCGCGACACGACCTCGATCATGCCGCCACCGCCGTCACGTTGGCCGCGGTCCAGACCTGGTCGAGTCCGCCGCAGTGGATGTGGTGGGTGAACGTCGGGTCGGTGTCCGGTGCGTCCTCGCGCCGATGCATACCGCGCGACTCGGCCCGGGCCAGCGCGCTGCTATACATCCAGCGGGCGTGTGCCACCATCGCGGCGGCCTGCCGGGCACGCAGCGCGTCGCGGCCCGCGCCGGAAAGACTCGTCGTGGTCGCGGTCCACAGAGCGTCCAGTGTGGACAATGAGTCGGCCAGACCCACGCCGGTGCGGAAGAAGTTGCGCGACAGCGGGGTGACCTGCGCTTGCACGGTAGCGACCACCTCGGCGCAGTCCACGCCGCCGGAGGTACCTGCGGGCCGCATCCCGGCGCGGCCGGCCGGGGCGACGCGGCGCGGAGCCGGGTGCGCGCGACCGTACCTGGCCGCCGCCGCGCCCGCCCAGGTACCTGACGAGATCGCCCACGCGGCGTTGTAGCTACCGCCTCCGCTGATCGCTCCGGTCACCGGTTCCCGGGTGGCCACGTCACCGGCGGCATACAGCCCGGGCACACCGGTGGCGCAGTCAATGCCGGCCAGCCGGAGTCCGCCGGTCCCGCGTACCGTGCCTTCGAGCACGAACCGCAGCGGGTAGGCCTGCGTGAACGGGTCGATCCCCGCCTTGTCCAGGGGCAGGAAGTAGTTCGGCTGGGCCGCGCGGGCCAACGGCCGCAGTTCCGGTGGCGCCTGATCGAGCCTGGCGAAGACGGATTCGCCGTCGGCGGCCCGACGGGCAAGTTCGGTCCGATCGCTCAACCCACCCGCGGCTATCACCTGACCGTCCACGTCGTAGTAGGTGGCGAACTGCATCATCAGGCCCTTGGTGTGGTTGCCGTACGCCGGCGAGAGCGCGTACGCGCTGGAGAACTCCATGCCGGAGAAGGTCGCACCGACTTCGGCCGCCATCAGGTGGCCATCGCCGGTGTCGACGTTGAGTCCGAATGCCTTGGACAGGAAGGCGCAGCCGCCGGTGGCGAGGACCACCGCGCCGGCGCGGATCCGCCACGCGGCCCCGTCCCGTTGCCGCGCGATCCCGCAGGCTCCGGCGACCTCGCCGTCGGGTGTGACCAACAGTTCCAGCGCCGGATGGTGGTCGAGGATGCGCACGCCGCTGCGGTGCACCTGGCGGCGCATCCGGCGCAGGTATTCGGGGCCCTGCAACGAGCTGCGGCGCGTGACGCCGTGTTCGTCCACTGGAAACGGGTACCCGAAGCTTTCCAGTTGCTCGACCCGCTGCCAGGTTTCGTCGAGTACCCGCAGGCTCCATTCGCGGTCGGTGAGGTGACCCGCGGCCACCGCACGGCGCTGCACCGCCCGCTCCCGTGCGGGACCGGGCGGCAGGTACCACAGGTTGTTGCCGCCGGAGGCGGCGGCGCCGCTGGTGCCGCAGTAGCCCTTGTCTGCCAGGACCACGGTGGCGCCCGCGGCGGCCGCGGCGAGGGCTGCCCAGGTGCCGGCCGGGCCGCCGCCGAGTATCAGCACGTCGGTGGTGAGGTCGTCGTCGGGCTCGGCGCCGCGGCGGCCGCGGGTCGCTGTCACGCCTGCCGTGCCTCGGGGGCGATCCAGTCGTCGATGCTGAAGTCCTTGGCCGCGAGCTTCTGGCTGACCAGGAACTGCTTGGTGCCGTTGAGCAGGGCGAGGCCCGCGTCGGTGAACGGGGTGTCGGGTAGCTGCGCGGGCAGCACGGTCTTGGCGACGATGTCGGCGCCGAACGGACCCAGGTCGACGTTGAACGCGAGATAGTCCGACCAGTTCGCCTTGGCCTGCCGGGTCGCCTCGTTCTGCGCGGCCTGCCACGCCTTGATGATCTGGACGTGGTTCTTGCGGACAGTCTCGGTGACGACGGTCGCGCTCGTGCCGAGGTACTTGGGCCGGTCCTTTGAGGCGATCTCCAGCAGCGGGTACCCCTTGGCCTGGAAAGCGTAGGCGTAGTTGGCCGGCACGGCGGCCGCGTCCACGCTCTTCTTCGACAGCGCCGCCTCGGTGTCGGTGCTGTAGACGTGGACGATCTGCTTGGGTTTGATGCCGAGGTCGGCGACGACCCCCAGCAGGTACCGGTGGATGTACGAGCCGACCTGCGTGGCGATGACCTTGCCGTCAAGCTCCCGCAGCGAGGACACCCCGCCCTGAACCGTGACGATGCCGGAATCATTGGCGACGTTGGACTGCGCGATCAGCCGAGTGGGCTGGCCGGCGCCCCGAGCCACCAGTGCAGGGGTATCACCGTAGCTGGCGAGGTCGAGCTTGTCGCCGATCAGCGCCTGGTTGAGGTCCGGCCCATTCGGGAAGGTGTACACCTCGATCTTCGTGACGTGCGCCGCGGACAACAGCGGCAGCAGGTGGTTCTTGTCGTGCAGCCAACCCGTCGGGCCGGTCAACCGGTTTTTCGTGCCGATCGTGCCGATCCGCAAGGTCCAGTCACCGCCGGAATTCCCGGAGGCACCAGACGCTGCGTTGCCGCCGCAGGCGGCGGTGGCCGCGGCGACGCCGCCGAGTGTCGCGAGAGCGAGAATGGACCGTCGGGACAGGGTGCTCATCATGCGCCTTTCTGCGATGTCTGGTTGTCGGTGCGGGTTGGTGCGAGGCCGGGGCCGAGAGCCAAGCGGGCACCTGGGATACGCCCGTGGCCCCAGCCGATTCCCTTGCGGTAGCTGCCGATCAGACCGGTGGCGACCAGGTGCGCCTCGTCACGCAGCGGATCATTCACCGGTACCGGCGCGGTGTGCGGCGCCACGAACAGAGCGTCGGTCGGGCAGTACGCCTCGCACATGAAGCAGGTCTGACAGTCGCCCTGCCTGGCGATGACCGGGATCCCGTCCTCACCACGGTCGAAGACGTTGGTGGGGCACGCCTCGACGCAACGGTCGCAGGAGATACAGCGGGCCTTCGAAACCAGTTCGATCACGCGGCCACCGCCTCGATGTCCAGTGGAGTGCGCGGGCGGATGGCGTCCGGCCCACTCCAGACCTCGTCCAGACCGCCGACGATGAGCCGGTGCCGGTACGCCGGATCCGGCTGGGGGTGGTCGAGACGCTTGTGCATACCGCGGGTCTCTGGACGCGCAAGCGCCGCGCTGTACATCCAGCGGGCGTGCGCGACCATCGCCGCCGCCTGCCGCGACCACAGCGCGTCGATGCCGCTGCCGCGCAACGAGTTCCGACTCGCCCGCCAGGCATCGTCTAGAGTGGACAGTGCCTGGGTGAGGACCGGCCCGCGCCGCAGGTAGTTCTTGTCGTACGGGTGGGTCTGCTCCTGTACCGTGCGCACCACGTCGTGGTATGTGACCGGATCGCCCGCGGTACCGGTCGGGCGGAGGCCGGCCTGGCCGGTCGGCGCGAGCCGGCGCTTGGCCGCGGCCGGTCCGA
>CAZYCD010000164.1:6558-10663 GCA_964645345.1 uncultured Micromonosporaceae bacterium
CGGACAGCAGCGCCTTCGCGATCACCGACCGGCCGCGCTGGCTGCCGGCGCCCTCCAGTACCGAGCCGTCCTCCCGGTAGAAGGTGGCGTACATGTAGTACGCGGTCTTCGTGACCGACGAGAATTCCGGTGCGATGGCGTAGGCGTTGGAGAACTCCATCCCGGACATCACCGCGCCGACCTCGGCCGCCATCAGCGCACCATCGCCGGTGTTCACGTCGCAACCCAGCGCCCGGGACAGGAAGGCGCAGCCACCGGTCGCGATCACGACGGCGCCCGCCCGCACCCGGTAATCCTGGTGGTGCTGGCGGCGGTACCCGGCCGCGCCGGCCACCGCGCCGCATTCGTCCACGAGGAGTTCGAGGACCGGGCTGTGGTCCAGAATGCGAACCCCGCAACGCTTCAGCCAGGCGCGCATCCGTCGCATGTACTCCGGGCCCTGCACACCCCGCCGGATCTCGTTGCCGTCCGAACCGGTCGGGAACGGGTAACGGCCCGCGGCCGCCAACTCGTTAACGTTGGCGTACGTCTGGTCCAGCACCCGGGCCATCCAGCCCCGGTCAGACAGGTGGCCGTTGAGATCCTCACGGCTGGCCATGGCCGCCTCACGGGCCTCGGCCTCCGGCGGGACGTACCAGACGCCGGTACCGGCCGACGCCGTCGCGCCGCTCGTACCGCAGTAGCCCTTGTCCACCAGGATGACGTCGGCACCAACCTGCGCCGCCTTCAACGCGGCCCACGCACCGGCCGGACCCCCACCCACCACAAGCACATCGCTCGTCAGGTCCAGAATGTCGATCACGATTCCTCCTCAGGTACCGCGACGCCCAGGCCGGTCAGCAGTTGCCGGCGCAGCGCGACGAAACGGGGATGGCCGATGGATCGAGGTCGCGGCAGATCCACATCGACCGACTCGACGATGCGCCCGTCAGCCAGCAGCAACGCGCGGTCGGCCAGGAGAAGCGCTTCCTCCACGTCGTGGGTCACCAGCAGCACGGCCGGGCGGTGTTCGGCCCACAACCGGGCGACGAGTTGCTGGGCCTTGAGCCGGGTCAGCGCGTCCAGCGCACCGAACGGCTCATCGAGCAGCAACAGCTCCGGTGTGCGGACCAAGGCCCGGGCCAGCGCCACCCGCTGAGACTCGCCACCGGACAAGGTGACCGGCCAGGCGTCGGCCCGCTCGGCGACCCCAACCTCGGCCAATGCCCGCACCGCGCGGCGGCGCAGGTCTGCGCCGTTGACTCCCAGGGTCACGTTGCGCCACACCCGGGTCCACGGCAACAGCCGGTGCTCCTGGAACACCGTCGCGGTCCGTGCGGGTACCCGCAGGTCGCCGGTTGCCTCCCGGTCCAGGCCACCGATCGCCCGCAACAGGGTCGTCTTGCCACTGCCACTCGCGCCGAGCAGGGCTACGAACTCGCCCGGCCGGATATCCAGATCAACCCCGCGCAGCACCGGGCGGCCGTCGAACGAGCGGTGTGCCCCACGCACGCGCACGCCCGAGGCGGCGCCCTGGCCGGTACCGAAGGTCGTGGTCATCTCATGCTCCAACGAATCCGCGCCGCCAGGCCAGGAACCGCCGCTCCAGTACCCTGACGACCAGGTCCGTGGCCAGGCCCAGCACGGCGTAGATCACCACGACCACGAACATGATGTCGATACGCAGAGCCTCCTTCGCGTCGTTGAGGATCACGCCCAACCCGGCGGTCGTGGCGGTCTGCTCGGCGACCACCAGTACGATCCAGGCCACCCCCAGCGACTGGCGCAGTCCGACGAAGATCTGCGGCAGCGCCCCCGGCAGAATCACCTTGCGGATCAGCCCCCACGTGCCCAGGCCGCACGAGCGGGCCGCCTCGACCAACCGGTTGTCCACGCTTCTGATACCGCCCAGGACGTTGAGGTACAACGGGAACACCGGCGCGACCGCGATCAGCGCGATCTTTCCGGTCTCCCCCAGGCCGAACCACAGCAGGAAAATCGGCGCCAACGCGACCGCCGGCAGCATCCGCAGGGCCTGCACCGGGGCGTCCACCAGATCCTCGCCAAGCCGAGTCAGCCCGGCGATCAGACCAAGTACCAAGCCGATGGACAGCCCGATGGTCAGGCCCTTAGCCACCCTCTCCACCGAAAACAGCAGGTTCTCGCCGAGTGTGCCGGACCGGATCAGATCGAAGCCGGCGCTGGTGACCTGTGCCGGCGTGGGCGTCATCGGTCCGAGCAGGCCGCGACCGGCAACCACCTGCCAGAGCACGACAAGCACAACCAGGCCAACGAACCGGCGGAGCCGGACCGACAATCGGAGCCACGCGGCCGGCAGTAGCGCGAACCGCCGACCTGTTGAACCGATCGCGACCGCTGGCGATGCGGCGGCGTCGGCTTGACTACCGGGCCGGGCGGAGACAGTGGATTCGAGGGTATGCAGAGCCATCGCAAGGACTCCTCATGATCGCCGGGTACGAGACGCGCCAGGGAACACACCGGCATACGACACGGGCCGCGAGAGTGCGCCAGTGGCGTCAAGGGGTGTGTGAAAGTACCGGGCGCGCGGCCCGGTCAGGAACGGTCGAAGCTGCCGTCAGCCCGACACAGCGCGCTGCAGACACGCCGGAAGTCGACGTGTCGGCGACTGGTCCGCTGGTTCCTGAACATGAACCAAGTACAGATGAAGCCGCTGGACCGAGTCAATACCCGTCTTAACCGATGGGAATTATGGCCTACGTTACTCGGCCTAGCGCCCGGCGGCGGGTCTGGTACGAACCGGTCACATCGGCGGTGCCGGACGATGGGGTCAGCGCCCGGGCTGGTGCCGGTCAAGCTGTGCGGCTCGTCCGCAGGGCACATTCCCGCGGACTTGGCGTTCTCGGTCGCTTGGAGCTTTCGGGGGCTTCCCGGCCTGTCCGGTGTTGTCCATAGTGGACACGGCGGATTCGTTTGGCGCGCGCGTCTCCGCGCCCGCCACGCCGCAATCCAACACCACACCACACGACCTGCACACCGCAACTCGTCTCCACGGACCCGGGCGGTTCACCTGGGCCGGCATCGGCCAGGTCGCGTTCGACGTCGCGCTGCGGCAGTGGCATCTCCACCCTGCCGGTCAGGGCGGGTGGTGCAACCGCGCAGCCATGGCAGCTGGCGAGGCCGTGCCCCACAGCCACCAGGCTGCCTCATCACGGAGGACTGCCTAACGTACTCAGGACCGCCGTGGGTCCGGGTACCGGCGCACCCGCCGGTCGTTGACGTGACAGGCGGGGTTGCTGCACCGCCCAGCGGGAGCGATCGGCGCAGCCCTACGTGTAGGCAGCGCGGCACCCGCCCCGGGACCAGCTCGGGCAGCAGATCTTGCCGGTTCAGGCCACCTGGAGCATCGTCCAGAAGTCGTTGGAGAGGTTGCTCTCGGTGAGGTACGGGTAGGGCATGGTGCAGTAGCCGTCCTGTCCCCAGCTCGCTCCCCATGAGTTGCGGACGAGGAAGCTTGTGGTGGAGTCGTCGTAGCCGACTGCCAGTACGGCGTGGCCACCGAGCACCTGTTCACCGGTCGTCGGTAGCGGCACGACTCCGGTGGAGGCGACCTGCTGGCTTTCGAAGCTTTCGTACACCTGGAACCCGAACACCACCGGGTGTCCATGGGCCAGGCACCCCTTCAACGAGGTGAGCGTCTGAGGCACCCGCTGATAGCTGAGCGCCGTGTTGTTGGCCGCTTCCTGATAGCAGTTGGCCGGTGGTTGTACCGCGAACTCGGCGGTGTCGTACTTCCACGAGTCCTCGGGACACACGCCCTGGTTGGCGACGCTCTTCATGCCGTCGCGGATCATCGCCCCGCTGTCGGACTGTACGGTTCCTTCGATGACCCGCTCGTTGTAGTAGATGAACAGACGGGACGGCATGAAGTCGTCCAATCCTTGTGAGAGTAGATCGAACTCGAAGGCGCCGGCGATCGCGTTGGCCGTACAGCTGCCCAGCTGACCCTGGTCGTACACGCTCGGACAACTCTCCCGCAGGTCGACGCTCGGGGGCAGTGCCGCCACGACTTCCGGTGGAGCGGCGTAGACGTGGTCCCGCTGATCGGGCAGATCGGGGATCCACCCGTATCTCTTGATCTTCCTAG
>CAZYCD010000165.1:0-10627 GCA_964645345.1 uncultured Micromonosporaceae bacterium
TCGGGTACGAGGTGGACGGCGAGCGGCTGTCCGAGATGCCCATGACGCAGACCGCCTTCCACCACGCCACCCCGGTCTACGAGGAGCTGGACGGCTGGTGGGAGGACATCTCGAAGGCGCGTACCTTCGACGACCTGCCGGTCAACGCCCAGCGGTACGTGGCCCGGATCGAGGAGCTGTGCGGTACCCGGGTGAGCCTCGTCGGCGTGGGACCCGGCCGCGAGGAGAACGTCGTCCTGCACCCGCTGATCTGAGAGGCACCCCGTGCGCGTACTCCTGCTCGGCTCCGGCGGCCGCGAGCACGCCCTGGCCGCGGCGCTGGCCGCCGACCCGTCGGTCACCGCGCTGCACGCCGCGCCCGGCAACCCCGGCATCGGGCGGCTCGCGGCGCCGCACCCGGCCGACCTGACCGATCCGGCCGGTCTCGCGGCGCTCGCCGTGGAGCTGGACGCCGACCTGGTCGTGGTCGGCCCGGAGGTGCCGTTGGTCGCCGGCGCGGCCGACGCGATCCGGGCCAAGGGCATCGCGTGCTTCGGCCCGTCGAGGGCGGCCGCCCGGCTGGAGGGCTCCAAGGACTTCGCGAAGCAGGTGATGGCGGCGGCCGGGGTACCGACCGCGCGGTCGCGGACGTGCACGACACCGGACGAGGTCGCCGCGGCGCTGGACGAGTTCGGCGCGCCCTACGTGGTCAAGGACGACGGCCTGGCCGCCGGCAAGGGCGTGGTGGTGACCGGGGACCGGGACGCCGCCCTGGCTCATGCGGTGGGCTGCCCGCGCGTGGTGGTCGAGGAGTTCCTTGCCGGCCCCGAGGTGTCGCTGTTCGTGGTGACCGACGGGGACGCCGCGGTGCCGCTGGTACCGGCGCAGGACTTCAAGCGGATCGGCGACGGCGACACCGGGCCGAACACGGGCGGCATGGGCGCCTATGCGCCGCTGCCATGGGCTGAGGTGTCCCTTGTGGACGACGTGATGTCGACTGTGGTCGGTCCGACCCTGGCGGAGCTGCGGCACCGGGGTACGCCGTTCGCCGGCCTGCTCTACGTCGGCCTGGTACTGACCTCCGCCGGCCCGAAGGTGATCGAGTTCAACTGCCGGTTCGGCGACCCGGAGACCCAGGTCGTGCTCGCTCTGCTGGAGTCGCCGCTGGCCGAGTTGCTGCGCGCGGCCGCCGTCGGCGAGCTGGCCGCGCACGCGCCGCTGCGGTGGCGGCCCGGCTTCGCGGTCACGGTCGTGGTGGCGTCCGCGGGCTATCCGGGTACCCCACGGGTCGGCGACGCCATCGAGGGCGCCTGGGCGCCGGGAGTGCTCCACGCCGGTACCGTCGAGGGCCCGGATGGGACTCTGGTGAGCTCGGGTGGCCGGGTACTGGCCTGCACGGCGACCGGTCCTACGCTGGCCGACGCGCGCGACGCCGCCTACGCGCTGGTGGACGGCGTGTCGATGGCCGGCGGCCAGTACCGCCGGGACATCGCGGCCGCCGCGATCGAGGGTCGCGTCACCAGCTGAGCCGCTCAGTAGGGCAGGTCGCGGGGGACGACCTTGCCGGTGGCGTTGCGCGGCAGGGCCTGGACGAACCGCACGTCCCGGGGTACCGCGAACCGCGCCAGGTTCCGACGCACGTACTCGCGCACCGCGTCGGCGTCCAGCACCTCGCCCGGGTACAGCGCGATCCAGGCCGCCAGCCGCTGGCCGAACTCCGGGTCCGGTACCCCGACGACCGCCACCTCCCGTACCTGCGGCAGCCCGGACAGCAGGTTCTCGACCTCGGACGGGAACACGTTCTCGCCACCCGAGACGATCATGTCGTCCTCGCGACCGTCCACATAGAGCAGTCCGTCCCCGTCCAGGTGCCCGACGTCGCCGGTGGCGAGCAGCCCCCCGTGCCGCGCCCCCGCCGTACCGTTGGTGTACCCCTCGAACAGCATCTCGTTGCCGACCAGGATCCGGCCGGTGTGCCCGGCCGGCAGCGGCTGGCCCGCTTGGGACACGATCGCGACCCGGGTACCGTGCGGCGGCCGGCCCGCCGTGTTCGGTGCCCGGCGCAGCTCCTCGGGCGTGGCGATGCTCGCCCAGGACGCTTCGGTGGAGCCGTAGAGGTTGTAGAGAACGTCGCCGTAGGCGTCCATGAACCGGGTCGCCAACCCGCCGGGCAGCGCCGATCCGCTGACCGCGACCACCCGCAGCGGCGTCTGTACCGGTGGCACCTCCAGCAGCCGCTGCAGCATCACCGGTACCGCGAACAGCGCCGCACAGTCGTTCGCCCGGATCATGGCGAGTGCGTCGGCCGGCTCGAACCGGCGGCGCAGCACCATGGTCGCCCGCAGCGCGAGGCCGACCTGCAGCGCGGCCAGTCCCCAGGTGTGGAAGACCGGTGCGGCGATGAGCATGCGGGTCCGGGCGTGCAGCGGTATCCGCGAGATGATGCTCGCCAGCGGCGCGAACCCGTCCGGAGTGTGCCGGCGGGCGCCCTTGGGCGTGCCGGTGGTACCCGACGTGAGCACGATGGTACGGCCGTCCCGCTGCGGCGGCCGCACGGTACCGGGCGGTGCCGCCGCCCGCAGCCCGTCCACAGTGGACTCGTCGAGTCGGGTTACGCGGCGTGGCAGGGCGGCCGCGTGCTCGGCGAACTCGGTGTCGTGGATGAGCAGCCGCAGCCGCTGCTCCTCGGCGACCGCGCCGAGCTGCGCCGGGGACAGCCCGGTGTTCACCAGTACCGCGTCGACGCCGAGCAGGCTCGCGGCGGACATCCCCTCGATGAGCCCGGCGTGGTTGCGGCACAGCAGGCCGATCCGGTCCGCCGGTTCGACGCCCATCGCTCCGCGCAGCGCGGCGGCCAGGCGCTCGGTGCGGTCCAGCAGTTCGGCGTAGCTGAGCCGGCCGCGCTCCTCGATGATGGCCGTCCGGTCCGGGTCGCGGGCCGCCGCCGACCGCAGTTCGCCGCCGAGGCCGAAGCCCCAGCGCCGCAGCGCGGCGAGCTGGCGGGCGACCTGCGCCGGTGGGCCCGGCTTGAGCAGCCCGCGGCGGGCCAGCGTGGCTATCGTGAACGCACTGTCTATAGTGGACCTCCCCAGGTGGCGGCAGATCCGGACGGAGCTGCCGGCCCGGCCACCTCCGACCCCGGCCCGGCCGGCCCAGCCAGGAGCGGCCGGCCCGGCGGGTCAGCGGATCTGCATGCCGGAGATGGCCCGCGACACGACCAGTCGCTGGATCTCCGACGTACCCTCGAAGATCGTATATATCTTGGCGTCCCGGTACCAGCGCTCGACGGGATGTTCGCGCAGGTAGCCGGCGCCGCCGAGGATCTGGACGGCCTTCTCGGTCACCGCGACCGCGACCTCTCCGGCCTTGAGCTTGCTCATCGAGCCTTCGCCGGCCTCGAACACCCGGTTGTTGCGCCCCATCCAGGCGGCGCGCCAGACCAGCAGCCGGGCCGCGTCGATCTCGGTGCGCATGTCGGCCAGGGCGAAGGCGATGGCCTGGTTGTCGATGATGGGCCGGCCGAACTGCACCCGCTGCTTCGCGTAGTCCAGCGCGTACTCGTAGGCCGCCCGCGCGATGCCCAGCGCCTGCGCGCCGACGGTGGGGCGGGTCAGCTCGAAGGTACGCATCGCGGCCGACGAGCGCTGGCTGGAGCCGGCTCCGCGGGCCTCGCCGGCCTGCCCGGCCGCACGGGTACCCTGCCGGGCCCTGGCCAGCCGCTCCTCCAGCGCGTCGCGGCCGCCCAGCAGGCACCGGCCCGGTACCCGGACGTCGTCGAGGAACACGTCGGCGGTGTGCGAGGCGCGCAGTCCCAGCTTCTTCAGCTTTTTGGTACCGGTGAGTCCGGGGGTACCGGGCGGGACGACGAAGGCCGCCTGCCCGCGCGCACCCAGCGAAGGGTCGACGCTGGCGGTCACCACGTGCACGCGGGCGATCCCGCCGTTGGTCGCGTACGCCTTCTGCCCGTTGAGGACCCACTCGTCGGTCGCCTCGTCGTACCGGGCGCGGGTACGCATCGCCCCGACGTCGGAGCCGGCCTCCGGCTCGGTACTGCAGAACGCGCCGACCGCGGGTTCGGCAACGTCGCCGAAGCACTGCGGCACCCACTCCAGCATCTGCTCGGGGGTACCCGAGCCGTAGATCGCGGCGACGGCCAGGCTGGTACCCATCAGGGACAGCCCGATGCCGGCGTCACCCCAGAACAGCTCCTCGCTGGCCAGCGGCAGCGACAGCCCGGTCGGGTCGGCCCAGCAGTTGGCCAGGAACTCGAAGCCGTAGAGGCCCACCTTCGCGGCTTCGCGGATGACCGGCCACGGGGTCTCCTCGCGGGCGTCCCACTCCGTGGCGGCCGGGCGCACAACCTCGGCGGCGAAGCCGTGCACCCAGTCCCGCAGATCCCGCTGGTCCTCGGTCAGGTCGAGCGAGAACTCGGGCACGGTCAGGCCTTGGGGATGTCGAACAGGTTGGCGATGTTGGCGGCCAGGCCGAGGTCGCCCTTTGCCTTGAGCTTGCCGGTCATGAACAGCATCACCGGGTTGGCGTTGCCCGAGACCACCTTCAGGAAGTCCACGGCGCCCACGGTCAGCGACAGCTTCGGGTCGTTGGCCGGCTCGGGCGACAGCGTGCAGGCGCCGTTCGCGATGACCAGCTCGTAGGTGTCCAGGCCGCCGTCGGCCCGGTCGCCGACGTTCCAGTGGATGACCGCGTTGGTGGATCCGGCCCGGTCTGCCCGGAACAGGCTCGGCATCCGGCCGAAGATCTCGTCCAGCACCTTGGCCCGCTGGTCGCCCTGCATGACCGCCTTGAGCTGGTCGGCGGGCGCGTTCTTGACCAGCTGCGCGAACTGCTTCGGGTCGACGGAGCCGAAATCGGAGAGATCGAAGTCGGTCATGGCGGTGTCCTCCTGCCGGAGCGAATAAGCTACTCGTGCGTAACATTACGCACGAGTAGGTAACATGGCAAGGTGCAGACCGTCGCTAGGAAGCGGATGCCCCGGGCCGTCCGGGAGCAGCAGATGCTGGATGCGGCCGTGGCGGTGTTCTCGGCTGCCGGCTTCCACGATGCTTCCATGGATGACATCGCCGCGCGCGCCGGAATCTCCAAGCCGATGGTGTACGCCTACCTCGGCAGCAAAGAGGAGTTGTTCGTCGCCTGCCTGCACCGGGAGGGCACCCGGCTGATGGAGGCGGTGGCGTCCGCGGTGGCGCCAGCCGACGCCCCGCCGCTGCCGCCGGACGAACAGCTGTGGCGCGGGCTGCGGGCGTTCTTCGCCTTTGTCGGTGCGCACCGCGACGGCTGGTCGGTGCTCTACCGGCAGGCCCGCGGCCAGGAGCCGTTCGTCCGCGAGGTGGCCGCGATGCGCGCCCGGATGGTGGACGTGGTGTGCGGTCTGCTGTCCAGGGTGATCGCGGCAAGCGGACGCGAACCGCGCCCGGTGGACGTCACGGCGATGGCCTACGCGCTGGTCGGCGCGGGCGAGTCGCTGGCCGACTGGGTGGCGGACCACTCCGAGGAGCCGGCCGAGGTCACCGCGACGAGGCTGATGAACTTCGTCTGGGTCGGCGCGGGGGAACTGCTGCGCGGCGCCGTCTGGCGTCCCTCCATAGTGGACTAAACAACGGTGCCGGTCAGGTGCGGCTTGCCCGTGCCGTGCCCGTGCAGCGCGACGGCCCAGCCGTCTCCCGCCGGTACCGCCGAGAAGTCGACCGTCGCCGGCAGCAGTACGGGCAGCTTGAACGCCACCTCGACGGTGTACCGGTCGGGCAGCCGCCCCTCCAACGCGGACAGGCACCGCGCCTTGCTCCACATCCCGTGCGCGATGGTGCGCGGGAAACCCAGCGCCCGGGCCGCGAGCCGCGAGGTGTGGATCGGGTTGCGGTCCCCGGACACCGCCGCGTACCGCGGCCCGACCTCGCGCCCGATCCGCCACACGGCGCTGGCCCGCGGCGGCTCGGACCGGTCGCGGCGCGCGGATCGGTCGCCAGAACCCTTCGCGCGGTGCAGGTACGTCGAGACGCCGCGCCACACCACCTCGCCTGCGACCGACGCGGTGGCCAGCAGGTCGACCTGCCGTCCGCGCTCGTGCCCGCGCAGGTCCGCCGCCCTTACCGCAAGGTCCAGCCGCTCGCCCGCGTCGAGGGGCCGCAGCACCTCGATCCGATTAGCGAGGTGGACGATCCCGGCCAGCGGCAACGGAAAGTCCACATTGGACATCAGGTGCATGGCCAGCGGGAAGGCCAGAATGTGGGGGTAGGTCGGCGGTAACGAGTCGCCCAGCCGGTACCCGCACACCCGGTCGTAGGCGGCGAGGTGCGCCCGGTCGACGGCCACCCCGCGCAGGACGAGCGTGGTGTCCGGCACTCCGGTACCCCCCGGCCGCCGGCGTACCAGGTCGAGCGCGGCGCGGCGGAACGCGGCGCCGGTGGGCGGCGCCGACTGCAGTTCCACGACGCCGCTCATCTCAGGCGCCGATCAGCGACTGGCCGCAGACCCGCAGCACTTGGCCGGTGACCCCGGCCGAGCCGGGGTTCGCGAAGAACGCGACCGCCTCGGCCACGTCCACCGGCAGCCCGGCCTGGTTCATGCTGTTCATCCGCCGGCCGGCCTCGCGGAGCACGAGCGGCATCTTCGCGATCATCGCGGTCTCGATGACGCCCGGTGCGACCGCGTTGACGGTCACCCCGCGCCCGGCGAGCCTCGGCGCCAGGGCCTCCACGATGCCGATGACGCCGGCCTTGGAGGTGGCGTAGTTGGTCTGGCCCCGGTTGCCGGCGATGCCCGCGATCGAGGACACCGACACCACCCGGGCGCCGGGCGGGAGCAGGTCCTGTTCGAGCAGCTCCGCGTTCACCCGCTCCTGGCTGGACAGGTTCACGTCGAGTACCGCGTCCCACTGCGCCGGCTCCATCCGGGCGATGGTGCGGTCGCGCAGGATACCGGCGTTGTGTACCACGACGTCCACGCCGCCGTGCCGGGCCTGCAGGTGCTCGGCCAGCCGCTGCGGTGCGTCGGGCGCGGTGAGGTCGAGCTGCAGCGCCGAGCCGGCCAGCCCATTGGCCACAGTGGACAGTGCCTGGCCGGCCGCGGGTACGTCGAGGCAGACCACGTGGGCGCCGTCGCGGGCCAGTACCCGGGCGATGGCCTCGCCGATGCCCCGGGCCGCCCCGGTCACCAGGGCCACCTTGTCGGCCAGCGGCCGGTCCCAGTCGACCGGGCCCGCCGTTGCGGCCGCGCCTGCCGGGCCGACCCGGATCACCTGTCCGGACACGTAGGCGGAGCGCGCCGACAGCAGGAACCGCAGCGTCGACTCCGGGTCCGCGTCCGGCGCGGCGTAGACCAGGTTGGCGGTGACGCCGCGGCCGGCCTCCTTGCCGACGGACCGGACGAAACCCTCGAGTGCCCGCTGCGCGACCGCCTCCGCCGCGCCGTCGCAGGTCTCCGGCGGGGTACCCAGGACCATGACCCGTCCGCTCGGGTACACCGATCGGATGCGCGGGTGGAAGAAGTCGTAGAGCGCCCGGAGCCCCGCCGAGTCCGCGATGCCGGTCGCGTCGAAGACCAGGGCGGCGTTGGCGGGCGGGCTGCCGTCGGAGTTGGTCGCGCCCGGGTCGCGCAGCTCCGCGCCGATCGCGTCGAGTATCTTGCCGACCGCCGCACCCAGTCGGCCGTCCCCGCCGACCAGCACCGGCCCCGGCACCGGTGGGTCGCCCGGGCGGAAGCGCCGCAGCGGTACCGGCTGCGGAAGGCCCAACCGCTTGGCCAGCGCACGTCCCGGCCCCGAGGCGGCGAAGCTGGCGTACCGATCGCTCATCGACCTACCTCTTTCCCCAGGCCCCTCGCGCGCCAAGCCTACTCGCGAGTAGGTTAACAGTCAGCATTCTCTGTCGGGAGGCGCGATGACGTCCAGTAATGCCGCTGCGCCGCAACCGGCGCACGATGCCGGACCGCTGCCACGCCGGGTGGCCATCCTCGGCGGCAACCGGATCCCTTTCGCCAGGTCGAACGGGCCGTACGCGACCGCGTCCAACCAGGACATGCTGACCGCCGCGCTGGACGGGCTCGTGGCCCGTTTCGGGCTGGCCGGGCAGCGGGTCGGTGAGGTCGCGGCGGGCGCGGTCCTCAAGCACAGCCGGGACTTCAACCTGACCCGGGAGTGCGTGCTCGGCTCCCGCCTCGACCCGCACACCCCCGCCTACGACGTCCAGCAGGCCTGCGGTACCGGTCTGGAGACCACGATCCTGGTGGCCAACAAGATCGCGCTCGGGCAGATCGACGTGGGCATCGCCGGCGGGGTGGACACCACGAGCGACGCCCCGCTGGGCGTCAACGAGCAGATGCGCGGCGCGCTGCTGGACCTCAACCGGGCGCGGTCCCTCGGCGGGCGGCTGGCCGCTGTCGGGCGGCTGCGCCCCGGGCAGGTGTTCCGGCCGGAGGTACCGCGCAACGCCGAGCCGCGGACTGGGCTGTCCATGGGTGAGCACGCTGCCATCACCGCGGCGGAGTGGGGCATCGGCCGCGAGGAGCAGGACGAGTTGGCGCTCGCCTCGCACCACAGGCTGGCCGCCGCGTACCAGTCGGGCTTCTTCGACGACCTGGTCACGCCGTACCTGGGACTGACCCGGGACCAGAACCTGCGGCCGGATACGTCACTGGAGAAGCTGGCCAAGCTCAAGCCGGTGTACGGCGACACGATGACGGCCGGCAACTCCTCGCCGCTGTCCGACGGCGCGTCGACCGTCCTGCTGGCCAGCGAGGAGTGGGCCGCCGCGCACCGGCTGCCGGTACTGGCCTGGTTCACCTGGTCGCAGACGGGCGCGGTGGACTTCGTGCACGGTGGCGAGGGGCTGCTGACCGCGCCGGTCTACGCGGTACCCCGGATGCTGGCCAGGGCCGGCCTGGGCCTCGACGACTTCGACCTCTACGAGATCCACGAGGCGTTCGCCTCGCAGGTACTGGCGACGCTGAAAGCGTGGGAGGACCCGGAGTTCGCCAAGCAGAGGCTGGGCCTGGACGCGCCGCCGGGACCGGTCGACCGCGACCGGCTCAACGTCAACGGCTCCTCGCTGGCGGCCGGCCACCCGTTTGCGGCCACCGGCGGCCGGATCGTCGCCACCCTGGCCAAGCTGCTCGCCCAGCGCGCGACGCCCGGGCAGACCCGGCGCGGGCTAATCTCCATCTGCGCGGCCGGAGGCCAGGGCGTGACGGCGATCCTGGAGCGCTGAGCACGGCCGGGCCGGGGAATTTGCCACGGCCCGGCCGCACCGGTCAGGACGGTCGCCGGCTGAGCTGGCCGAACAGGCCGAGGATCGCCAGCCCGACCAGGCCGTGCAGCAGGCCGACCCAGGACGCGTCGTCCTTGGCCAGTTCGGCGAGGCTCGGCTGGACCGGGCCGGCGAGCACGAACAGGACGATCGCGAGGATCAGCGGCCGCCGGCCGGGCCGGGCCACCAGGGCCGCGATCAGCACCAGCAGGCCGACCACCTCGACGATCATCCCGACCACCTCGTGCGCCTGGTACCCGTGGCGGTGGCCGTTGATCGAGTCGAACGCGCCGAACGCGGCCAGCGCGAACTGCGCCACGGCCAGCGTGCCGCCGGCCATCGCGAGGTACCGCATGACCTGCGTGGTCACGGCGCGGTAGCCGGGGCGGGCAACGGTGGTAGTCGTCGACATGCCGGCCAACATAGATCACCGTCGCCCGTCCGGTCGTCCGCCGGGAGGCGTCGGTTCGCGACCCCGGCTACGTCGGGCGGGGTAGCCGCCGGTACCGCCCGGGCGGTAGCGAGAATGGACGGGTGATTCCTGACGTGCTCGCCGACCGGTACGCCTCCGCCGAGATGATCGCGATCTGGTCGCCGGAGGAGAAGGTGCGGGCCGAGCGCCGCCTCTGGCTCGCCGTCCTGCGGGCGCAGCGGGAGCTGGGGGTACCGGTACCCGACGAGGCGATCGACGCCTACGAGTCCGTACTGGACCGCGTCGACCTCGACAGCATCGCGGCCCGGGAGCGGATCACCCGGCACGACGTCAAGGCGCGCATCGAGGAGTTCTCGGCGCTGGCCGGGTACGAGCTGATCCACCAGGGGATGACCTCGCGCGACCTGACCGAGAACGTCGAGCAGGCGCAGCTCAGGGCGTCCCTGCTACTGATCCGGGACCGGGTTGTCGCGACGCTGTCCAGGCTTGCCGCGCGGGCCGTCGAGTACGACGCGACGGTCATGGTGGGCCGGTCGCACAATGTGCCCGCCCAGGCGACCACCCTCGGCAAGCGCTTCGCCAGCACCGCCGACGAGCTCCTCGTCGGGTACCGGCGGCTGGACGAGCTGATCGCCCGGTACCCGCTGCGTGGCGTCAAGGGCCCCGTCGGTACCTCCGCCGACCAGCTCGACCTCCTCGGCGGCGACCCGGGCAAGGTCGCGGAGCTGGAGCGCCGGGTCGCCGGATACCTGGGCTTCGACCACGTCCTGGACAGCGTCGGCCAGGTGTACCCGCGCTCGCTGGACTTCGACGCGCTCGCGGCGCTGGTACAGGTCGCCGCGGCCCCGTCCTCGCTGGCCACCACGATCCGGCTGATGGCCGGCCAGGAGCTGGTCACCGAGGGCTTCCGGCCCGGCCAGGTCGGCTCCAGCGCGATGCCGCACAAGATGAACAC
>CAZYCD010000166.1:0-10587 GCA_964645345.1 uncultured Micromonosporaceae bacterium
GGACGCCCGGTGCGGGTCGCTGCAGCCGGCCACCTCCGACGTGTGCGCGGACTGGTTGGGCATCGCGGCGTTGGGAGGCGATCCGGACGCCGACGGATCGGCGCCCCGGTGGTAGTTCTCGCGGCCACCGGTGTCGCACATCCCGGACAGGTGACGCAGGACGAGCTGTGGCAGGGCTTCTTCTCCCGCCACTACTCGGGCGTGCAGCGGGCGCTGGCCTCCCGGCTGTTCGGCAACTCGGGGGTCGAACGCCGCCACGGTGCGGTCAACCCGCTCATCGAGGACGTATCCGGCTGGTCGACGGCCAAGCGGATGCAGCGGTACCTGACGGAGGCGTTGCCGCTGGGCAAGTCGGCGGTCGCGGACGCCCTGGACGTGGCCGGGCTGAGGGCCGCCGACGTGGGGCTGTTCGCGGTGTGCTCGTGCACCGGGTACGTGACACCGGGCCTAGACATCCTGCTGGCCCGCGACCTGGGCATGGCTCCGGCCACGCAGCGGCTGTTCATCGGCCACATGGGCTGCTACGCCGCGCTGCCCGGGCTCGGCGCGGTGTCCGACTTCGTGGCCTCGCGGGGCCGCCCGGCGGTGCTGCTGTGCCTGGAGTTGACCAGCCTGCACGTGCAGCCGCCGTCCGCCGACCCGGAGCAGATCGTGGCGCACGCGCTGTTTTCCGACGCCGCCGCGGCCGCGGTCGTGCTGCCGTCCGGACCCGGGTACGAGGTACTCGACGTGGACGCGGTGACGGACGTGACGACCGCGGACATGATGACCTGGGACGTCACCGACCTGGGCTTCCGAATGGGGCTGTCCCAGCGGATACCGGAGGTGCTCGACGGGTACGTGGCGGACCTGGTGGACGGGCTGCTCGGCAGGCACGGGCTGAGCCGGTCGGACGTGGACGGCTGGGCGGTGCACCCGGGCGGGCCGCGCATTCTCGACGTGGTGCGTGACCGGCTGGAGTTGCCCGCCGAGGCGTTGGGCCCGTCCCGTCGGGTACTGGCCGAGCACGGCAACTGCTCATCCCCGACGGTTCTGATGATCGTGGACTCGATGCGGTCCGCCCGGCCGCAGCACGTACTGGCGATGGCCTTCGGACCCGGCCTGACGCTCTACGCCACGCTGCTGCGGGCGGCCGGCTGATTCGCCGGCGGGCGGCTCAGATGAGGCGGGGCAGTTCGGCCCGGAGCTGGTCGACGCCGCTCACCGCGACCGCGCTGACGATCTGGCCACCCTTGCGGACCAGGACCGCGATCGCCTCGCCCGCGGCCGCACCCGCGCCACGGAAGGTGGCCAGGAGTAGCCCGGCCGGGTCGGCCAGCGCGCGGATCCGGGCGCCCGCGGGAGCCGAACCGGCCTGCTGTCTGCCCGGCGCGGCGGGACCCGGCCCGGCCGGAGCCGCAGAGGCGTTCGCCCGGGCACCGGTACCGGCCAGCGGTGGGGCGGCGTGCGCGATAGCCAGGACGGTCACGCTGGCGGGTGCCGCCGAGGCGGTGGCGGAAATCAGGCCACTGCAGTCGCACCCGTCCACCAGCAGGATCACCGCGGGCAGGTTGTCTCGCAGCCGGACCGGGGCCGCCGAGGAGTCGAGCAGCGTGAGGTCGGCCAGGGTCGCGGCGCTGGTCGCGGCGGACGGCTCCGCATTGGGCGTCCGGCGCTCGGCATGGTTGGGCCAGACCAGGGCGAACAGGCTGGTCAGCGTCGCCACGATGGCGATCGACATGATCAGCAGGGGCAGTGCGAGCGAGGTACCGGAGCGCCGCCTGCCGATCCTCACCGGCTCCAGCCCGAGGCGCTGCCGCCACCGGTTGATCCTGGCCGCCCGCCGCCACTCGCGGCGCAGCGCGGTCGCCTCGTCGTCCAGTTCGGACGCGTCGTCAGGGATGACGATCAAGCCCCACTCCGGGGGCAGGTCCGGCACGCCACCACCCTCGGGCGGTCGCTCGCCGCCGTTGTCTCCGCGCAGGGTGCCCATGGTGTGTCTCCTCGGCCCTACCGCCTACTGTCCCGCATCCGCCCGACGCCGCGCCAGAGTGCGTCGTGGACTTTTCTACCCAGACCCTCGGCCAGTTACTCGCTGCGATGTTTCCGACATGTCCGGATCATCGTTCTGGCTGGTCACGACCCCTTCACCCTCCGTGAAGATGCACGGAAGGGCGCCCTTGTCAAGCCCGAGAAAGGGGTGTCACACACCCCCTGAGCAGCGGTAATGCGGCTCCTGGGGCTGGGCTGAGAGCGCTGCTCGTGTTACCCTGGACACAGCGAAAGGGGCTTCGAACCTATGGTTTTCAGTGTCGGCGAGACCGTTGTTTACCCCCACCACGGGGCCGCACTCATCGAGGCAATCGAGACTCGGGTCATCAGGGGCGAAGAGAAGCAGTATCTCGTCCTGAGAGTTGCGCAGGGTGACCTGACGGTGCGTGTTCCTGCCGAGAACGCCGAGATAGTTGGTGTCCGCGAGGTCGTTGGCGAGGAAGGCCTGACGAAGGTCTTCGATGTCCTCCGTGCCCCCCACACGGAGGAACCCACGAACTGGTCGCGGCGCTACAAGGCGAATCTCGAGAAGCTCGCGTCCGGCAACCCGCTGAAGGTGGCCGAGGTCGTGCGTGACCTCTGGCGGCGGGAGCGGGAGCGTGGCCTGTCCGCGGGCGAGAAGCGCATGCTCGCCAAGGCCCGCGACATCCTGGTCGGCGAGGTGGCGCTCGCCGAGAAGAGCACCAAGGACGAGGCGGAGATCCTCCTCGACAAGGTGCTCACCGAAGCCTGACCGACCCCGGAACCCAGCTACGAGGACCGCGACGTGACCGCGCGCAGACAATTGCGCGGTGACGTCGCGGTCCTCGTTCCGGCGGCGGGTATGGGCGTCCGGCTCGGTCCCGGCGGTCCCAAGGCACTCCGGCTGCTGGGCGGGGAGCCCCTGTTGGTACACGCCGTGCGGCGGATCGCCTCGGCAGGCGCGCGGTGCATCACGGTCGCCGCCCCGCCGGACGACGTGGACGCCGTATGCCGGCTGCTCGAACCGGTCGCGCCGGTCGTCGTGGTACCGGGCGGCCCGACCCGCCAGGAATCGGTCGCCCTGGCGCTCGCGGCGGTACCGGAGCGGTTCGAGGTCATCCTGGTACACGACGCCGCGCGGGCCATGGCGCCGCCGTCGCTCGCGGTCGCGGTGGCCGAGGCGGTCCACGCCGGTCACGACGCGGTCATCCCGGTGCTGCCGGTGGTGGACACCATCAAGGAGGTCACCGCCGGTGGGCAGGTCGTGGGTACCGTCGACCGGACCGTGCTGCGCGCCGTACAGACGCCGCAGGGCTTCCGGCGCTCGGTGCTGGCCGCGGCCCACGCCAACGCGATCGATGAGCACACGGACGACGCGGGAATGGTCGAGAAGCTGGGGGTACCGGTGTTCTGCATACCCGGCGACGAAGCGGCCATGAAGATCACCCGACCGGTGGATCTGCTGATCGCCGAGGCGCTGTTGGGTACTCTGCCGGCGTGACGGTTCCGCTGGTTGGCGTGGGTACCGATGTGCACGCCTTCGACGCCGGACGCCCGTGCTGGGTGGCGGGCCTGGAGTGGCCCGGCGAGGCGGGCCTGGCCGGGCACTCGGACGGTGACGTGGCCGCGCACGCCGCCTGCGACGCGCTGCTGTCCGCGGCCGGCCTGGGCGACCTCGGCGCCAACTACGGCACGGACCGGCCCGAGTGGGCTGGCGCCTCGGGCGTGGCGTTGCTGACCGAGACCGCGAGCCGGGTGCGCGGCGCGGGCTTCGACATCGGGAACGTATCGATCCAGGTGATCGGCGTGGCGCCGCGGATCGGGCGGCGCCGCGAGGAGGCGCAGGCGGTGCTGCACGCCGCGGTGGGCGCCCCGGTGAGCGTCTCCGGTACCACAACGGACGGGCTGGGCCTTACCGGCCGGGGCGAGGGGTTGGCCGCCGTCGCGGTCGCCCTGATCGTGCCTCGATAGGATCGAAATCATGGGTGTACCACTGTCCGACACCGCACGGCGGCTGCTGGATGAGAAGACGTATGTGGTCGTGACGACCGTCAACCCCGACGGGAGCCCGCACTCGACAGTGCTCTGGGTCAAGCGGGACGGCGATGACGTTGTCTTCTCCACCATCACCAGCCGGCGCAAGGCACGGAACCTGCGGCGGGACCCGCGGGCCAGCGTGTCGTTCTACGACCCCGCCGAGCCGTACGTCTACGCCACGGTCAGCGGCACGGTCACGATGACGACCGATGGCGGTCGGGAGCTCATCGACGAGTTGTCGATGAAATACAACGGCCGGCCGTACCCGGAGGAGCCGCCGGAGCACGTCCGCGTGGTGTGCCGCCTCAGCCCGACGAAGGTTCTCGGCCGCTGACCGCCTGACCCGCCCAGGTCCACGCGTACCCACTGTCCTCACAGGACAGTGCGGGCTCGCAGAGGTCCAGCGGGCGGAAGGTGTCCACCATGACAGCCAGCTCGTCGAAGTAGTCCACGCCGATGGCGCGCTCCGCCGCGCCCGGCTGCGGCCCATGGGTGAAGCCGCCCGGGTGCAGCGAGATGGAGCCCTGGCCGATGCCCGAGCCGCGGCGCGCCTCGTAGTTGCCGCCGGTGTAGAACAGCATCTCGTCGGAGTCGACGTTGTGGTGGTTGTACGGCACCGGGATCGCCAGCGGGTGGTAGTCCACCTTGCGGGGTACGAACGAGCACACGACGAAGTTGGGGCCCTCGAACGTCTGGTGTACCGGCGGCGGCTGGTGTACCCGGCCGGTGATCGGCTCGAAGTCGTGGATGGACAGGGCCCACGGGTACAGGCAGCCGTCCCAGCCGACGAGGTCGAACGGGTGGTTCGCATAGGTGAACCTGGTCCAGGCTGTGCCCCCTGCCGGGCCTGCGGCACGCGACCGGTGCTGGACGTAGACCTCGACGTCGGTCGCGTCGACGTTGAGCGGTTCGGACGGGGCGCGCAGGTCACGCTCGCAGTACGGCGAGGACTCCAGGAACTGGCCGCGCACCGACAGGTACCGGCGGGGTGGCCCGATGTGCCCGGTCGCCTCGATGGCCAGGATGCGGGCCGTCCCGTCGGGTACCACCCGGTAGATGACCGAGGTCGGGATGATGACGTAGTCGCCCTCGGCCACGTCGAGTGCGCCGAATGCGGACTCGATCCGCGCCCGGCCGGACTCGATGTAGAGGCACTCGTCACCGATCGCGTTGCGGTAGAGCACGGAGGGCCGGTCGGTGACCACATAGGACAGTCGGACGTCGTCGTTGGCGAGCAGGTGTGCCCGGCCGAGGATCGGGTCCGCGTCCGGGGTGTCCAGCTTGTGGGTGCGGAAGTGGCGCGGCTTGAGCGGCCGGTTGGGTACCCGCGACCACGCCGGCGGGTCGAACTCCTCGGCGGCCACGATGGCGGTCGGCAGGTGGCGGTGGTACAGCAGCGACGAGTCGGAGGAGAAGCCCTCCTGGCCCATCAGTTCCTCGGCGTAGAGGCTGCCGTCCGGCTGACGGAATTGGGTGTGCCGCTTGGCGGGGACCTCGCCCGCCCTCCGGTAGTACGGCATCTCGCGCTCCCTCGTCGCAGCTGCGGGTAGCGGAGTGTCCGATAATCGGACATTCTTGCCCGCTAGATGTAGCTTCCGCTAGGTTCTGTAGCCATGTCAACCCGCGTGCCGCCGATGCTTGCGCGGCTGGTCGACGACGCCGCGGTGTTCCCGCCCGGCAACGCTCCGCTGCCCGAGGCCGTCGCCGCGCACCAGGGCCACCGCGCCGCGTGGTACGCCGACCTGGTCGGTCCCCTGCTGGTGCCGGCGTCCGCGGTGCTGTCCGGCGCGCTGGACGGCCAGCCGGAACTGGACCTGGGCATCATCGGCGATGGCGGCGTCGACCCGCTGCCGGGCGCCGTCCGGGCGCTGGCGCGGCCGTCGCGGCTGCGGCAGGTCGAGGTGGCCGTCGCCAAGCGCGGCGAGGACCCGCAGCCGGGCCTGGCCCGGCTGGCCGAGGTCGCCCGGGGCCTGCCCGGCGTGGCGTGCTTCGCGGAGATCCCGCTCGCCTGGGGCCTGCTCGGCGCGCTGGACACGGTCTCCCGGCTGCGCGCGGACGGACTGGACCTCTCGCCGAAGTTCCGCACCGGCGGGCTGGCCGCCGAGCTGTTCCCGACGCCGATCGAGTTGGCCGCGGTGATCTGCGCCTGCCGGGACCGGGGGCTGCGGTTCAAGCTGACGGCGGGGCTGCACCACGCCATCCGGTACACCGATCCGGAGACCGGGCTGGTGCACCACGGCTTCCTCAACGTGCTGGCCGCCTCGGCGGTCGCGCACGCGGGTGCGGACGTGGCCGACGTGGCGCCGGTCCTCGCCGGTACCGATCCGGTCCTGCTGGTCGAGCCGGTACGCCGGCTCCTCGACCAGGAGCGTCCACTGTGGATCGGCTTCGGTTCGTGCAGCATCGCCGAGCCGCTCGACGACCTCGTAAGGCTCGGGTTGCTGTGACTGGATATGGCGTGTTCGTTCACAATGGACAGCCGGCGCGGGTCGGGTACCGGGTGGGCGAAGGGATCGTGGACCTGACCGAGGCGGAGCGCCTGGGCCGGCTCGACGCGGGCGGCGCCTTCCAGGCCGGTACCCTCGACGCCTTCCTCGCCCTCGGCCGTCCACAGTGGACGGCGGTGCACGCACGGGTGGCGGAGCTGGCTCCGGACGTACCGCTGGCCGAGGTCGAGCTGCGACTCCCCTTCACCGTCGCCGACTACGTCGACTTCTACTCCTCGGAGCACCACGCGGGGAACGTCGGCCGAATCTTCCGCCCCGGCCAGCCGCCCCTGCTGCCGAACTGGCGGCATCTTCCCGTGGGGTACCACGGGCGGGCCGGTACCGTCGTGGTCTCGGGTACCCCCGTGGTGCGGCCCAGCGGGCAGCGCGGGCCCGGCGACTTCGGCCCGACCCGGCGGCTGGACATCGAGGCCGAGGTCGGCTTCGTGGTTGGTGCCGGTTCCGCCCTTGGCCGACCGGTGTCCACTGTGGACTTCGAGGAGCACGTGTTCGGCGTGGTGCTGGTCAACGACTGGTCGGCACGCGACATCCAGTCGTGGGAGTACCAGCCGCTCGGGCCGTTCCTCGGCAAGTCGTTCGCGACCAGCGTTTCGCCCTGGGTGGTGCCGCTGTCCGTGCTCGCCACCGTGGACGGCCCGGAGCAGGACCCGCCGGTCGTGGACTACCTGCGCGAGCCGCGCCGGTTCAGCTACGACATCCGGCTGGCCGTGGACTGGAACGGTACCGAGGTGTCCCGGCCGCCGTTCCGGGACCTGTACTGGACGCCGGCACAACAGTTGGCCCACCTGACCGTGAACGGCGCGAGCCTGCGTACCGGCGACCTGTTCGCGTCGGGTACCGTCTCCGGGCCGCAGCGCGAGCAGACCGGCTCGTTCCTGGAGCTGACCTGGGGCGGGGCGGAGCCGGTGCGGCTGGCCGACGGGTCGGCGCGGACCTTCCTGGAGGACGGCGACACGGTGACGATCCGCGGCGTCGCGGCGGGGGCCGATGGCGGCGTGGTCGACCTCGGCGAGGTCAGCGGCACCGTGAACCAGGCAGCCGGGTAGCCTCCCCCGGGGAGGTGTGCTGATGGACCGGGGCCGGCGGCGGCTTCTGATCGCGGTCGTCGCGCTGGTCGCGCTCGCGGTCACCGGGCTCGTCGGGTACCGGGTGCTACGGCCGGGCGAGCTGGTCGACCGCGCGAAGTCCGCGTACCCGGCCCAGGCGCCGGCCGCCCAGCCGAAGGTGTACGGCACCCTGCTCGCGGCCCCAATCGTGGTGGACGGGCGGCTGCGGGTATACGCGGGCAAGCGGGAGGTCTACGCCGACCTGCCGGTGAACGTCAAGTCCAGCGTGTCCCGGTACTGGTCGTACCGGCGCTGGCCGGCTCAGGTACAGGGCGTGGTGGCCGTCGGTACCACGGTGGTGTCGCTCTGGTCGGACGGCACCGTGGTGGGGCTGGACGCCACCCGCGGCGCGGTGGCCTGGCGCGCGACGCTGCCCGCACCGGATCCGGCGGGGTTCACCGGCCGGCGTACCGGCGCGGCAACGGTCTACCAGCCGACGAACCTGTTCACCGCCGGCCGGGTCGTCATCGCCGTCGGCTCCGCCACGATCGACGGCTACGACGTGGCGACCGGCCGGCGACTGTGGGAGGTACGGCGCCCGCGCTGCCACGACGACTTCACCGCGCCGGGCACGTTCGTCACGGTCGACACCTGCGGTACCGCGCCGCACGCGACCGTGCTCGACGCCGGCACCGGTACGCCCCGCACCGGCTGGCCACAGGCGGCCTTCGTCCCGCTCGGCTGCGCGGTCGGCCGCTCGGAGTGCACCGGCGTGGTCGCCGGCGGGCAGGGCTGGACGGTTGGCGGGGACGGCACGCTGACCCCGGCCAGGGCACTGGCCGGCGCGGGTACCGGCGTGTGGCTGGTCGGCGGGGTGGTGGTGCGCCAGGGGACCGGCGGTACCGTCGAGGGCCTGTCCGCGGCGGACGGCAGTCCACAGTGGACGGCCGGCGCCGGTACCGTGGTGGCCGTCGAGCCGGGCGCGGTGCACCTGGTGACCGCCGGGCACCGGGAGGTGGTGACCCTGGACCCGGCTACCGGTCGGCTGCTGTCCCAGTTCCCGCTCGTGGTCAAGGACGCGACCGACTTCGGCATCGGGCGGGTATACGCCGCCGACCGGTACCTGTTCATGGAGCGGGCGAAGCCCGGCGCGAACGCCGACCAGCCGGACAGCGCCTACTTCTACCCCTCGCCGAACGTGGTGGTCACCGGCAGCTAGCTATAGCTAGCTGGCGCCCCGCTACGCCAGCGCGTGCTCGGCGGCCGAGAGGAAGGCGTCGTTCTCCTCCTCGGTACCGATCGTCACCCGTACCCCGTCCCCGGCGAAGGGGCGCACGATCACGCCCCGCTGCTCGCACGCCGCACCGAACCCGGCCGCGCCCTCGCCCAGCGGCAGCCAGAAGAAGTTGGCCTGCGTCTCGGGCACGTCCGGGACGAGCTTGCCCACGGCGGGCAGCAGCCGCTGCCGCTCGGCGAGCACCCGGGCCACCCGCCGGTCCACCTCGTCGGCGGCGTCGAGGGCCGCGAGCGCGGCGGCCTGCGCCAGGGCCGAGGTGGAGAACGGGGTCAGCACCTTGCGGACGACGTCGGCGACCTGCGGCGCGGCGACGAGGAAGCCGACCCGCACCCCGGCCAGGCCCCACGCCTTGGACAGCGTGCGAAGTACCACCACGTTGGGCCGGTCGCCGTAGACCGCCAGGCCGTCGGGCACGTCGGGATCCGTGACGAACTCCCGGTACGCCTCGTCCAGCACGACGAGCGTGGTCTCCGGTACCGCGTCGAGGAACGCGTCCAGTTCGGCGCGGCGGGACACGGTACCGGTCGGGTTGTTGGGGTTGCAGACGAGCACCAGCCGAGTGTTCGGGGTGACCGCCGCGGCCATCGCCGCCAGGTCGTGGCTGTGGTCGGGCCGGTTGGGCACGCGCACGCTGGTCGCCCCGCCGGTCGCCGCGATGATCGGGTAGGCCTCGAACGAGCGCCACGCGTAGACGATCTGGTCGTCGGGGCCGAGGCAGGTCGCGCGCACCAGGTGCTCGGCCAGCGCCACCGAGCCGCAGCCGGTGACGATGCGGGCCGGGTCGACGCCGTACCGCTCGCCCAGCTTCTCCCGCAGGCGGACACAGCCCATGTCCGGGTACCGGTGGGTGTCCGCGGCGGCGGCGGTGATCGCCTCGACCACGCCGGGCAGCGGCCCGAACGGAACCTCGTTGCTGGCCAGCTTGATCGCGCCGGGGATGGTCCGGCCCGGCACGTAGCTGGGCAGCGCGGCGAGGTCATCGCGACACAGGTTCATCACAGTTCTCCGGTCTTTCCTGGTGCGTTGACGGGGGCGATCTCATGACCGCGACGCCCACAGTGGACGACCACGGTCTGCGCGGAGCGGTCGTGCAGCGCGAGCTGCAACGGTCCGCCCCAGGTGGGTGACAGCGCGTCGATGAACTGCACGATGAAGCCCAGGCCGCAGACCCACAGCACGGTCGGCCAGCCGAGCACGCCCCAGCGGCGCAGCGCGCGGCCGAACCCCAGCGGCGCGGTGCTCTCCAGGGCCATCACCTTGATGCCCAGCGCCCGCTTACCGATGGTCTGCCCGGAGGCGGCCAGCGCGGGCACCTCGTAGGCGAGCCACACCAGCATGGCCACGGCGGGGATGAGGTAGGCGAGCGTCTGGACCCGGCCCGGGGTGGTCGGGAACGGCTGGCCGTTGGCGACGGCCTGCACGAGCGGGAGGTAGTCGCGCAGGAACAGGTACACGAGCCAGCCGGTGGCCAGCGCGTTGAGGCCGAGCACGATGCCGATGTCGATCAGCCGGGCGAGCAGCCGCCGGCCGAGCGGGGCGACCGGCAGCCCGTGCGGCCGGGGCGCGGCGGGAGCGAACGGGTACGCGACGCGGTAGCCGGGTGGCGCCGGTACGCCGGTGGGCCACGGGATGGTGCCGGGCGGGAACGAGCCGGGCGGCGGGGCCCCGGGCGGCCAGGCGGTGCCGGGCGGCAGCCGCAGGCCCGGGG
>CAZYCD010000167.1:0-10547 GCA_964645345.1 uncultured Micromonosporaceae bacterium
GCCGCCCTCCATCTCGATATCGTCGGGGTGGCTGTCTCCACCCGTGTACAGGTCGTGGACGTAGGTGTCGAACACCTGGGCTGAGGAATCGGGGACTCATAGTGCGCTCGGTGTAGCTCTGGGTTCAGCTCCGCAACCGTATCCGCAGCGGTCCGATTGGGTTGGCGCCTGCGGCCAGCCACTGCTCGACGCTGCTGGTGTACGCGTCGACGATCCGCGCCTGGACGCGGTGGCAGCGGATGAGGTCGATTGCCTGGTCGGGGCTGTGCCCGCGTAGGCGTAGCACGGCGTAGGTGAGCATGACCGAGCGGCTTCGGCCCTGGTGGCAATGGATGAGGACGCGGGCGGCGGCGTCGTTCGTGAGGACCTGGGCGGCGAACAGCGCGGCGGCCGACCACAGGTGCGGCGGCTGGGGATAGCCGGAGTCCCACATCGGTGCGTGGACCACCCGGGATGGGCCGAGCAGGGCACGTTCGACGGCGAGATCCTGGGAAACCCAGGTCTGCGCGGCGGAGCGGCAATTCACGACGTGCGTGATGCCGTCTCGGGTCAGCGTGGGCAGCGTGATGGCGGTCGGTAGGCCGCCGACGGCGATGCGCTCGTCGCCGATCCAGCTCAGCGGGATGTTCTGTCGACTCGGCCCATAGATACGGGAGCTGTAGCGGTGGCACTGCTGCCGCCAATCGATCATGTCGACCTCACCCTCGTGCTCTCCAGCTTCTCTAATGTCGCTGCCGCGAATGGGAGCGGCGCCGGGACGAAGTGCGCGGCAATCCCGGGCGGTTGGGAGTGCGCTGCGACGGGCTCGAACGTGAATCTCTCGGCACCCACGACGTCGGTCCCCAGCCGAGGGGTCAGGCCGCCGGGGCGAGGCCAGTGACCGCGTTCGCGACCGCGTCCGGATTGCTGATCATGGTCAGGTGGTGGCCACCGGGTATCAGCGTCGGCGGAGGGGCACCTATCCGCCTGGCGGTCTGCGCCGCGGCGTCCGTCGCGAACACCTGGTCCTGTGCGCCGAACACGACCGACTTCGGAAGCGGTAGCCCAGCCAGCTGCGACAGCCGCGCCGGAGCCAAGCCCGGTACACCCTGATCGAGCATGGCCCACGCGGCAGCTTCCGCGCC
The DNA here is from genome assembly GCA_964645345.1 of uncultured Micromonosporaceae bacterium. Taxonomy (GTDB): domain Bacteria; phylum Actinomycetota; class Actinomycetes; order Mycobacteriales; family Micromonosporaceae; genus Rugosimonospora. The sequence continues at coordinate 1,125 of CAZYCD010000167.1, forward strand.
CGGAACCTGGAACGGACGGCGCCACATGTCCACACCGGCCGCGTCCAGACGTGGGCACGCCGGCCCACACGCTTGCTGATACGCGGTGCGGATCAACCAATCCGAACTCAGGCCCAGCCGCAGCAGGGTGATCCGGTACGGCGGGATCACCAGGTACCGCAACGGGGAACGGGCGCCGGCACCGGTGGCCAGCGCGTCCCCGTCAAGCAGCAGCAGCCCGCCAACCCGCTGGGGAGCGCGCAGGGTCGCCTCCGCCGCGATCGCCGCCCCGCTGGAGTGCGCCACCAGCACGGGTTTCCGCAGGTCGAACGCGTCGAGGAAGGCGAGCAGTTGGCGCACCTGATCGTCGAGGGTGTAGTGACCGGAGCGCTGGGTGTACCCGAATCCCGCAAGGTCGAGCGCGTACACCCGATGCCCGGCCGCCAGTCGCCGGGCGGTGGGCTGCCAAGTGTCGGCAGATTCGAACGCACCGTGGACCAGCACGACCGGGCTCCCACCGCCACCCCACGTGACGTAACGGGTCAGGTACGCACCCGTCCGCACATAGGTCAGACCGTCCGGCGCCGACCGGCGACCCACGGTCGCCGCGTTGAACACCCAACTTTGCACCGTACCGACCACGAACAACGCGCCCACCGCCAGCGCCGCACGCCGGGACCAGCGCCGTGCGAACGCCCACCACGCCGCCCGCCTCGGCCTCCCGGTCATGCCGCCAAGCTATCCCGGCAAGGTGGCACCGCATGGTCCGGGCTCCGGCGTACCGGAGCGGACCGACACCGGTCGCGGCGGTGATCACGGCACCAGGGTGACCTCGTCATCGTGGGCACAACCTCCACCTACCGCCCGGCATCCCCAGCCTCTTCGACGACCTTCAGGTACCGCACGCTCCGCGCAGCGCCAAGGCGTGAAGACGGTGTAAAGAAAACGGCCGTAGGCGTCAAGACCGCGTCAAGGTCAGCTCAGGTCCTCGGTGCCAGCTGATGGGATCGGTGGGTGGTGACTGCATCTCCGGGCGCGGACGAGCCTGTGCGCACGGCCGGTACGGGGCTGGATCCGGGGGTGCTGGCGCTGATCGGCCGCCCGTGGGTCGCCGAGGTGCTTGCCGCACTCGACCCGCGGCCGGACACCCTGCACGGGCTGCGGCGGGCGACCGGGGCGCCACCTGGTCAGCTCGTCGCCGCGTTGCGCGCCCTGGCCACCCACCGCGCCATCGTCCGCACCGGCGGGACCGGAACCTGGGACGCCGCCCGCGGCGGTGACTGCCGGTACCGGCTGAGCCCCGCCGGACGTGCGCTGATCGACGAACTGTTCCAGTTGCCGATCTGGCACGCCCTGTACCACGACAGCTCAGGTGACGGGCCGGCGTGACAACGGAGCCGGCCTACGGGTGCCGCCGACACCCCGGCCGATCAGGTCTGATAGGTGTGGCACATGACTGAACAGGCCAGCCAGCCCGTCCACGCTTCCGGCGACGCACCGCCTACGCCCGAAGAGGACAAGCCACCAGCCGACGCCACCGACACCGCGGGGCACGCCACCGGTGCCAGCCACGGCAGGGGCGCTGGCCTCGCCCTTGCTCTCGGTGCGCTCGGCGTGGTGTTCGGCGACATCGGCACCAGTCCGCTGTACGCGATCCAGACCGTCTTCGGCATCGACAACGGCGCGGTCCGGCCCACCGCCGGTGACGTGTACGGCGTGATCTCGATGGTGTTCTGGTCCATTACCCTGATCGTGTCGGTCAAGTACGTGGTGTTCATCATGCGGGCCGACAACGAGGGCGAGGGTGGCGTGATGGCCCTGGCCGCCTTCGCCCGCCGCGCCATGGGCAACGCCACCGCCGGCCGGCTGGCGGGAGTCCTGGCGCTGGGGGTGCTGGGCGCGGCCCTGTTCTACGGCGACAGCGTCATCACGCCGGCGATTTCGGTGCTCTCAGCCGTGGAGGGCCTGTCGGTCAGTGCCCCGAGGTTGACCGAGTTCGTGGTACCCATCGCCGCGGTCATCCTCAGCCTGCTGTTCCTCGTGCAGCGCTGGGGTACCCAACGGGTCGGCAGCCTGTTCGGGCCGATCATGGTGCTCTGGTTCGGGGCTCTGGCCGTGGCCGGCCTGGTCGAGGTCGGCGCACACCCGGGCATCCTGCGCGGGTTGTCGCCCAGCTACGCCTTGGTGTTCACCCTGCGCCATCCGTATACCGCGTTCATCGCCATGGGTGCGGTGGTGCTGGCCATCACCGGTGCCGAAGCGCTCTACGCGGACATGGGCCACTTCGGCCGCAAGCCGATCCGCCGCGCCTGGTTCGCCCTCGTCTTCCCGGCCCTGACTCTGAACTACCTCGCCCAGGGCGCGCTGATCCTGCGCCAGCCCGACAGCCGCGCCAACCCGTTCTTCCTTCTGCTGCCGCACTGGGCCCGGCTGCCCATGGTGGTCCTGGCCACCGCCGCCACCGTGATCGCCTCCCAAGCGGTCATCACCGGCGCCTTCTCGGTCTCCCGGCAGGCCCTGCGGCTGGGCTTCCTCCCGCACCTGCACATCCGCCAAACCTCACAACGGGAGTACGGCCAGATCTACATCGCCGGCATCAACTGGGGACTGTTCGCCGCGGTCGCGCTGGTGGTGCTCACCTTCCGCTCCTCCGCCCGGCTGGCCACCGCCTACGGCGTCGCCGTCACCGGCACGTTCCTCATCACCACCGTCCTGTTCCTCGTCGTCGCCCGTACCCTCTGGCGCTGGCCCACCTGGCGACTGGTCCTCGTCGCCGTCGTGTTCGGCGGCATCGAACTGACCTACTTCGCCGCCAACCTCACCAAGATCACCCACGGCGGCTGGCTCACGCTGCTCATCGCCGTCATCGTGTTCACCGTCATGCTCACCTGGCAACGCGGCCGCCAACTGGTCACCGCCCGCCGCGCCGAGAAGGAAGGACCCCTGCTGGAGTTCATCGACCGGGTCCGCGACGAGAACGTTGTTCGGGTCCCGGGTACCGCGGTGTTCCCCCACCCGAACAAGGACACCGTGCCGCTGGCGCTACGGGCCAACGTCGCGCACAACCACGTCCTGCACGATCACGTCGTCCTCCTCACCGGCCGTACCGCCAACATCCCCCACATCCCCTGGCAGCGGCGCATCACCGTGGACCACCTCGGCGATCCCGACGACGGCATCGTGCACATCCTCGCCGAGTTCGGCTTCCAGGACCCGACCGACTTCCCCGAAGTGCTACGCCGCGTCGCCGGCCGACACCCGGAAACCGACCTCGACCCCGAAAACGCCTCCTACTTCGTCTCCCGAATCAGGCCACGCCGCTCCGACCGACCGGGCATGAGCCCCTGGCGCAAGAGACTGTTCCTCGCCCTCGCCCAGAACGCCCCCAGCCAAACCGAGAACCTCTACCTCCCCGAAGACCAGACCGTCGTTGTCACCGGCGAAGTCCCCGTCTAGCACCACCGACACGGTCCCCGGCGCCTCCGCCTCAACCTCGGCGGTCGCAACCGGGCCGCCCGGCGCACGAGCGGCACCGCGTGGGCCGATGTCACAGCCACGACAGCTCGCCGAGCACGTCGGTTCGGGTTGGCAGAATCCGTAGGCGAGCAAATGCACCGGTCCGGGTGGGGTGTTCGGCGTGCCCGAGGGTTTCGGCCCGGGCATGAGCGCCGGGCGCGGCACGGCGATCTCACCGCCCCCTCCAGCGGCGGTGAACACCGCCGCGCAAACCACCACTATCGCCGGACACGGCCGAACCTGACCTGTGGTCGTGTCGCAGATCCTTTCGAGCGGTGGGCACTCTCATGTCGCGAGTCGGGCGCTGACGGGTCGTTAGGTGGCTGCGCCGAAATCGAGGTGTTGCGGCTCGTCTGGAAGCGGGCCTCTGGTGACCGGGACGGACTCGTCGACCTGTTCGAAGTGCAGACGGGCGACGTCCACGGCTCCGGCACCGCTGAGCAACACACCGAAGTTCAACCGTACGGCTTCCTGGGCAACGCCGAGGACGATCTCAGCTGGTGTCCATTCGGTGTTTCCCCGCAGCGACCGGTCTTGCATGTTGTCCAGCACGAGCATGCCGTTCGCGCCGTCGACGCGCAGCCATAACCCGGCCCAGCCGGTGACCTTCTCGGTGCGCATCGCGGCGCTGAAGCGAACCTTCTGGCCCCGGTAGCGGCTTGCGGAGATGCTCTGCGCCAGTGCTCCGAAGCCGGAGGGGTGGGGCACCGTATCGCGGAGGCGGAGACGGACCACGCGGGTGCGCTCATAGGCGACAGCCGCGGGTAGCAGACCCACCTCGTAGTCGGCCGACCGGTCGCCGGTGCGAACCCACGCTGGCGGCAGCGGCTCAAGCGGTACCTGGTTGAGAAGGTGGGCGAGCGCGTCGGTATAGCGCTCACCTGTGGCGGCCATACGCTCACGGACTCGGCGCTTGAGATCCTTGTTCTCCGGCATCACGAAACCTCGTCTCGCAGGCCGCCCCAGCCCGACCCGATGACAGGAATCGCCTGCACGCGCCAATGACCGGTCCGGGAGTATGCCCCCCTTCGCTACCGCACGGCCTTCGCTGGGGCAGGGCCACCGGGCTCGGCGTCGGACCGCGCCGTCCCGCCCATAGTGAGCCACGACGCGTCAGCTCGTCAAACAGAGAGACCGGCCAAGAAGCCACTCCAACCCCGGCGAAATTGCGGCCATCTGACGATATGAACTCACCTTCCGCTGTCCTTGCGCGGGGCAGGTCGCACTCTGGGCGTCGCGCTTTACCGCAGCATGAGCCGGATCGCCGCGTCGGTGAAGGGCGAGGTGGTCGTACGACTCGGGCGCGGTGATCCGTTGGGTGGCTCGCGCGCACACGGCACGGCCGCCGTGGGGCACCCCTCGCACGGCCAGCACCCCGTCCACGTCAGGATGACGTGCGGCGGGTCGGACGAGGAGCGGCTTGCGAGCGGATCCTGCACGGCCCGCACATGAATTCGGCTCATATACCCGCAGGGGTGTTTTGGGTGGTTCCCCTGATTGACCCTCGGCGCTAGATGATCGAGGCTGACGGCCTAACCAGGAGAGGAGACCGATGTCCGACGGACAGATCGTCGTCTCCGGCCTGACGAAGCTATATCGGAACGTCAGGGCGGTGGACGACTTGTCGTTTACGGTCGAGGCGGGCCGGGTTACCGGCTTCCTCGGACCGAACGGCGCCGGCAAGACCACCACGCTGCGCATGGTCCTCAACCTCGTGCGACCGTCCGGCGGCACCGCCACGATCGGCGGGCAACGCTACGCCGACCTGGCCGACCCGATCCGGCAGGTGGGCGCGATCCTGGAGGCTTCGGGGGCGCATCGGGGCCGCAGCGGACGCGGGCACCTGATAATGCTGGCCATCGCGGCCGGGCTGCCGACCTCACGGGTCGACGAGGTGATCGACTTGGTCGGGCTGACGCCGGCGGCGAAGCGCAAGTTCAAGGGGTACTCCCTGGGGATGCGCCAACGCCTCGGTATCGCCGCGGCGATGCTCGGGGATCCGCAGGTGCTGATCCTGGACGAGCCGGCCAACGGCCTGGACCCGGAAGGCATCCGGTGGATGCGCGACCTACTCAAGCGGCTGGCCGACGAGGGCCGCACGGTGCTGGTCTCCAGCCACCTGCTGTCGGAGATGGAGATCCTCGCCGACGACCTGGTTATCATCGCCGGCGGGAAACTGATCGCGCAGGGCACCGTCGAGCAAGTTATCGCCTCCATCGGCGCCGAGCAGGTCCGGGTCGTCACCCCCAACCCGCAGGAGCTGATCGCTGCGTTGCCGGACACATGCACCGTTCGCCGGTCCGACGACGGCGCCCTGCTGGTAACCGGAATCGACGCGCCGGCGCTGGGGGACACAGCGCTGCGGATCGGGGTAGCGATCCACGCCCTCGGCCTGCTGCGCCCCGACCTGGAAAATGTCTTCCTGCAGCTGACTGCCGGAAAGGCGGCGATCCGATGAGTGCGACACTTGTCCCACCGGCACCCGCCCGCGAAGCGATCCCGCAGGCCGGCATGCCCGGCCTCAGGTTGGTCCGCAGCGAGATCTACAAGGTCTTCTCCACCCGCGCGTGGTGGCTGTTCGGGATGGCTTCCGTGGTCATCAGCGGGCTCGCGCTATGGGCGAACATGGCTCAGGCCGCTGGCGACCTGGACGAGGCGCGCAGCACCGCAACGTTCAGTCCTCCCCCGGGCGCCTCCGCCAAGGAGGTCGCCCAAATGCAGCAGAACTTCGCCGAGCGTCACGACCTGCACGCGCAACTCATCAAGGCCGCGGGCAACATCTTCACGTCCGGCCAGTTCTTCGGCCTGCTGCTCGTTCTGCTGTTCAGCGCCCTGGTCATGACCAACGAGTTCCAGTACCAGACCGCGACCGCCACGTTCCTGACCACACCGCGCCGCACCCAGGTCATCATCGGCAAACTGGTCGCCGGTGTCGCCATGGGCATGTTGTTCTGGCTGGTCACCCAGATCATCGACGTCGTCGCCGGAGGGGTCTTCTTCCACAACATCGGGCTGACCAACAACCTCGGCACCTGGCCGATCCAACGCGCGATCGTGTTCAACGCCCTGGGCTACCTACTGTGGGCGATCTTCGGGATCGGGCTGGGCACGCTCATCCGTAACCAGATCGGCTCCGTCGTCACCGCCATGATTGTCTACCTCGTCGGCTACGCCGGATCGATCGTCGTGTTCCAACTCGTCCGCACCTACCTCATCCACCGCGACGGGGTTCTGACCGCCGCGGTAGCCATGCCCCCGATCGCGTCCGCCATCATGATCTCGCCAACCAAGCTCTACGACCAATCCGCGCCATGGTGGGTCGGTGCACTGGTCATGCTCGGCTGGGCAACGCTCGCCGGCGGCATCGGCATCCTGCTCACCCGCCGACGCGACGTCTCCTGACCAGGCCGCAAACCGGGTGCGACGGTGACCGCCACACATCACCGTCGAACACAGTGTCCCGGCCCGACCGGGGCAACCGTGGTGTGGGCCAGGGCCGTCCCCTCGTCAGGCGTTGGTGACCGGGCCTCGTACTTCGGGCCCCGGACCTGGGCATAGTGCTGCTCGGCCCACGACGACGTCGGGGCGGTGCAGGGCAGTCATTCCGCGGCCGCGCGACTGTGCCGACCGTCCAGGCGCCACAAATAGCGCAGGACCTCCCCGCGCAACAGGTCGACGACGATCCAGGCGGTCAGCGCGGCATAAAGGATCATGAGGATGGTGCCGGCGAGGCCGATGCGGACCGCAGTGACGATGAGTGCGACGGCAAGCACCTCGACGGCCAGCACGAACACGTGGACCGGTGGCCACCGCCGGCGCATCAGCGGCGCGCACACGGCCAGCAGGATAGCCACCAAGGCGAGCCCGAGGAGGACCAGCCCGACACGGTCCTCCAGGCCCCTGAGCCGGTTGTACGCGTCGCCGCTGCTGAGTAGCTTGCGGCGATTGACGTAGTACCCGCCGATCAAGCAGACCAGCACGCCCAGCATCGACAAGTACGCCTGGCCCCACAGCAGGAGGCGCAGCTGCTCGACGAGACGCGGCACCGTCGGCCGCACCCGGTCAGTCTGATCGACCTTCGCCATGGCTGGCAGGTTAGTCGATCCGCATCGATCCGGACGTCCCTCACCGGTGCGAGCTCTGAAACGGAGAAGCCGCGCTGAATCATGGCGGTTGATGGAAACAGCGGCTGGCTCGGGCGACAACACGACCAAGCGTCGTCGCGCGACGGCCACTGTCCCGACGGGATGACAGCGGTGGCACGGGTACGCCACCTACGGGCGGGTGCTTCGTCCTACTTCGGGCACGGCGCCTGATCAGCAGCTGGCCGGCGCTGAGAGTGCCGGCAATACTGGCGCTCCAGGCGGCAAGGTCCCAGTTCTGCCGCTGGCGTTGCGGAGCTGTCGCGGCCATGAGTGCGGTCGCGGGGGTGGGCGTCTCGGTCGGCGGAGGCTGCGGTGTCGGGCGCGCGTCCGCCGCGAGGTGGGCGGTTTCGGGGCCGGGCCCGCGGGGCAGCAGTGGGTTGCTGGAGACCGTGGGCACGGTGGCGGTCAGCGCGAGTTCCGCATCGACCTCGCCGTAGCCCACTGTCTGGTCGGCAGTGTCGGGTCCGAGGTAATCGGCGGTGCTGATCAGCCGGTTGATCACGTTCGCGGCAGACATGGTGGGCCACCGGCTGCGGATCAGTGCGGCGGTACCAGCGACCAGCGGCGCGGCGAAGCTCGTGCCCTGCACCTGCCAGTACCCGCCGGGCCGGGCGCCGAGCAGGTCGACCGCGGGCGCGGCGAGGACGGTGTCTGGACCACTGAGCCCGCCGGGCCACAGCGCCGGACCTGTCGGCGTCTGGGCCAGCCCGGCGACCGCGACGACGCCCGGCTCCCGAGCCGGGTACCAGACGGTGTGCGGCTGACCGGCGATGACATTGCCGGTACACGCCACGACAACCACGTCGTGCATGAACGCGTACGCGATCGCGTCGGCGAGACCGGCGGAGCGCACTGAGCCGCCAAGTGACAGGTTGACCACCCGGGCGCCGTGGTCGACGGCCCACCGCAGACCCCTGGCGACCACCGTGGCGTCCGCGTACTTGTTCGCCCGGTCGAGAACCCGCACCGGCAGGATCTTCGTCTGGGGGGCGATGCCGGCGGTCCCGACCGTGGGGTTGTCACGCCCCGCGATCAGCCCCGCGACCGTAGTGCCGTGCCCGACGAAGTCGCGGCGGCCGTCGGTGGTGCCGTCAACGAAGTCGGCACCTGGCAGGACCCGGCCGGCCAGGTCGGCGTGCGCGGCGTCGACGCCGGAGTCGAGGACCGCGACCGTCACGCCCGCGCCGGTGGAGACCTGCCACGCGTCCTGCGCGTGCAGGGCGGTCAACTGCCAGGGCAGATCACCCGGACCGGCCCAGGCGACCTGGACGGGCAGGGTGAGTGCGGCAAGTACGACCGCAAGCACAAGACCGGCTCGCACGCTGACCTTGATCCGCACGGCTCATTCTGACCTGCCAGGGCCGCGACGCGGGTCAGGATCTCGTCAAAGGTCGCAGGGTAGTTCGCCCGAGACAGCCCTCGTTTGCGGCGGCAGGACCCGCCGAACGTGGCCGCCCCGTGTGGCTGAGTCGAACCACTGGCCACGGGCAAGCCGAACGAATCGTCGATGGGACTCCCTTGCGGTACCGCGGCCGCGAGCCCGTTCCAGCCGCGCTGCGCCGGTCCACGGCGCCCGGCCCCGTCGTTGCGCGAAGTGGCTCGTCACCCATCCATGGGCGGCGGATACCAGCAGGCCCTGCCTTTGTCGTCGTCGAAGCGGCGATGGCATAGCGTGACTCCCCACGGCGACCACCGACCCCGCTGCCCAAGACCAGGAAGGCCACCCGGCATGCCGCACCTGACGTACCTGCAAGCCATCCTCATCGGAGCGCTGCAAGGCGTC
>CAZYCD010000168.1:0-10507 GCA_964645345.1 uncultured Micromonosporaceae bacterium
TCCCCGCCGCCGCCCGTGCCGCCCCCGGCGTTGCCGTTGTCCCCGCCGCCGCCCGTGCCGCCCCCGGCGTTGCCGTTGTCCCCGCCGCCGCCCGTGCCGCCCCCGGCGTTGCCGTTGTCCCCGCCGCCGCCCGCGCGGCCGTCCCCCCCGGTGGATCCCGGATCACCGGGGGCCTCGGAGCCGGACGGGTGCCCCCCAGGCGGGCCGGCCACCGGCGGCTCGGTGATGGCCGGGCCCGGCTCGTTGCGCGGCAGGTCCAGCCACACCACCGTCGGGTGGCCGGACAGGAGCCCGGTCGCGAGCGCGGCGTTGTGCTGCTCGCCGATCCGGTCGTTGCGAAACGGTTCGCCCGCGCCGACCACCAGCACCTCGGCCGCGCCCAGGTGCACGCCGACGAGCGCGTCCTCGTAGCAGCGCACGGCGGCGGGCTGGGTCGGCCGGTAGGACTCGTGGTAGACCGACGCGGGCCCGGCCCTCCGCGCCTCGGGCAGGTCACAGCCGGGCGCCGCCGGCCGGGTGGCCCACCGGGACCCGGCCGGGCGCACCGGAAGGTACCCGTCCAGCAGCGTGTACCCGCTGGGTGCCACGAGGACCACCCGGGTCGTCGACGGCAGTCGGTCGAGCAGCCGAAGGTAGTCCGGGTGCATCAGGTCCGGCGCCGGTACGAACAGCGTGGTGTCGCCGGACAGGGCCGCCCGCAACGCGTCGGGGCTTCGGGTCACCTCCCGTACCGTGACGCCGCCCGCGCGCAGCATGCCGGCCAGCGTCGCGGCGCCGTGCGGTCCGGTGTTGTCCGGCCTCAGGTCGCGCGGGTCGGCTCCCTGCATCGCGTGGGCCACGACGGTACCGGCGAGGATCAGCACCGCGACCGCGGGCGGTACCGCCAGCCGCAGCCACCGGTGCGACCGCCGCCACCATGCCGTCCGGCCGGGCTGGGCCGCGGCCCCCGCCGCCCGGGCGGTCGACGGCGTGGCGGTCACCGGGGGCTCCCGGTGAGGCTGCCGGCCAGCGCGCCGGTGACCTGCCTCGCGTACCCGCGCATCCGCGCGTCGTCGCCCGCGCCCGCCGGCCGCTGCCCGTACCAGATCTCGGAGAACAGCAGGCTCGCCTCGTCCAGCCCGCCGCGTACCGGCGGGTGGGCGGCACCGGCAGCGGCCGCGAGTTCGGTGACCGTCCACTCTGGATGGTGCTCGATCAGGCGCGCGTCGACCAGCGACCGGATGATCGCGCGCAGCCGCTCCCGCACCGCCTCGGCGAACCGGCCCTGCGCGGCCAGCCGGTCGGCCAGCGAGAGGAACTCCTCGACGGGCAGGTCGGGCAGCTCGTCGCCGGCCACGGGCGACTCAGCAGCCGCGACATCATCCTCCGGTGGGCGCCTGCGCCGCCGCCACGGCCAGCGCCAGCGCAGGCGGGGCCAGCGCAGCCGCGGCCGGCGCCAGCCTCGCCGGCCCGCGACATCCGGGGCACGCTGCGGCCACCAGCGGGTCGGCAACCAGGCGGGCCACCAGTACAGCGCGGCGCCGACGAGCCCGGACAGCAGCAGGAGAAGGAGTGCGGCGAGCCCGAGCGGCAGCTGGTCGCCGAGCGACGCGACCCACTCGGTCCATCGCCGGCTCACCGCTGCCACCGCCCGGTCACCGGGGTACCCCCAGGGCCGGCTCGACGGGCCGGCCGGTGCGTACCGCCCGGGTCACCGCGATGTCCAGCCCCTCCACCCGCATCCGGGTCTCCAGGTGCAGGACGGCGTCCAGGCACCCGAGGGCCGCGTAGGCCAGGGTGTTCACGAGGGCCCAGACGGCCATGGCGGCCGGCCACCAGAACGGCGAGTCGGCCGGCAGGACCGTCTGCAGGAGGCTCACGCTGCCGCCGCCCAGGGCCAGCCGGATGGACCACCAGGCGAGGTACCCGAGCAGCCTGATCCCGGCGGGTCGCCCGCGGGCGCTGTTGACGAGGCCCCAGCTGCGATTCAGCGCGGCCATCGGGCCGAGCCCCCGGGTCGGTGGCGCGCCCGACGGCTCGACCCGCCCGGGTACCGGCCGGCGGTCGACCACGAGCACGGGAGCGGACAGCCCGACCAGCCCGTACCACGCCAGCCACGGTACGAACGCGGCGGCGGCGGTACCGGCGGCGAGCGCCCCGATCACCAGCGCCAGGACGGCCAGTGGCACCGGCCGGGCGCGCCGACCGACGAGCCGTCCCGGGCGCCGGCCGAGCAGGTCGGCCACCGCGGCCCGGCCGGCCAGCCCGCCGAGCAGCGTGATCGCGACCGACTCGGTACCGAAACCGGCGGCCAGCAGCAGCCAGTACCCGCCGAACTGGACGGTGACGTTCGCCGGCCAGTACCACGGCGGGCCCACTCCGGCCGCGCGCCGCAGCGGGTACAGCGCGACCTGCTCCAGTACCGCCAGGACCAGTGCGGTCGACAGCAGCGGCCGCGCGTACCGGCGTAGTAGGTTTGTGGCCGCGTCGAGCACCTCGCCGACGGTCAGCGGGCGCAGCGGCAGCGCCTCCTCGCCGGCCCCAGCCATGCCGCCTCCTCCTGCCAACCGGTCAGCGGTGCCCATCCTGGCACGGCCGGGCACGCTTCCGCGGACCCTCGCCGGTGGGGGGAATGTTGCAGAACGTCCTGGTTCACCATGTCGGGTTCCCAGATTTGGCCACGATGATGAAATATTGGGTCGCATGAGAGCGCGTGTGCTGGTGGTCGACGACGACCCGGCCCTTGCGGAGATGCTCGGCATCGTCCTGCGCAGCGAGGGTTTCCTGCCGTCCTTCGTGGCGGACGGCGAGCGCGCCCTGGGCGCGTTCCGGGAGGCCAGGCCGGACATCGTGCTGCTGGACCTGATGCTGCCCGGGATGAGCGGCATAGATGTCTGTCGATCAATCCGGGCCGAGTCCGGGATACCGATCGTGATGCTCACCGCCAAGAGCGACACGGTCGACGTAGTCCTCGGCCTGGAGTCCGGGGCCGACGACTACGTGGTCAAGCCCTTCAAGCCCAAGGAACTGGTGGCCCGGATGCGCGCCCGGCTGCGCCGCGGCGAGGACGTCACGCCCGAGACGCTCACCATCGGCCCGGCCGGCAACCAGATCACCATCGACGTACCGGCGCACATGGTCAGCCGGTACGGCGAGGAGGTCAAGCTGACCCCGCTGGAGTTCGACCTGCTCGTCGCGCTGGCCCGCAAGCCCCGCCAGGTGTTCACCCGCGAGGTGCTGCTGGAGCAGGTCTGGGGGTACCGGCACGCGGCCGACACGCGACTGGTCAACGTGCACGTCCAGCGGCTGCGCGCCAAGATCGAGCCAGACCCGGAGCGGCCGGAGATCATTCTGACCGTCCGCGGCGTGGGCTACAAGGCCGGTACCGGATAGGCCACCATGCGCTCCTGGCTCCTCCAACAGCTCCGCTGGCTCCTCGAACAGCTCCGCGCGGTATCGCGCCTGCCGGCCGTTCGGTCCGTCCGGCGTACCGTCAGCAGACGCGTCCGCGCGGTCTGGGCGGCCGCCCGCCAGGCGTGGCGGCGCTCGCTCCAACTGCGCCTGGTCGCGATCACCCTGCTGGTCTCCGGCGTGCTGGTCGGCATCTTCGGCGTCCTGGTCGCCACGATGATCACCGACGGCCTCGTCAAGGCGAAGGAGAACAACGCCCTCAGCCAGGTCTACCAGGGCGCCCGGACCGTCAACTCGCAGCTCGAACCGATCAAGGACCCGGGCGATCCGAGCCTGCCCAGTTCCATCTCCGGTGTGCTGTCGAGGCTCGCCGCCACCACCGGCGGCGGCAGCGTGGCGCTCGTGCCGACGAACGTCTCGCGGGTAAACATCACGTACCAGACCTCGTCGAGCAACGACCGGCTGATCCGGGTCATCCCCGCCGACCTGCGGGACCTGGTGGGCGGTACCTCGGCGCGCCAGGGACAGGTCGCGCACGAGTTCGTCACTGTCGACCTCGACGACCCGGACGCGCCCGGCCAGCAGCCGTACCTGGTGTACGGCAGTCCGGTCGTGGTCAGCATCGGTCAGTTCGAGCTGTACTACTTCTTCCCGCTCAAGGCCGAGCAGCAGGCCGCCGATCTGGTGCGCAACACGGTCATCGCCACCGGTATCGCGCTCGTGCTCATGCTGGCCCTGCTGACCGCGCTGACCACCCGGTTGGTGGTGCAGCCGGTGCGCAGCGCGGCGAGGACCGCCCAGCGGTTGTCGGCCGGCCTGCTCGACCAGCGGATGGAGGTACGGGGTGAGGACGATCTCGCCCTGCTCGCCGCGTCCTTCAACCAGATGGCCGAGAACCTGCAGCGGCAGATCCTCCGGCTGGAGGAGATGTCGCGGCTGCAGCGCCGGTTCACCTCGGACGTGTCGCACGAACTGCGCACCCCGCTGACCACGGTGCGGATGGCCGCCGACCTGATCTTCAGCTCGCGCGAGGACTTCGAACCCGCGGTGGCGCGCAGCGCCGAGCTGCTCCACGCCGAGCTGGACCGGTTCGAGGCGCTGCTGACAGACCTGTTGGAGATCAGCCGGTTCGACGCCGGGTTCGCGGTGCTCGATGCCGAGCCGACCGATCTGGTACCGATCGTGTCGTCGGTCGCCGAGCGACTGCGCCCGCTTGCCCAGCGGGCCGGGGTACGCATCGAGCTGCACCTGCCCGAGCCGCCGGTGATCGCCGAGGTGGATCCGCGCCGGGTCGAGCGGATCCTGCGCAACCTCGTCGACAACGCCGTCGAGCACGCGGAGGGGCAGCCGGTGACGGTCACCCTCGGCTGCGACGAGACCGCGGTGGCGGTGACCGTGCGGGACTACGGCGTCGGGCTCAAGCCAGGCGAGGAGAAGTTGGTGTTCAACCGGTTCTGGCGGTCCGACCCGTCGCGCGCACGGCAGACCGGCGGTACCGGGCTGGGGCTGTCGATCAGCCTGGAGGACGCCCGGCTGCACGGCGGTTGGCTGGAGGCCTGGGGTACCCGTGGCGGCGGCGCCCAGTTCCGGCTGACCCTGCCCGTGCGCGCCGGCGACCGGCTGACCACCTCCCCGCTGCGCCTGGTACCCGAGGACGTGCTCGCCGCCGACCTCGGTCTGCCGCGCCTCGCGCTGACCGCGGCCGCCGGGGACGCGGCGGACACGGGCGGGGGTGAACACGATGCCTGACCGTCGACAGGTCCTGCGGGCCCTGCTGCTCGGCGCGGCCGGGCTGGCGGTACCCGCCGCCTGCGGGCTGCCCTCCGGTGGGGCGGCGGTCGTCGACGGTCCGGGGCTGCCGCTCGGCCCGGGTGCGGGCGACACGAACCGCAAGGCGCCCACTCCGGCCGACGCCAACGACGCCCGGTCGCTCGTGCTCGGCTTCTTCGGCGCGGTCGCGGGGCGGCTGCAGGTCGACGGGGACGTCGCCCAGGCGGGCGAGCGGGCCACCGCGTTCCTCACCTCCGGCTTTCGTCCGAAGTGGGCTCCGGGCAACCAGATCACGGTGGTCCGCAGGCTGGATCTCGTTGGGCCCCGGACCGGTGGTGACAAGCCCGGCTCCGCCATTGTCGACATCACCGTGCTGCCGGTCGGCGTCCTCAAGAGCAACGGAAGGGTGGACCCGACGTCCACGGCCAGCCCGGCGCCGACCCAACTGCGGTTCACTGTCGTGCCCAACACCGAGGCCGGCCGGCCCGGTCTGTATCTCATCGACAACATCGAGTACGTGGGAGGCAACGGCGGGCTGAGCGGGATGATGCTCGACGCGGCCAACCTCGACTTCGTCCTGTACGCGCCGCAGCTGATCTACTTCTGGTCGACGGACAAGCAGCGCACCGGGCTGGTGCCGGACCTGCGGTACGTGCCGCGAGTCGGAGTGAGTTCGGAGATCCAGCTCACCGAGATCGTCAAGTGGGTACTCGGTGGACTCGGGCCGAACGACATGCTGACCAACGCGGTACTCGGCAACCAGTACACCGGCAACGACCTCGTGGTACCGCTGTTGACGGCGCCCGACAGCGACGGACTGCTGGTCAACCTGACCATCCCGCCGCCGCAGAGCCTCGGCAACGAACAGGCGATGGCGCAGCTGCGGTGGTCCCTGCGTCCGTTCTACACCGGTACCGTGCGCCTGCAGGTCAACTCGGCGCCGCAGCAGGTCAACGGCGCCTCCACGGACTTCCGGCACCGCAACCTCGCCGAGTCGCCGTTCTACGACGGGGACCAGACCGAATACTGCGTGGCGAACGGCGTGGTCCGGCCGGTCAACGACCCGACGAACCTGCCGGATGTCCTCAGCGACCTCGGCGCCGTCAACAAGGACGTGCGGTACGCCGCGCTGAGCCGGGACCGCGGCCATGCCGCCCTGGTGAAGACGGACAACCGGCTCTACCTGGTTGGCATGTCCGGCAACACCAAGACGGCTACTCCGGTCCAGTTGTCCGGCCAGAACTGGACCCGGCCCGCCTTCCTCCCGTCGAACGATCCGCGCGTGCTGGTGGTGGTCGACGGTCAGCTCTACCTCGTGCCGCCGGGCGCCGCGCCGATCAGGCTGGACGGCATCGGCCAGCGGCTGACGGCGTTTTCCGTCGCGCCGGACGGTCACCGGGTGGCGCTGGTCGCCGAACAAGGCGTGTACGTCTGCAGCCTGAAGGTCAGCGCTGACGGCATAGCCTTCGGCTCGCCCCGCCAGATCGACCCCGGACTGTCCGAGTGCACGGGCATCGCCTGGTCCCGGCTCGACCGGGTGTTGGTCGCCGGCCTGGTTCCCGGCGCCAATCCCGCGCAGTACGCCGTTTCCGAGGTGACGATCGACGGGGCGATCGCGGTTCAGTGGCAGCCGTTCGCCATGAAGATCCTCTCGGTCGTGGCCCAGCCGCAGCAGCCCTGGGTGGCAAGCGGCGCCGGCGCGGCAATGGTGTACACGGCCGACGGCCGGGCGTCGGAGGTGTACTCCAACCACAATTCGGCACTGGCGTTCCCGACCTCCAGCCAACCGTCGCCGTCGGCTTCCCCGGGCGGCACGGCGGTCGGGTACGGCACTCCCACCTACCCGTTCTACGTCGACTGAGGAGCGGCCGTGGTCTGGCTGGGGGAGACCTGGACCGGGCTTCGTGACCTGGTGCTGCCGGGAAGTTGCGCCGGCTGCGGCGCGGGCGGCCCGGGTGCGCTGTGCGCCGGCTGCAGCCGCCTCCTGCACGAGCTGAGGGCCCATCCGGTACGCCCGACCCCGGCCCCGCCCGGACTGCCCCGCTGCGTGGCTCTCGGCGAGTACGAGGGCGTGCTGCGGGAGCTTCTGCTGGCGTACAAGGAGCGCGGCCGGCACACCCTGGCGCGCACCCTGGGCGACCTGCTGGCCTCCGCGGTGGGCGCGGCCGTCCGGGGCGCGGGCGCGACCCCGGGCACGCCGCTGCTGCTGGTACCCGTGCCGGACACCGCCGCGGCCGCCCGCGACCGGTACGGCGACCACATGCTGCGGCTGGCGAGGCGGGCCGCGGTACGGCTGAACGGGGCCGGCTGGCCGACCGGCCTCGCCACCCCGCTGACCGCGCGTCCCCGCATCGACTCGGCCCACCTCGACAGCGCTGCTCGCGCCCGGGCGGCGCGGGAGGCGTTCTCGCCCCGGTCCCGGGAGCTGCACCGGATGGCCGAGGTCGCCGGGCGGGGCGCGCAGGTCGTGGTGCTCGACGACATCCTGACCACCGGGGCGACCCTGACCGCCGCGGCCGGCCGGCTGCGGGCCGCCGGGATCGCGGTACGGGTCGCCGTGGTGCTCGCCGCTACCCGGCGACGCAGCGGTCCGCGTCCCCCGCTCGGGTGATTCTCCGTCGGGTCGCGGAGGCGCGCCGTAGCGGGTGAACTACGCCACGATGTTCTTTCGAACAAAGGGTGACTGGCGGCGCAACAAGGATTAGCGTCGACCCCATCAGCACGTGGCGCGTGGGGGTGGTCACCGATGGACATCCTGGTCAAGGGCCGCAACGTTGAGGTCCCGGAGCATTACCGGAAGCTCGTCGCCGAGAAGCTGCGCAAGATCGAGCGGTACGACCAGAAGCTGATCAGGGTCGACGTGGAGCTTTCCCACGAGCGCAATCCGCGGCAGTCGGACTACTGCCAGCGCGTCGAGATCACGTGCGTGGCCCGGGGTCCGGTGGTGCGCGCGGAGGCGTGCGCGAGCGACTTCTACAGCGCCCTCGACCACGCGATCGCGAAGCTGGACGCGCGGCTGCGCCGGGTCGCCGACCGGCGGCGGGTGCACCGGGGCCGGCGCGCGCCGGTCTCCGTGGCCGCGGCCACGTCCGGCCTGCCGTCGCCGGTGGACGAGATGTTCCCGCCGGTACCGGCGGCGGTACCCGCACCGGCCGCGGTCGAGTACGACGACCAGCCGTGGCACATCGTGCGGGAGAAGGAGCACGACGCGCTGCCGATGACGGTGGACGACGCGCTGTACCAGATGGAGCTCGTCGGGCACGACTTCTTCCTGTTCCTGGACAAGGAGTCCGGGCGCCCGAGCGTCGTGTACCGGCGCCGTGCCTACGACTACGGGGTCATCTCGCTGGCCGCGTGAGGTCGCGCGCCGGTCGCGTACCGGGCGGACAATGCCGGTGTCTGCGATGATCATTGCGTGGCTGATCCGGAGGCTGTGCGTACCCTGAACCGATCCGACCTGGTGGTTCTCGGCGGCGGCGGCGTGGCGATCATCGCGGCCGGCATCACCCGGTACGCGCACGTACCGGCGCTGCTCGCCTTCTGCTGCTCGGCCCTGGCGGTGGCGCTGCTGGCCGCCCTGGTCGGGCGCAGCGTCGAGCAGATGGGGGACAGGTTCGGCCCGGGCGCCACCGGCGTCCTGCAGAGCGCGTTGGGCAACCTGCCCGAGCTGTTCATCGCCTTCTTCGCGCTGCGCGCCGGCCTGCTCGTCGTGGTGCAGTCGGCGATCATCGGCTCGATGCTGGCCAACCTGCTGCTGGTACTTGGGTTGGCGTTCCTGACCGGCGGGCTGCGCAACGGCACCCAGCGCTTCGAGAAGAGCCGGGCGCGCGACACCTGCGTGCTGCTCGCCCTGGCCACCGCCGCGCTCGTGCTGCCGAGCATCGCGCAGGAGACCCACAGCCCGGCGGGCGGCCACATCCGCGCGCTGTCCGACATCGCGGCCGTGGTCCTGCTCGTCATCTTCGCCCTGTCGCTGCCCGCCACGCTGCGCCGCCGGCCGACCGCCGGGGAGCCGGCCGCGCCGGCGCACGAGGCGCCGCGCTGGCCGCTGTGGCTGGCGGTCGGCCTGCTCGCCGCCGCCGGTGGGCTCTCCGCACTGGTGTCCGACTGGTTCGTCACCGCGCTGCAGCCGGCGATCGAGACGCTGCACCTGTCCCAGGCGTTCGCCGGCCTGGTGGTCGTGGCGATCGCCGGCAACGCCGTGGAGAACGTGGTGGGCATCCAGCTCGCCATGCGCAACCAGGCCGACTACGCGCTGTCGGTCATCATCAACAGCCCGCTGCAGATCGCCCTGGTGCTCGCCCCGGCGCTGGTACTGCTGAGCCTGCTCACCGCGACCACGCTGACGCTGGTGTTCGCGCCGATGCTGGTGGCCGCGGTCGTGGTGACGGTACTGATCGTGTCGCTGATCGTCTTCGACGGGGAGTCCAACTGGCTGGAGGGCGCGACGTTGATCGGGCTCTACGTCATCATCGCGGCGGTGTTCTGGTGGGGCTGAGGTCCTCCACGTCGGGTACCAACTCCCCGGGCAGCAGCGCGTAGAGCACGTCGTCGATGCGGGTACCGGCCGGCCCCGGCAGCCGCGACCGCTGGTACCCCTCGCGACGGAAGCCGACCTTCTCCAGTACCCGCTGCGAGCCCACGTTGTCCGGCGCGGTACCGGCGATGAGCCGCTCGACCCCCGCGTGCCGGAACGCCCACTCGGCCAGCAGCGCCACGGCCCTGGTCGCGTACCCGCGCCCCCGCCACGCCGGCAGCAGGCTGTACCCCACCATCGCCTGCCCGGTGACGGGCTCCACCAGGTGCAGCCCGATCGAGCCGGCGAACGCCCCGGTCACCGCGTCGCGGATGGTCAGCCGGGCCTCGCGGCCGGCCAGCCAGGCGCTGGGTGCCTCGGCGCACCTGCGCTGGTTCTCCGCCGGATCCGGCGGCTGCGGAGGCACGCTGCTCGCGATCACCTCCGGCAGGCCGCGCAGCGCCAGCAGGTCCGCGACATCGCCTGTCCACAGTGGACAGAGACTGACCACGCCGTCGGACAGTTCACCGCCGGGCAGGTCGGGCAGTGCCCGCGGGGTGGGGCCGGGCGGGTCGCCGGACAGCCGCGCCCAGACCAGCAGGTCGTACCGGCGCCCGCCGCGGTCGACGCCACCGGCCCGGCGGGTGCCCTCCGGCCGGTATCCGACGCGCAGCGCGACCCGCTGGCTCGGCCAGTTCTCGGGATGGGTGAGCAGCTCGACGCGGGCCAACCCGCGGGAGATGCCCCACGTCGTCAGGGTCGAGGTCGCGGCGCTCGCCACGCCCCGGCCCCGGGCCCACGCCGCCACCCAGTACCCGACCTCGCCGGTAC
>CAZYCD010000169.1:0-10473 GCA_964645345.1 uncultured Micromonosporaceae bacterium
TGTGCCTCTACTCGGCCCCTCCGATCACGCGAGCGAGTCGGTGTGACGGGCCCAGCCGCTGATTGATCTCGCCGCCCAGACCCCGCGACCGGGTCTGCTTGGCCAGCCCTCTGACTGATGCCGGTGAACTAGGCCGAAGGCACTCCTAGACCGACAGCGACGTCACTCGCCTCAGGCGGCGAGAGCGTACGCAGCGCGACTGTAAGTCTTGGCGCTTATTGTTTTCCGACGACGATTACCGAGACGACGTCGGCTTCCTCGGCTCGCTTCCCCTGCCTCGACGTCCACAGTCGAAACCTGTCACCCCCTGGGTCCTTGCGTTCAGACTGCCTAGGATAACGCCCGCGCGCACCCGGGGCATTCCGGTTCCCGCGATTCAGCACGCCCGGCCGTTGACCGTGCAGGCCACCGGGGTCGCGGGCGGCGATCCGCTCACCACCATGCCGAAGGTGACCGACCCACCCGCCGGTACCGTCGCGTTGTAGGACTTCGCCGTGAACGTTATCCGGTTGCCGGTACCGGTAACCGCGTCGGCGTCCCAGTAGTTCGGGTCGGCCGCGCCCGAGAACGTGACCACCAGGGTCCAGCCCGTCACCGCCGCGGTCCCCTTGTTGGTGATCGTGTACTGCGCCTGGTACCCGCCCGTCCAGGACTGCGTCTGCCGGAACGCTGCGGTCAGCCCGGCCGGCGCAGCCGACGCCGAGCGCGCCGGCGACGGAGATGTGGACGGGCGGCGGGGCGACGGCGTGGCGGACGCCACACCGGCGGGCGACGCCGACCCGGCGACTGCGGGTGACGGGCTCGGTGATCCGGTACCGGTGGTCGAAGGGGCGTACGCGCCACCGCCGCTACCGCCGGCCCGCGTGTCCCGCCCGCTGTCAGCCCGGTTGACCGCCCACACCGCCAGCCCCAGGAGCACCGCCAGCACCACACCGAGACCGGCGGCCACCAAGCGGGGGCGCGCCAGGAGCGCCGGGACGTCGCGGTAGGGGCTGGACGGCGGCGGAGCCGGGTCCGGAGTGGAGTGTCTTCCCACCCGGTCGCCCCTCCCTCGCGCCTGCCTCGCCGGAAGGGTACCGGACCTAGCCCATCCCCTTCGCGCGCCGGCCGACCGCCTTGGCGATCTCCCGGTTCGCGTCCCGCTTGGCCAGGTCCTGGCGCTTGTCGTAGGACTTCTTGCCGCGCGCGAGGCCGAGTTCGACCTTGGCCCAGCCATCGGAGAAGTAGAGCGACAGCGGCACAAGGGTCAGGCCGCTCTCCTTGAGCTTGCCGAGCAGCCGGACGATCTCCTGCTTGGTCAGCAGGAGCTTGCGGGTACGCCGGGGCTCGTGGTTGGTCCAGGTGCCCTGCGCGTACTCCGGTACGTGCATGCCGTACAGGAAGATCTCGCCGTCCTTCTCCTGGGCGAAGGCGTCCACCAGCGAGGCGCGGCCCGCGCGCAACGACTTCACCTCGGTACCAGTCAGGGCGAGGCCCGCCTCGAAGACGTCGAGGATCGCGTAGTCATGGCGGGCCTTGCGGTTGGACGCGACCAACTTGCGACCCTTTTCCCTCGGCACGACGGCTCACCTCCCGGTACGTGCGTCAACGACGTGACCGGCAATGATATCCGGTCAGCACAGGCAGGCGTCGAGCCAGTTCAACGGCTGCACCGGGGTACCGTCCAAGCGCACCTCGAAGTGCAGGTGGTCGCCCGTCGACGCGCCCGTGGTGCCGACCCGGCCGATCAACTGTCCACGGTGGACCCACTGGCCCGCGGCGACGAGAATGGCCGACTGGTGGGCGTAGCAGGTCGACAGGTTCTGTCCCTGGTACTGGCCGTGGGAGATGCAGGTGTACCTGCCGTTGCCGCCGTTCCAGCCGGCCCGTACCACCTGGCCGTCCGCGGCCGCGTAGATCGGGGTACCCCCGGGTGCCGCGAGGTCGACGCCGGCGTGCAGTTGCCAGGCGTGGTAGTAGGGGTCGTACCGCATGCCGAAGTCGCTGGACTTCTGGCCCTGTACCGGCGTCAGGAAGTAGGCGCTCGGGCCGGGCGAGTCGCGTAGCGCCTGGCTCGCCTCGTCATACGCGGCCAGCGCGTGTGCGGAGGCCGACCCGTCCGTCGACCGCGGCGCGGCCGGCTGGCGATCCGCTCTGATCTTGCCGGGCTGCGGGTCGGCTGGCGCCGGTCCGCCGCCGGCCAGAACCAACGCGCCTGCCAGGGCGGCAGCCAGCCCGGTCCGTACCGCTCGGCGCCTGTCCACGCCGACCCCTCCTCGCATAACGCCCATGGGTACCGAGCGCCACGCTAACGGGCATTTGACCAAAACTATGGCAAAACGGTAAAGGCGATCAACCTGCCGCCTCGCCAGGCGAGGGCGACGTCAGGCGCACCGAAAGGGCCGGGCCATCCCGGGAAGGATGACCCGGCCCCGACGTACCGTCGAACCGGAGGCGGCCTACTTCTTGATGTAGAACCGGAGGGTGACCCACCCGGTGACGCCGCTGATCACCGCGCCGATGCCGATTAGGATCGGGATCATGAAATAGATCCGCGACCACGGCACCGGCGTCAGCAGGGATGCGAGCGCCTTGAGCGAGCCGTCGACCAGGAATATCTTGCCGGCGACGAGGGCGGCTGAGGCGATCAGCGCGCCGATGATGCCGGCGAACATCGCCTCCAGCACGAATGGCGACTGGATGAACCAGTTGGATGCGCCGACCAGTTTCATCACCGCCACCTCGCGCCGCCGGCTGTACGCGGCGACCTGGATGGTATTGCCGACCAGCAGGAGGGCGGCGAGGCCCTGTATCAAGGCGATCACCAGCGCCAGGTTCTGGGCGGCGCCGAGCACCCCGAAGACCTTGGACAGCAGCTTGGCCTGGTCGACGATCTCCTCGATGCCATCCTTGCCGGTGTACTCGCTGACGATCTGGTTGTACTGCTTCGGGTCCTTGAGCTGCACCCGGTACGACTCGGGTAGGGCATCGGGCTTGGTCGCGGCGACCAGGTCAGGGGCGTCCTTGAACTGCTGCTGGAACTTCTTCCAGGCCTGGTCCTTGGTCTCGTGGATGATTGGCTGCCTGACCAGCGGGTCCGCGGCAAGCTCGTCGCCGAGCGCCTTGCGCTGGTCGTCGGTGATGTCGTCCTTGAGGAAGATCGACACCTGGACCTTGTCGAAGTAGTAGCCCTTCATGCTGTTGATCTGCTGGTACAGCACGAGGCTGGCGCCGAGCATGGACAGCGAGACGGCCATCGTGATGATCATGGCTACGGTCATCGTGACGTTGCGCCACAGCCCGACCATGACCTCCGACAGGATGTATTTCGCGCGCATCGGAGTTCAGGAATCCCTTCGGGTCAGCCGTAGACACCGCGCGGCTGGTCCCGCACGATCTTGCCGCTCTCGATTTCGACGACTCGGCGACGCATCTGGTTCACGATGTTGGAGTCGTGGGTGACCATGACCACCGTGGTACCCGTCCGGTTGATCCGGTCCAGCAGGCGCATGATCTCGATCGAGGTGTCCGGGTCGAGGTTTCCGGTCGGCTCGTCAGCGAGCAGGATCAGGGGCCGGTTGACGAACGCTCGGGCGACCGCGACGCGCTGCTGCTCACCGCCGGACAGCTCGTGCGGGTACCGGTGCTCCTTGCCGCCGAGCCCGACCAGCTCCAGCACCTCGGGTACCACGCGACGGGCCACACCCTGGGACTTGCCGATCACCTCGAGGGCGAACGCGACGTTCTCGTAGGCGGTCCGGTTGGGCAGCAGGCGGAAGTCCTGGAAGACGCAGCCGATCTGGCGCCGGAACGAGGAGATCCGCCAGGACCGCATCGCGGTGACGTCCCTGTCGTTGACGACGACCCGGCCCTTGTTGGGTTGGATCTCGTGCAACAGCAGCTTGATAATGGTCGACTTCCCGGAGCCGGACGGACCGATGAAGAAGACGAAGTCACCCTTCTCGATCGAGACCGACACGTCGTCCAGGGATGGCCGGGACGCCTTCGGATAGGTCTTGGTCACATGCTCGAGCCGAATCACGGGTCAGGAGTCTACGCGGTGTAACGGAAAGACCAAGCCCAGCCGGTGCGGGTACGCGCCATTTGTTGCTGATCGCACAGAAGATTCTGGCCTGCCACATGCCGGTGGGGCGAGTCGGGCACGTACTCGCTCTTTTTAGTGGAGTTTTCCGGTGGATAAGAGCAGCTCACGATCAATAGCGCTTGGGCAGTCGTGGCAGCGCTTTCCCACTTTCTGGAACATCCTTGACGGCACGGCGCGTAGTCGGGCTCTCCGGACGGCCGCGCTGCATCACGGCCGTACCGACCGGCCGGAGATCTTCCCGAACCTGTGGGCCGGCTACGGACTGGTCCGGGGCGGCGCGGGTACCGCCCTGGTGGGACTGAGAAGGAGCTGGTGAGCACATGAGCGGAGTGGTGGTCGTTTCCGGGAACCCGCGGGCCGGCTCGCGGACGGCGGTACTGGCCGGTGCCGTCGGTACCCGCGCCGCCGAACTGCTGGGCGCGGCTCCCCCGGAGGTGATCGACCTGGCCGACTTGGGGCACACCCTGCTGGTACCGGACGACCCCTCGGTGGGTGCCGCGGTCGACGCGGTGCGCGACGCCGACCTGCTGGTCGTCGCCACCCCAACCGACAACGGCAGCTACACCGGGATCCTCAAGGTGTTCCTGGACCGGCTGCCCGCCGACGGGCTGTCCGGCCGGGCCGCCCTGACCGTGACGACGGCGGGCACCGCGGCCCAGGCGGAGGCGGCCGACGGGTACCTGCGGGCGGTACTGGGCGAACTGGGCGCGCGCCCGGCCGGCCCGGGGCTGACCGTGACCGAGAGCCAGTTGACCGACCCCGCGCAGGAGGTCGACGGGTACCTCGACCGGGTCCGGGAGTCCCTGCACGCCCCGGCCCGGTGACCTTCGCCGGTCAGGACCAGCGGCCTGGTGGCCCCGCGCAGCTCAGCGGGGCTGCCAGGCCGCGTGGTCGGCGATCAGCTTCCGGACGTGCGCGGGCAGCCGGCCCTTGGCCAGCTCCGCGAGGCTGACCTCGTCGAGTACTTTGCGCACCGCCGCCCGTACCGCGATCCACAGCTCCTGCAGGTGCACCGCGGTACCGGCGTAGCTCGTCTCTTCCGGGCGCAGCCCGCGCACCGCGGCAAGCGGGCCGTCCACGGCCCGCAGCACATCCCCGACCATGATCTGGGCGGGCGGTCTGGCCAGCGCGTACCCGCCGTCCACGCCCCGGGTGCTCTGCACCAGCCCGGCCCGGCGCAGGTCGGCGAGGATCGTCTCGAGGAACTTGCGCGGCATGTCCTGCTCGGCGGCCAGCGACTGGGCCGAGACGGTGTTGGGGTACCCGGCCGCCAGCGCCACGGCCGCTCGCACCGCGTAGTCACCGCGGGCCGAGATGTGCATCAGCGGTTCCCCAGCTCGCCCTGCTTGCGCCACCTGATGCCGGCCTCGATAAAGGCGTCGATGTCGCCGTCGAACACCGCGCCCGGGTTGCCGGTCTCGTGCTCGGTGCGCAGATCCTTGACCATCTGGTACGGATGCAGGACGTAGGAGCGCATCTGGTCGCCCCAGGAGCCGGCGACGTCGCCCCGGATGGCGTCCATCTTGGCCTGCTCCTCGGCCCGCTTCACGGCCAGCAGCTTGGCCTTGAGCACGCCCATCGCGGTCGCCTTGTTCTGCAGCTGAGACCGCTCGTTCTGGCAGGACACCACGATCCCGGTCGGCAGGTGGGTGATCCGCACCGCCGAGTCGGTCGTGTTGACGCCCTGGCCACCCGGGCCGGACGAGCGGTATACGTCGATGCGCAGGTCGTCCTCGGGGATCTCGATGTCGTCGGTCTGCTCGACGACCGGCACCACCTCGACCGCCGCGAAGCTGGTCTGCCGGCGGCCCTGGTTGTCGAACGGGCTGATCCGGACCAACCGGTGCGTACCGCCCTCGACCGACAGGGTGCCATACGCGTACGGCTGCTTCACCGCGAACGTCGCCGACTTGATGCCGGCCTCCTCGGCGTAGCTGGTGTCGTAGACATCCGTCGGGTACCCGTGCCGCTCCGCCCACCGCAGGTACATCCGCAGCAGCATCTCGGCGAAGTCGGCGGCGTCCACGCCGCCGGCCCCGGACCTGATGCTGACCAGCGCCTCCCGGGAGTCGTACTCGCCGGACAGCAGGGTACGGATCTCCAGCTCGTCGACGGCCTTGGTCAGCGCGGTGATCTCCGTGCCCACCTCGGCCAGGCTGGCCGCGTCGCCCTCGGACTCGGCCAACTCCAGCAGCACGACGGCGTCGTCGAGCCGCCCGCGCAGCCGCTCAACCCGGTTGAGCTCGCCCTGCACATAGGACAGTCGCGAGGTCACCTGCTGCGCGCGGGCCTGGTCGTCCCACAGGTCCGGGGTCGCGGCGGCAGCCTCCAGCTCGGCCTTGTCCTTGCGCAGGCGGTCCAGGTCCAGTACCGCCTCGATGTTGCGCATGGTGCTGTCGAGGCTCTTGAGCTGATCGGCGTAGTCCGCAGTTGTCACAGCCATCAAGCGTACTGTGAAGCCCGACGCGCACACGCGAGCCGGTGGACGCCTCCCCCGGGGGAGAGCGGCCGGAGCCGGGTTTTGGCTGAGGCGAGCACCACCATCGCCGCGCCCGGCGGACCGCCGGGCCTACTTGGCCGGGCTGGCCTTGAGCCAGCTGAGCGCGGCCTTGTGGTAGCTCACCGCGAACTCCAGGGCGGCGGCGCCGTCCTCGTCCCCGTCCTTCTTGCGCTCCTTCGCCGCCTCGCGCGCCTCGTTCAGCGCCCCGGTGTGGTAATCCGTGGCCTGCGCGTATGCCGTCTTGAGCTGGGTGGACGACTGGTGCTTGCCGAAGGCCACCCGCAGCGCCACGGGGCTGCGCACCGCCTCGCGGGCCGGCTCCTCGGCCAGCCAGCGGGTGAAGGCACGCTTTCCGGCCGGAGTGATGGAGTAGGGCTGACTGGACCGCGCCCCGGGCTTGCCGAGCTTGACGTAGCCGGCGCTGGCCAGGGCAGGCAGCTCCCGGTAGACCTGGCTGCGCGTCATGGACCAGAAGGCCCCAAGTCGCTTCTGCGCCGCGGCCATCAACTGGCCTCCGGTCATCGGGCCGTCGTGCAGCAGACCCAGGAGGGCCGCCGCTGTTGCGTTGACTTCAGTTTCCGCCATGGCCCCTACGCTGCCACGTTGACCGCTTCGCGTCCAGGATTTCCGAACAATCACTCCACTGTGCACTGTCCCGCCGCGACAGTCCGCTGTGGACACTCGCGGTCCGGTACGCGCCGGAGTGCGGCGGTACGCGGGCCGCCGGCCAGGGGTGCCCAGCGAGAAGTCACCAAGCTGTGACGCATCGGGGGTATTGACGCACCCCGGCGGGAGTCCTACTGTGTCCTCCGTTAGTTAGTCAGTCTGCCTAACAAGTGGATGATCATGACTCGCCCGCCGGCTCCGCCAAGCTGCCGCGCGCCATGAACGAGAGCGCCGCGCTGGCGCACCCGTTGATCGGCCCGCGCGACCTGGCGGAGCAGCTGACCGACAGGCTCCTGGCGGTCAATGCGGCACACCTGGCGTGGGCCCGATGAGCGAGCGGCTTTTCGTAGCGATCGACGGCGGAAACTCGAAGACCCACGTGGTGGTGGGGTCCATTGACGGGCGGCTGCACGGGTTCGTGCGCGGTCCGGGCTCCTCGCCGCACCTCATGGGGGTACCGGCGGCGGTCGCCCTGCTGGACTCGCTGGTACGGCAGGCGGTCGCCCAGGCTGGCCTGCCCGCCGGTACGGTGCTGTCGCGGGCTGAGGTCTACATCGCCGGCGCGGACCTGCCCGTCGAGGTCGACGTGCTGATGAAGGCCGTCGGCGAGGCCGGATGGGCCCGGGAGCACCGGTTGGACAACGACCTGTTCGCATTGCTGCGCGCCGGTACCTCCAACCCGGACGCGGTCGCCGTGGTCTGCGGCGCGGGCATCAACTGCGTCGGGCGTACCGGCGACGGTCGCACCGCCCGCTTCCCCGCTCTCGGCGACATCACCGGGGACTGGGGCGGCGGGCAGCACCTGGCGAAGCTGGCGCTGTGGCACGCCGCCCGGGGCGAGGACGGCCGCGGCCCGGCGACCGCGCTCACCCCGGCCGTGGCTGACCACTTTGGACGGTCCACAGTGGAGGACGTCGCGACCGCCGTGCATCTCGGCGAGTTGGAGCGGGACCGGATCGACGAGCTGTCACCGGTATTGTTCACGGTCGCCGCGGCCGGCGACCCGGTGGCCCGCGACGTGGTGGCGCAGCAGGCGCAGGAGGTTGTCGCGCTGGCCACGGTGGCGGCTCGCCGGCTGGAGTTGCTGGACAGGCCGCATGCGGTGGTACTCGGCGGCGGCGTGCTGGCCGCCCGGCACCCGTTGCTGCACAACGCGGTCGTCGACGGGCTGCTCGCGGCCGCGCCGCTCGCGCAGATCGGTATCGTGGCCGACCCGCCGGTCGCCGGAGCGGCACTGCTCGCCCTGGACGCCCTCGCGCCGGCCGACCCGGCCGTGGAGTCGGCGGTGCGCACGGCCGTGCGGCTCGCCGCGGGCTGAGCGCTCGCTACGCGGCGACCGCGACGGCCCGCTCAGGCACGGCGACCCTCGCGCACACCGTGACCCTGGCGGACGCCGTCACCGTGGCGGACGCCGTCACCCTCGCGGACGCGGCCGCCAGCAGCGGCGGCCGCCCGGAGCCACTCACCGGTTCGGGCATGGGCATCCGGTCGGGCGCCGGCCCGGCCGCGGAGGCGGACCGGCGGGGCCACCAGGTGACCGCGTCCGCCGCCAGCGGGGCTAGCGCGGGCAGCCCGTCCAGCAAGGGTTCCAGGCCCCGCAGCCGGTTGGCCACGGTCGCCGTCGCCGGCCGGTCCGCAGGGTGGGGGGCGGTACAGGCAAGGATCACCGGCCACACCTGCGGCGGCGCGCCCAGCGGCGGTACCGGCGTGCACGTCGCGTGCCGCAGCAGCACCTCGGTCGCGGTACCACCGCGGTAGGGGGTACGGCCGGACAGCAGCTCGTAGAGCACGATGCCCAGCGCGTAGACGTCCGACGCCGGACCGGTCGGCTCCCCGGCGACCACTTCGGGCGACACGTACTCCGGCGTCGCGTGCAGCGTCCTCGCCGCCGGAGGTACGGCGGCGGGCGAAGTGGCGTCCAGGCGGCGGGCCACCCCGAAGTCGACCAGCCGCACCGGGGACCCGTCGACCGGTACCAGCACGTTGCCCGGCTTCACGTCGCCGTGCACGATGCCCCGGCCGTGCAGGTAGGCCAGCGCGTCGGCCAGCTGCGCCACGATCTCCGCCGCCACGGCGGGCGGGAGCGGACCGTCCGCGCCCAGCCGGCGCCGCAGGTCGGTACCGTCGACGAGGTCGAGCACCAGCGCGTACCCGCCGAACGCCGGTACCAGATCCCGCGCGCGTACCAGCGACGGATGATCCAGCTCCCCGAGCAGCTCCGCCTCGGTCAGGAACCGCTCGACCAGCCCCGGCTGCGAGGCCGACTCGGGTCGCAGCACCTTCACCGCGACCCGGTCGCCGGTCTGCGTGTCGACCGCCCGCCAGACGGTACCGACGGCACCCCGGGCAATCTCCGCCTCAAGCTGGTACCGGCCCTCACCTGTTGCCCCCATAGCGCCGACGCTAGGTGCGCGGCGAGCCCGGGCGGCCCAGCGAGCGGCGGTGTGGCACGAAGCCGGGAGATCACTTACAGCCGGCTGCGCAGCTCCCACAGCTCCGGGTAGAACCGCAGTTCGATGCGCGAGCGCAGGTAGGCGCCGCCGGCCGACCCGCCGGTACCCGTCTTGGTACCAATCTGCCGTTCGGCCATCAGCACGTGCCGGGCCCGCCACAGCGACCACGCCTGGTCGTGGTCCACCAGCGCCTCGGCCAGGTCCCACAGCGGCCCGAACTGCTCCCGGTCGCCGGCGATCCGCGCGTACGCGGCGAACCGTTCGTCCGATGTGGACACCGGGAAGCCGGCGTGTCCCAGTACCGCCAGGAACCCGTCCCACAGCGACGGCTCGGACAGCCTCCGGTCCAACCGCTGCCGTTCATCGTCGGTCAGTCCCCGGAACCGCCGCAGGTACCCGGGGTCGCGTAGCCCGGACAGGAACTCGATCTCGCGGAACTGGGCGGACTGGAAGCCCGATGCCGGCGCGAGCTTGCTGCGGAAGACCAGGAAGTCCTGCGGCGTCATGGTGTCGATCACGTCCACCTGCTTGATCAGCAGGTCCTCGACCACCCGGGCGCGGGCCAGCCGTACCCGTGGCAGGTACGCCTCACCGGCCAGCATCCGGTCGCGGGCGTCGCTCAGCTCGGCGAGCAGCAGCTTGAACCACAACTCGTAGACCTGGTGGATGGTGATGAACAGCAGCTCGTCGTGGGCTGGCGGGTTGGACTCGGGCACCTGCTGATCGAGCAGGTCGGACAGGCGCAGGTAGGCGCCGTAGGTGAGCAGGCC